>NZ_JAVHZD010000032.1:0-106717 GCF_031119615.1 Paraburkholderia sp. SARCC-3016 | reverse complement strand
CCGCCGGAAGAGGATGCAAAGATCCCGACCGTGTGTGCCGGCCTCGACCAGGCGCTCGAAGCGCTCGACAAGGACCGTGAATTCCTGACGCGCGGCGGTGTGTTCACGGATGCGATGCTCGACGCTTACATGGAACTGAAGGAAGCGGAACTGCAGCGCGTGCGTATGACCACGCACCCGGTCGAATTCGAACTGTACTACTCGCTGTAAGCGGCGATGCGCTTCGCCGCGGTTGGCGAAGCGCGCGTCCCCCGGTCACACTCGCCGGCGTGGCTTGTTCAATTCGACCGTCCGCACTTTCACGCTCGATGAGAGTGCGAAACGTGACATGAACAGCTGTTGCAACGGATATCTTCGGGTATCCATTGCCAGTTTGCACGTGAACAGAAGAGCGTCTTCGCAAAGCTCGTGCGAGTCGGCGTCGGCAAGCGGTGAATTCCATGCGGACGGGACGGTATGACAGAAACGAAAGACAAAGAAAGCGCCCCACCGTGGGATGCTTCGCGAGTGAACCTCACTTCGAGAGAACTGGGCCCCGGCGTGTTCGCGGTGATGCCCGACGATGTGCTCGCCAAAGATCACGTCGGCACCACCGCCGGTTTCGTGATTGGGGAGCGCGGTGTGCTCGTCGTCGAGTCCATGCTAAATGGCGATCTTGCCTCGCAGCTGATCGGACTGGTGCGCGAGGCGACCGCCAAACCGATACGTTTTCTCGTCAACACCAGTTATCACGGCGACCATGCCTACGGGAACTACCTGTT
This sequence comes from Paraburkholderia sp. SARCC-3016, assembly GCF_031119615.1. Lineage (NCBI taxonomy): Bacteria > Pseudomonadati > Pseudomonadota > Betaproteobacteria > Burkholderiales > Burkholderiaceae > Paraburkholderia > Paraburkholderia sp. SARCC-3016. The sequence goes on along the minus strand of NZ_JAVHZD010000032.1, from coordinate 105,956 downwards.
TCCCGACAGCACCGTTGTGATTCAGCATCCGGCGACCCAGCGCTACATGACGGACAGTTTCGAGGAGGATCGCCGCTTCATGATCGGCCTGATGGGCAAGGGGAAGGGCATCGAGCGCGTGCAGGCGCGGACCGCGGACATCGCCGTGCCCGAAATGCTCAGCGTCGATCTCGGCGGTCGCGTGGTCGAAGTGCGTCACTTCGGCTTCGCGCAAACGCCCGGCGATCTCGTCGTATGGGCGCCCGATGCCAAAGTGCTGTGGGTCGGCAACATGATTCAGGCACCGTCTCCTGCGCTACCCTGGCTCCTCGAAGGGCGGCACAAGGAAACAATCGCAACCTTGACCCGGGTGCGTGAATTCCTGCCCGAGGATGCCACCATCATTCCGGGCCACGGTCGCCCGATGCGTCCCGCGGATATCGAGTTCCCGCTGCTCTATCTGCGCGAGCTCGATCGCACCGTGCGCAAAGCCATCGGCGAGGGCCGATCGATCGAGGAGGCCCTCGATATCGCCGCGATGCCGCACTATTGCTCGTACAGCCTTTTTGATTGGGCGCACAAGTTGGTCAACGTGCCTGCGGCTTATCGGGAGGCCTGGCACGAAAGCCAGGGCGATGTTTAGCCCGGCCTCGCCGCGGTATCGCGCTGACGCGTGGAGGGGAAGTACGCGATCCGCCGTCGTCTGACCGGGGCGCTGTCAATCCGCGGTTGCGCGGGCAGCCTGTACGATCACCTCGGCGACGACGTCCGGGTTCGAGACGGTAACGGCGTGCGAAGCGTCGACCTCGATCACGGTCGATTGCGCCCGCTCGGCTTCGAACTTCTGTTCGGCCGGCGGGATAGCGAGATCGCGAAGCGTGATGATTTGCCAGGTGGGCTTGCTCGTCCAGGCAGCCGACCTCGGCGCCTCGGTCAAACAGGCCATGTCCATCGGACGCTGAGAAGCGATCATCAGGGCGGCTTCGCCATCTGTCACGTCTGCGGCAGTCTGGCTGTGAAACTTGTCCGCCTGGTAAAGGACATACGCGCCGCTGGTGCCGTCGGGCAGCGTGTAGGGAACCGGATAGGTGGACGTGAGGAAAGAGCTGCCGGGGAAGCGTTCGATCAACACGCGCGGCGGTTCGCCTGCCGCGGGCAAAATGGACCCCGCATAGACGAGGCCTTTGACCTTGGGGTCGTCTGCGCCAGCCTCGGTAATGACGGCGCCGCCGTAGGAGTGCGCCACGAGGATCACCGATCCCTCGATCGTGTCCAGCATGCTGCGCAGATACGCCGCGTCGACTCCCACGCCCCGCAGCGGATTGGCGAAGGCCACGACCGGGTAGCCGTCCCGCTGCAGCCGCTGAATCACTCCATTCCAGATGGACGCGTCTTCGAAAGCGCCGTGCACGAGCACGATCGTGGGCTTCAACGTTTCGGAGTTCACCGTTAATTCCTTCTCGAGGGGGTTACGAAGGAAGTGCTTTTGCTGACGTGGCCGCGTCAATATAACCTGCGACGTTTATTCATTCTGCGAGAATGCCTTCACTTGTCGAGAACGCATCTTGCAATCGGACTTCGATTCGTCAAACCTGGCATTTGACGACGTGTCGATCTCGCCCGATTGGACTTCTGTTATGGGCGATAGGGATCGAAGCCGTACAGCCGCTCCGGGTTGTCGACGAAAATCGACTGTCGCACGGCCGTGTCGTCAACCCATTCGTCGAACTGGTCGATGAGGTCCGCATCGTCGGGCATCGGCACCGGATGGGCCGGATGCGGCCAGTCGGTACCCCATACCAGCTGGCGCGGGTTCGCCTCGATCAGCGCATCGATAAACGGCCGCGTATCGACATAAGGCGTCGCGCGAAGTCCGGTGCTGCGATAGGTGCCCGACAGCTTGACCCATGCGAGTCCTTCGCGAACCAGCGCGAGCAGATTCCGGAAGCCCGCATCATGAATGCCCTTGTGCGCCGGCACGTGGCCGAGGTGGTCGAACACGGCGGGCACGCCGAGGCGTTCCACGAATCCCGTCAGGTCCGCAAGCGTCGACACGTCCGCGAGAAATTGCAGATGCCAGCCGAGCCCGCGAATCCGTTGCGCGAGCGTTTGTGCGGTTTCGAGCGCGAGGCCTGCGCCGAACAGCAGATTGAGGCGCACGCCGCGCGCGCCGAGCCGATGGAATTCGGCGAGATCGTTATCGCCGACGTCGGGTTCGACCACCAGCACGGCGCGCATCGGCAGACGGCTGTCCGCGATCGCCTGCAGGCTGCGCCGGTTATCCATGCCGTACGGGCTCGGCTGGATGATGACCGAGCGCGCAATGCCGAAGCTGTCCGCGAGCGCTTCGTAATCGGCGAGCGTCGCGTCGGGCGGCGTATAGCTGCGATCAGGCGCGTACGGCCATTGCTGCTCGGGACCGAATACGTGGAAATGACAGTCGACGGTGCCGGCCGGCAGCCGTCTTTTCGGCGCGCGCGATAGCGGGCGAGCAGGAGCGCAGACGGGGATGCTCACGAAAACGACCTCCATGGACAGCAGACAACGAACGGAAAAAGGCAATGCGATTCGCAGCATGCCGGGCGCGGCCCGGTAAAGCCGCGCCCGGCATGCCGACGATGGTTCATGCGACGCTCAAGGCTTGACGGTTGCCGATACCTTCGTCAGCTTGAACAGATCCGCGGGCGCCTGGCAGTGCTGGCAGTTCACGCCCGGCACGTTCGGCGCCTCCCTCACGACATTGGCCGGCAGCGGCTGAATCGTCGCACCCGGCGTCGGCGTGCCGTGCAGCGCCGAATTCAGCGACAACTCGGGCGTCAGCACCGGATCGAACACTTCGGTGTTGAACGAGTCGGGCACCTTCGTCGACGGAAATGCGTTGCAGCCGTTCACGAACGAGTCGCGGGTGCAGACCTTCACCTTGTCGGCGGGCACCCACGGCAGCGGGTACTCGATATTGTGCACGGTCACTTTGCGCTTGCCGGTCAGCTCTTCCATCATGAGCTTGAACGCATAGCCCGACACGTTGATCGGATCGCCCGACGAGATACCGTCGAGCCCGCGCTTGCGCAGGTCCGGATTCGCGAGTGCAAGCCGGAAGCCATTGGTGTTCTCGCCCGTCACGGGCACGAGCTTTTTCTGGCCGCTGGCGAGCAGCGCCGCGACGATGCCATCTTCACCGTTCTCGCCGAAAATCGCGTCGACATCGGGGTGCGCGGCAAGTGCCTTGGCGGTTTCCTGCTGCGTCGTCTGGCTATTCCACATGCCGTAGTACTCGGCGACGACCTTGATGTTCGGATATTTCCTGAACACGCTCATGGCGCCGTCGTAATTCATCTTGTCGACCGAATTGCCCGCCACGCCGCGATCGATGAACACATTGCCGTTGCCGTCGAGCTTGTTGACGAGCCACTGCGCCGTGTTTTGCGCGAAGCCCGCCGTGATGTAGCTGACCGTGCGCGCGCACGGCTCGGTGACGGTGCCGCTGTAGGTGTACACGAGCACGTGCTTTTCGCACGCTTCGTGAATCGCGCGGTTCAGGCCCGTCGATGAAATCGGGAACGTGATGATCGCGTCGGCGCCGGCCGACACCATGCTTTGATACGCGGCCGCCTGGGCCTGCACGTCGGTGCCCGAAATCACCGTTTTCAGCTCCACGAGCTTGTCGTACGGAGGCGTGGCCGCCAGTGCCTTGATCAGGTTCGACGTCTCGGTCTGATAGCCGTTGCCGCTGTAGCTCATGCTCAGATAGACCTTGTACTTTTTCGGCGGCGTTTGCGCGTGTGCGGCGGTGCCGGCAAACGCTGCGACGGTTAGCGCGGCGGCGCATTGCGCAAGGGCGAAGCGGATTTTCATGTTTCCTCCGTATGTCTTTTAGGATGTCCCGGTCTTCAGGGCGGTGCTTCAGGATCGTGTTGATTTCGAGGCAATGCCACTGCGCTTGAAGAGCGTGGCGAGGTCGTCGCGCAACAGCACGAGCGCAACGAAGATCACGACGCCGTAGACGATCGTGCGCCAGCCTTGCGCGATGCCGAGCGAGGCGACGATGGTCGATAGCGTGGTGAGCAGGATGGCGCCGGCAGCGGCGCCGAGATACAGTCCGCGGCCGCCGACAATCGAGGTGCCGCCGATCACGACGGCCGCCACCGACGGCAGCAGGTAGCTCTGGCCGAGCGTCAGCGTGACGCCGCGCACGTAGCCGAGCATCAGGATGCCGGCAAGTCCCGCGCTCGCGCCGCTGATCGCATAGGCGGCGATCGTCAGCCGGTGCACGGGCAGCGCGGCAACGTAGGCGGCAGTCGGATTCGTGCCGAGCGCATAAAGCTTGCGGCCGAAGCCGGTGCGCATCTGCAGGAAGCAGCCGGCCGCGACCGCCACCACCATCAGATAAAGAATCGGCGTGCCCGCGGACGTGTTCGCGAACAGTGCCGACAGCGCGGCCGACGGTTGCCCGGTTGGCGTGCCTTGCGTGAAGCCGAGCGTGACGCCGTAGAGGATCACGCCCATCGCCAGCGTCATGATGAACGGCGGAATCTTCACGACGCTAACGCCGATGCCGCTCAAGGCGCCGAGCGCCGCGGTGATCAGCAGAATGGCGGGCACGCCCCAGACCACGGCCGCGTCCGATGCGCCGATCCACTTGAACGCGAGCACGCCGCCGAGCGTCATCATCGACGCGATGCTCAGATCGAGGCCGCCAAGCAGAATCACCATCTGCTGACCGAACGCGACCACCATCAGGAAGCTCGAGATCACCAGAATCGCCTTCATCTGCGCGAGGCTGCCGAAATTCGGGCCGAGCGCGCGCGACGCGACGATCAGCGCGAACGAGATTGCGAACAGCGCGATCGCGGTGCGCACGTCGCGATCGAGCCGGGCGAGCAAACCGGGCGCGCGGTGACCATCGCGCGTGTCGGCGGGCCGGCCGCCGGTCAATGGCGTTTGTGTCATGCGTGGGCCTCCGCGCGAGTGGCGACGCGTGCGAAAAATACGGCGACCACGACCGCCGCGATCATCACCACGCCCTGGAAAATGCCGGTGTAGAACGACGACACGCCGGTGGAAAACAACACCTTCTGCAACAGCGTGAGCGTGAGGGCGCCGAGCATCGAGCCGGCCACGCCGCCGCGGCCGCCCGCGAACGACGTGCCGCCGAGGGCGATGGCCGCGAACACGAGCAGCAGATACGGGTCGCCTGCGTTCGGCGTGCCGGTCGACGTCAACGCGGTCAGCATGAAGCCGGCCAGCCCGTAGCAGACGCCCGCGAGCATGTATGCGACGAGCTTCACGCGCCGGACCGGCACGCTAGCGAGCAGCGCGGCCGATTCGTCGGCGCCGGTCGCATAGAGCCCTACGCCCCAGTCGGTCCGCCGCAACACGCGCCACAGCGCGTAGACGGCGACCGCGATCGCGAGCGCGACCGGAACGATGCCGCCGATGCGATCGGTCATCGTGTATGTCATGAAGTCCGATACGTCGCCGCCCGGCGCATCGAGAATCAGCAGCGTCACGCCCGAGCAGACGATCATCGACGCAAGCGTCAGCGCGATCGATTGCAGGTTCCAGTACGCGACCAGATAGCCGTTGACCGCGCCGACCGCGGCACCCGCGGCGACCGCGATCGCGGCGCCTTCGAGCGCGCCCGCGGGACCGCTGCCGCCGTGCACGGCGACCAGCACATTGGTCAGCGACACGACGCCGGCCACCGACAGATCGAAGCCGCGCGTCAGCACGACGAGCGTGCCGCCGGCCGCGGCAAGCGCGAGCGGCAGGCTGTTGTTGAGAATGTCGGTCAGCACCGTTGCGCTGAGCGCGTCCGATTGCGTGGCCGCGAAAATCACGGTCAACACCGCGAGGATCACGATGATGACGGTCGTGCCGTCGCCGAGCGTGCGCCGATACCAGGGATCCGGGCGCAGCGTCTGGCCCGTGCGGGCAGACGGCGCGGCAGAGGAGGGGCTGTGGTTCATTGGATCTTTGCTCCATGTCCGGCCGCGAGCGCGACCAGCCGTGCTTCGGAGAGATGCTCGCCTGCCGCTTCGCCGGCCACGCGCCCGCCGTAGATCACGACGCAGCGGTCGGCGAGATGAATGAGTTCGGCCAGTTCGGTCGAATAGACGAGCGCCGCGCCGCCTTGCGCGACGAAGTTGCGGATCACGTCGTAGATCACGGCCTTCGTGCCGACATCGACGCCGCGCGTCGGATCGAACAGCACCAGATAGCGCGCGCCCGACATCAGCACGCGGCCGATCAGCGCCTTCTGCTGGTTGCCGCCCGAGAGCGCGCCGATTTTCAGCTTCAGATAGCGGCTCGCGAGATCGACACGGCCCGCTTCGCTGTCGACCGCGGCCTGTTCGCGCGCGCGATCGATGATGCCGAAGCGGCCGAGCCGGCCGAGCACCGGCAGTGTCATGTTGGTGTCGGTGCGCAAGCCGAGAAACACGCCTTCGGTCTTGCGCTCTTCGGGGACGAAGCCGATGCCGGCCTGCGCGGCGGCCGCAGGGCTTGCGAGGCGCACCTGCTTGCCGTCGATGCGGATTTCACCGCTGCGCACCGGCGCGAGCCCGGCCAGCATCCGGAACAGATCGCGCTGGCCTTGCCCTTCGAGCGCGGCCACGCCCACGATTTCCCCCTTGCCGACGCTCAGCGAGATGTCCTCGACCGTGCCGCCGGCGAGGTGCCTCACGCCGAATGCTTCGGGCTGCGATGCTTTGGGCGCGTGGCGCGCCGCGTGCGCGTCGCGTGCCGCCGAGCCCACCATCATCTGGAAGATGCCGGCGTCTTCGATGCCGGCCAGCGACACGGTCTCGATGCTTTCGCCATTGCGCAGCACGGTGCCGCGGCGGCACAGGCGGCGCACCTCGGAGAGCCGGTGCGAGATGTACAGCACGCCGGTGCCGGCTGCCGTGAGGCGCTCGAGAATGTCGAACAGCCATTGCGGATCGGCGAGCGCCGCGGTTGGCTCGTCGAGCACGAGGAGCCGTGGCTCGCGCGCGACCGCGCGCATGATCTCGATGCGCTGCTTTTCGGCCAGCGACAGCGAGCGCACCGGCACGCCGGGATGGATATGCGCGAGGCCGTAGGCGGCGAGCATCGCGGCGGCGCGTTCGCGGCTTCGCGCGACCGACACGAGGCCCGCCGCGCCTTTCGCCTGGCGCGGCAGCATCAGGTTTTCGGCGACGCTCAGATTCGGCAGCAGGCTCAGTTCCTGGAACGCGGTCGAGACGCCTGCCGCGCGCGCGGCCATCGGATCGGCCGGCGCATACGGACGGCCGTCGAGCGTCAGCGAACCGGTGTCCGGCGCGACGATACCCGACAGCACCTTGACGATCGTCGATTTGCCCGCGCCGTTTTCGCCGAGCAGCGCGTGGATCTCGCCCGGTTCGATGTCGAACGAGACGCGGCGCACGGCGACCGTCGCGCCATACGACTTCGCGATGCCGCCGATCTCGAGAATTTTCGGTGCGCCGCCCGCGGACGATGCGGGCCCGGACCGTGCGAGCGCGTCAGCCATTGTAGACACCGCCGTCGATGCCGAACGACTGCGCGGTCACGTAGGCCGATTCGTCCGACGCGAGATAGACGAATAGCGGCGCGATTTCGTCGGCGCGCGCCTGACGGCCGAGCGGCACCAGCGCGGCGATTTTCTGCTGCTGCGCGGACTCGCCGCCCATGAAGTCGATCGCGGGCTGATTGAATGCGGTGTCGACCCAGCCGGGGCAGATCGCATTGACGCGGATCGCGTCGGGCGCGAGTTCCATCGCGAGCGCCGTCGTGAACGCGATCACCGCGCCCTTGGACGCCGAGTAGGCGACAAGACCGGGACCGCCGCGCTTGCCGGCCAGCGACGACATATTGATGATCGAGCCTTTGCCTGAGCGTTTCAGATGCGCAACGGCGTGTTTCGCGCCGAAGAAATGGGCGCGCGCATTGACCGCGAAGAGCGCGTCCCAATCGGTCTGACTGAATTCCGCGATCGGCCCCGAGCGCTGCAGGCCCGCGTTCTGCGCGAGCACATCGAGGCCGCCGAGCCATTCGACGCCTTGCGCAAGCAGATTCGCGACGCTCGCTTCGCTGCTCACGTCGACCTTGACGAAATGCGTCGCACCGCCGAGCTCCGCGACGACGGCGCGTCCAGCGTTTTCATCGATATCGCCGATCACGACGCGCGCCCCTTCCGCGACGAAGCTGCGCACGGCTTCCTTGCCGATATTGCCGATGGCGCCCGTGATGACGATGCGCTTTCCGGAGAGACGACCTGACATGGTTGGACTCCTTACTAAAGACGATGACTAGCCGCGCGAGTGCGCGAGCAGGAAGCATTCGAGCAGCGTGTTGCACAGGTCGGGGCGCTCCATCGTCGGCATATGCGCTGCGTCCGGGACGATCTGCAACTCGGCGCCCGGAATCGAGCTGGCGATGCGCTCGAGCACGGCCAACGGCGTCGATGTATCCGCTGCGCCGGCAATCACGAGCGTCGGCACCGCGATGCGGCCGAGCCCTGCGGCGATCGTCATATCGCGAATCGCCGCGGCGCAGCCGAGATAGCCGTCGAGCGAGGTGCCGAGGACCATCGCGCGCATCTGCGCCATCAGTTCGGGTTGCGACTGCCTGAAGGCGGGCGTGACCCAGCGGTCGACCGTCGCTTCGACGAGCGGCGGGACGCCGGTCTCGCGCGCTTCGATAATGCGCGCCTGCCACGAGGCCTTCGGCGCGTCGCTCGTCGTCGCGCACAACGTGAGGCTCGCAAGCCGCTCGCCGTGCGCGGCGCCGAATTGCTGGCCGATCATGCCGCCGAGCGAGAGGCCGACGTAATGAGCCTTGTCGATATCGAGCGTATCGAGCAGCGCGAGCACGTCTTGCGCGAGCAGCGCGAGCGTGTATTCGCCGGGCGTCGCACCCGATCCGCCGTGGCCGCGGATGTCGTAGGCGAGCACGCGGAACGAGTGCGACAGCACGTCGAGCTGCGGCTGCCACATCGACAGATCCGCCGCCAGTCCGTGGCTCAGCACGACGACCGGCGCGCCGGCCGGGCCGGTCAGCGAATAGCGCGTCTGGATGCCGTTTGTTTCGGCCGTTCGAAGCATGTCTCCGCGTCCTTTTTATTGCGTTTGTTCGGCTTGCAATCCGGCAGTGCCGGAAGGCGACGGAGACCGAGTCTCGATTTTGTCGACAATTTTGTCAATTTAATTGTGATCAAGGTAAACGCCAATACTGTCAACCATGGAGCCCGGTAGAATGCGCGGCATATGTCTGCAAGCGGGCCCGCCGTGCTGCGGCAGCGCCCAGACGACAACGGATCGAGGGAGAGGGCTTGGTTACACGGACGGACACACAGGCGGCGCAACTGGTCGAGGGCATCAAGACGGACATCATCATTGGCCGTCTGCGGCCGCATCAGCGGCTCGTCGAAGAGGAGATCAGCGCGCAGTTCGGGGTGTCGCGCCACGTGCTGCGCGCAGCGCTGATGCAACTCGAGGGAATGGGCCTCGTCACGCGGCGGCCCAATCGCGGCGTGATCGTGCGTGATTTCTCGCTTGCCCAGGTCGAGCAGATCTACGAGGTCCGGATGATTCTGCAGCGCGAGGCGGCCTTGCGTATTCCCATGCCGGCGCAACCCGAGGCGCTTGCGGAAATCGAGGCGATCCACGCCCAATATTGCCGCGAACTCGACGCGGGCAATCTGCTGCAGGTGAACGTGCTCAACGACGCATTTCACCGGCGCATCTGGGCGACCTGCCCGAATCAGTACCTCGCCGAAACGATCGAAAAACTGTGGGTCGAGACAACCGGCATCCGCTGGTACGGCGTCGGCGACCCGCAACTGCTCACGCATTCGCGCGAGCATCACGCGACGATGATCGAGCAGTTGCGCAGCGGTGACCGCGAAGGTTTCGTCGCACTCGCCGTCGACCATATCGTGCCGCCGCTCGATGCGTTCAGGCGCGCGCATCGCACGAGTGCGTCGTTCATGGCGCCCGCCCAGCCGGAACGGAGACCGGATGAAACCGACCTACGAGATTCTCGTGCAGGGAAACAACCTGCGTCTGAAAAACGACTTCCTCGGCATCGCTAATGTCACGCTGATTCGAGGCAAAGACGGCCTGATCCTGTTCGATACGGGCGGCTACATATCGCGGCTCGGGCTGCTGAAGGCGCTTTCCGATCGCGGTCTCGCGCCGGCCGATATCGGCACGGTGTTTCTGTCGCATCTGCATTTCGACCATGCGCACAACGTCGACCTGTTCGCGCACGCGCGCTTCGTGGTCAGCGAACGCGAATGGGAATATGCGGCCCACCCGCATCCGCACGACCAGCTTTTGCCGTGGGGGATCCGCGAGCAACTGTCGAAGTCGAAGGTCGAGTTTCTGAGCGGGGAAGGGCAACTCGACGCCGGGGTCAACTTCTTCCCGGCGCCGGGCCATACGCCGGGCTGCTACGGCCTCGAACTCGAAACCGCGGACCGCGGCCGCGTGATCGTTGCCGGCGACGCGATCAAATACGCGAAAGAAGCGATTCTCAAACGCTGCGACATGGCGTTCGACGAAGTCGACGTCGGTACGCGCACGATCCAGCGCATTCTCGAGCGCGCCGATCGTATCGTGCCGGGCCATTTTCCCGAACTGATCCGGCAGCCCGACGGCAATTTCATCTGGGAAGACCCGGCGCCGTTTGAACTTCTGGTGCGTTAGCGGCGCGCAGGGCGGATGTTGACCGACATCCTCCGACCGACACCCGGACCCGAGTCGGCGTCCTGCCATTCGCCTGCGAGGTAGCGCTTCGCTTGCGGCAGCGAACATCTTTGAGCTGAATTGTCGTCACGATGTGCGGGTGTTCTTCGGGATGATCGGGGCGAAGCGATGCGGCGCATTGCGTTGCATTGCATCGCGATACGCAGGTTCACTTGACGTCGCTTGCGGTTTCCTTCAGGACGTCTTCGAGAATGGCGATGGCTTCGTCGAACACGTGATCCTCGATGGTGAGCGGAAACAGGAAGCGAATCACGTTCGAATGGACGCCGCATACGAGCAGCAGCAGGCCGCGCTCGAGCGCGCGCGACTGCACGCGCTTCGTGAACGCCGCATCGGGCTCGTGGGCGGCGCCTTGCTTGCCGAACTCGACCGCGATCATCGCGCCCGGGCCGCGCACATCGGCGATTTGCGGCACCGCTGCGCGAAGTCCTTTCAGTGTCGTCTTCAGGCGTTCGCCGAGCACAGCCGCGCGGTCGCACAGCGCCTCGCTATCGATGATGTCGAGCACCGCATGCGCGGCCGCGACGGCGAGCGGGTTGCCTGCGTAGGTGCCGCCGAGCCCGCCCGGCGCCGCCGCGTCCATGATTTCGGCGCGGCCCGTCACGCCCGATAGCGGCACACCGCCGGCGAGGCTCTTGGCGATCGTCATGAGGTCGGGCACGACGTCGTAGTGTTCCATCGCGAACAGCTTGCCCGTGCGCGCAAAGCCGGTTTGCACTTCGTCGGCGATCAGCAGCATGCCGTGCGTATCGCACAGCGCGCGCAGGCCGCGCACGAATTCCGCCGGCGCCTGGTAGAAGCCGCCTTCGCCCTGCACGGGCTCGAAAATGATCGCTGCGACGCGCTGCGGATCGATGTCGGCCTTGAACAGATGCTCGAGCGCCTTCAGCGAATCGGCCGTCGTGACGCCGTGCAGCGGGGTCGGGAAGGGCGCGTGAAAGACATCGGGCGGAAACGGCCCGAAGCCGAGCTTGTACGGTGCGACCTTGCCGGTCAGCGCCATGCCCATCATCGTGCGGCCGTGAAAAGCGCCCGTGAACGCGATCACACCCGGGCGGCCGGTGGCGGCGCGGGCGATCTTCACCGCGTTCTCGACCGCTTCGGCGCCGGTCGTGAAAAACGCGGTCTTTTTCGCGTGCTTCCCAGGCGTGCGCGCGTTGATCTTTTCGGCGAGTTCGACATACGAGCGGTACGGCACGACCTGATACGCCGTGTGCGTGAAGCGATCGAGCTGCTCGCGAATCGCCGCGACGATCTTCGGATGACGATGGCCCGTGTTGGTCACCGCGATGCCGGCCGCGAAGTCGATGAAGCGGCGGCCCTCTACATCCCACAACTCCGCATTGAGCGCGCGCTCCGCGTAAAAGTCGCACATCACACCGACGCCGCGTGGCGTCGCAGCGTCTTTACGCTGTTGCAGTTCGGAATTGGCGGTACTCATCAAGACTCCTCGTGACGCGGTTGGGTGCGCTGCGCGACTTGCATGCACGAGCGACCGATGTCGCCGACTATAGTCAGGTTTGGCTCCTGGTTAGAGAGCCATCTTTGTAAAAATAAAGGAGCCATTGGTGCCGACCACGATGTTGTACGACTGGCTGGCGCAGCGCCTCGATCGCCGCGGCGAGCAGCCGCCGTATCGGCAATTGCATCGACTACCGCGCGCGGGGCGAGGCGCCACGAACATCGTATGCGGGGCGGCAACCGCCGTGATTCGATAGAGCAGTTTCCTGAGCCGCGATGCGATTCACGCGGCGCATGTTGGGCCGTAATCTTCACCCATGCCGTCGACAACGGTAACCCAACAGGAGCAAGAACATCATGAAGCGCTTAGGCCGGATTCTCGCCATTGCATCGTTTGCCGCAGTTCCGCTTTTTGGCCACGCAGCTGACGCAGAACACGTCTCGCGGGCGCATGTGCGCGCCGAACTGTTCGCCGCTGCGCGCACCGGTCAGTATCCGCAAAGCTATGCGCACTATCCGGATGCCGCGCCGGACCAGGCTATCGCGTATGCGGCACGCCATGCGGAGGCAACCGGTGGTGACACGTCATATGGCGCATCGACGACGGGCCGCAGTGCATCGGGCAAGCGCGCGAGTGCCGACGCAGGTGTCGACGATCGGTCGCAGTTCGATCAGTTGTACAACCATCCTTAAATGTTTACAAATCCAGGACTTCATTCCTTGAGGACATCGATCATGGTCGAATCTTTTGCTTTCGCGTATTGGGTCAGCCTGTTCGTGTTGTTTGCGGTGTTCGCGGTGACAGGCATGTTCGGCATCGGCGCGGTGTTTCGCACGTTGCCAAGAGTAGGGGCCTATCCGGCGCGGGCACTCGGTGCAGTGGCCGGTGCGGTGCTCGGGTTTGCGCTGCTCGGCGCGCTGCCCATCTTCGGTTAAGTCGGTATGCGTATGCGCGCACCAGGTCTGCTGCAGCAGTGGAACCGAACCCGGCGTAAGCCGGGTTCACGCTTTATGGCGTCAGCGAGCGTGGCATTGTAGCCGTTGCATTTGCATTTGCATCTGCCCGTGCGACGGCCCTTTGCGTCGCCTGAACTCCGTAGTTTGACTACAAAAAAATCGATATCGGTCATGCGATGCAAGTTTCTCGCGTAAGGCATTCGCCGGAATACCTAGCCGTGATCAGCTAAGCATAGTGCGCAATCGAACCGCATTGTGCGTCAATATTCTTTCGTTATCTAAACAATGAAATTTCAAAGTGCTGTCCGTTATGCGCCGCCGTAACACCAGTGAGGCCGCTACAGGGGAAAGCACTGACGTGGAAACACGTACGCACCCGCGAGAGTTTTTGTAAGATGTTTGGAGTTTTGCTACATCGCCACGACTGGCGACATCCGTGACGCGACCCTTTCGAGCCGCGGCACGATCGTCTGCGGCGACCCGGTGCCGCGATGCTCGCACCTGCCTGATGCCACAACACCGTTCGACAAACCGGTGGTGATCGCGCTCGTCTATTAAGCAGTCCATATATATTGATGGAGGAAGATATGAGGATCGTTCGCTGGCCGGCCGCCGCGCTGATGGTTGCGCTCGCCGCATCTGCGCATGCAACCGTTACAGGCAAGGATTCACCCTATCCGTTGCCGCAGCCGTTGACGGCCGCTGCCGTTGACTTTGGCGCGCACGCGCGCGCCGACATGCTCGTCAAGAAAATGACGCTGGATGAAAAGCTCCAGCTCATCCATTCCGAGTATCAGATGTCCGATGTGCCCGGCGGCGGCGCCGGCTACATTCAGGGAGTGCCGCGTCTGGGTATTCCCGATCTGAACATGATCGACTCATCGACCGGTTCGGGAAGCACGACTCAGCCTAGTACGACGTTCCCTGCCACGATCGGCCTGGCTGCGAGCTGGGATCCGTATCTCTCGCACGAGTTCGGGGCTGTGATTGCCGATCAGTTGCGCGAGCAGGGTTTCGGTATGGGTTTGGGCGGCGGTACCGATCTCGCGCGTGACCCGCGCGGCGGCCGTGCGTTCGAATACCTCGGCGAAGACCCCGTGCTCGCGGGTGTCATGCTCGCCGCACGCACGGTTGGCACGCAGAAACGTCATGTTATCGCGACCATCAAGCACTATGTGCTCAATGATCAGGAAACGGGCCGCAACGGCGGCAACAGCCAGGCCGACGAGCGAACCATGCGTGAACTGTATCTGCTGCCGTTCGAGATCGCTGCGAAAGAAGGGCGTCCGGGTAGCGTGATGTGCAGCTATAACCGGGTGAACGGAATTTACGCGTGCGAGAACCCGCATATCCTGAACGACGTGCTCAAGAACGACTGGGGCTTCGAGGGGCAGGTTCAGTCCGATTGGGGTGCGCCGCAAAGCACGGCGCCGTCGATCAACGCTGGCCTCGATGAGGAAGAGGACGTCGGTCCTACCGTGTATCTGACACCTGAACTCGTCAAGCAAGCGCTCGCGACGCATCAGATTACGCAACAGCGTCTCGACGATATGGTCAGGCGCAAGCTGTACGTGATGATCCGCGTCGGCGTGTTCGATCATCCGGCCAAGGGTGGCGCGACGATCGATTTCGCGAAGTATCGTTCGTTTGCGCAGTCGGCCGAAGAGCAATCGATCGTGTTACTGAAGAACGACAGCAACCAGTTGCCGCTCGCCGCGCCTGCACTGAACCGGATCGCCGTCATCGGAGGCCATGCCGATACGGCCGTGCTTACTGGCGGCGGTTCCGGCAATACGCGAGATCCGGTCACCGGTCACTTTTCCGGATGCGGCGGTCTCGTGTTCCCGCGTCAGACCGGCTGCGGCTGGTGGCCCAATCCGTGGCTGACGATTCCCGTGCCGATCGTCCAGGCGATCCAGCAACACGCGCCCGCCGCGAAAGTGAGCTTTGCGGGCAACACCGATCAGACGCAGCCATACCGCAACTACACGCAACAGGAAATCGATCAGGCCGTCGCGCTGGCTCGCCAGTCCGATGTGGCGCTCGTTGTCGTCACGCAGGAAGGAGGGGAGGATTTCGGCGAACTGGAAAGCCTGAGTCTTGCGAACCCGGGCAATCAGGATCAGTTGGTCGAGGCGGTCGCGAAGGCGAACCCGCATACAGTGGTCGTCGTCGAAAGCGGCAATCCGGTGCTGATGCCGTGGAAGGACGACGTGGCCGCGATCGTAGAGGCCTGGTACCCGGGCGAGGGCGGCGGACAGGCGATCGCCAACGTGCTGTTCGGCAAGGTCAATCCGTCGGGCAAGCTGCCTGTTACATTCCCGGTTCGCGACCAGGACACGCCGACGTGGGGCTCGAACGGTGCGATTCCTACCGATCCGATCTACTCGGAAGAACTCGACATGGGCTATCGCTGGTATGACGCGAAGAACATCCAGCCGATGTTCGAGTTCGGCTACGGCCTGTCGTACACGCACTTCAGTTATTCGGATCTGTCGGTCAAGCGCGGTCCGGATCATACGCTGACGGCGTCGTTCAAGGTACGTAACGACGGCCGTGTGGCGGGGGCGGAAACGGCTCAGGTCTATCTCGGCGTGAACTACAACGGCGAACCGCCGCGGCGCCTCGTGGGCTGGGAAAAGACGTACCTGAAGCCCGGCGAAGCGAAGCAGATGCAAGTGACAGTCACGGAGCGGGGGCAGAGCGTCTGGGACACGGCGCATAACGACTGGAAGTACGTGCCGGGCAGCGCGGTATATGTCGGCGCGTCGTCACGCGACATCAGGCTGCAAAGTCGCTAAGGTGCGAGGTACTCCGGAGTGCCGGCGCCGACGGCACTCCGGCGATCGCGGGACAACCGTTCAAGAGCCTCGCCGACGAACCTGACGCTATGCGCGACAAGCTTTGCGCGCCTGTTTGCGCGGCGCCTTCGACCGCTTCCGGTCCACCCGCAATCTGTACTGAAACGTTCCGCCCTTGAAATACAGATACTCGAAATCGATCGGCTGCCGCTCGCTGTCATAGGTGAGCCGTTCGACACGCAGCACCGGTGCATCCTTCTTCAACTCGAGCGCGCGCGTGACAGGAGAGTAAGCCGGAATGGCGTCGATGTTCAGATCGGCACTGCCCAGCGCAATGCCGCAGTCGTTTTCGAGGATGAGAAAAATGTCGCGCGTGGCCAGGTCGGCGCGCTTGACCTTTTTTCCCAGTGCTTCCGGAAGGAAGGTAATTTCGTAGGACGTAGGCTCGCGATTGACGAGCCGCACCCGACGAATCTCGGCAACCAAGGCGCCCGGTTCAAGCGCCAGCCGCGACGCCACTTCCTCACTGGCCGCGACGAAGTCGAACGACACCACACGGTTGACGATTTCGTGACCGTCGCCCGACATCGATTCGGCAAATCCCTGCAACGACGTGATGTTCTGAACTGTCTTCGGTTGAGAAACGAAGGAACCTTTGCCGTGCACCTTGAAGATTAGCCCCTCCTTCTGCAGATCGCCCAACGCCTGCCGGATCGTGATGCGGCTGACTTCGAACATGTCCTGCAACTCGCTCTCCGAGGGCATGCGGCTGTGAGGCGCATATTTGCCGTCGAGAATGCCAGCGCGTAGCGCGTCCTTGATTTGCTGGTAGAGAGGAATCGGCGAGTTTGACTCGAATACGGGGCGGCGGGTGTGCATGGTCGATGAGTGGCGGACACGGAAATCTCAACCGTGCAGCGGTGAGGTTCGTTGATTATACCGTCAGGCAAGTCTCAGCGCGATGCGAACCGCCTGAATGCAGGCTTCGCCGGGCGTCGACATTGCGTCGCCCGGTTACGCGCCTTGCCGGACGCCGCCGGCGCATCATTGCATTGCGCAACGCACTTTCCCGGAGCCCGCCAATTATCGCAAATCGCGATCGCGGCTTACCTTTCCGCTTTCCTTTCCGCTTTCCTTTCCATTTGGCATCGTATTTGCATTTTCCGAGAAATCATATCGTGTCATAACGTGTTGACGTATGCTTCGGCTTCGGCTTCGGCTTCGTCTTCGGCGTCCCTTCCATGATGCGACGGAGCGGAGAAAAGATTGAATACCTTGCCTGTCTTGCTCGCTGCTGTCGCAGCCGCGTATGTGTCGACCAATGTCGATGGTTACGTGCTTCTGCTTAACTTCTTTGGCGACGCGCGTTATCGCGCCTATGAGATCGTGGCGGGTCAGTTCGTCAGCGTCGCTGCGCAGATGGCTTTTTCCGTTGCGATCGCGCAATCCGCGTGGTTGCCGGACGCGCCGTGCATCGGCCTGGCGGGCATCGTGCCGCTAGTCGCCGGTTTGTCGCGCATTGCCCGGCTCGGGCAACACCGTAAGCCTGACAAACGCGCCAGCGAGCCCGAAACGACGCCGCGAGCGGGCGGCGCGGGTCGCGCGCTCACAGTCGCGATCGTCGCAACATGCGGTGCCGTCGACAACGTGCTGGTTTACTCGAGTTTGCTGATCGGCTGGCCCTTGGCGGAGATTTCGTTGGCCACGCTTATCTTCGTCCTGCTAACGGCGATTTTATGCGCAAGCGCCTTCCTGACTGCGCGCTCGCACCGCTCGATTGCCGCGCTGCGCCGCGTCGCATCGCGTATCGCTCCATTCGCGACAACGGCGATAGGCCTCTCTTTGCTGATCCGCTTCGATACGTTGGGATGGATTTATTCACTGGCTTGAGCCGGCAATCAGCGCCCGTCGCCGTGCACCATGCCGACACGCAGAATGCACCGTGTGCCGCAGCCAAGTTCGGAAGTGGGGCGCGCGGTGGCGCGAAAAGCGGGTGAATCCCGAGGTTTTGGCAGCGAAAAAGCTTGGCATATCTCTTGCCTTATCCGGATCAACTTGTAATGACGAGTTATATCGACGTCCATGCCTACAGCTGATCCGACTTTTACTGGGACGAGTGTTACGCCGGCGGCCGGATCGCCCGAGCATCTCGGTGGACCAAGCCCGATGTATGCGCAGATTGCCGATATTCTGCGCAACCGCATCTTGCAAGGCGTATATCGTCCGCATCAGCAGATGCCGTCCGAGAGCGAACTGATGCATGCCTTTGACGTGAGTCGCATAACGGTTCGGCAGGCATTGGGGAACTTGCAAAGCGAAGGTCTGATCTTTCGCATTCATGGCAAGGGGACTTTCGTGTCACGACCACGGGCATTCCAGGATCTCGGTAGCCTGCGAGGCTTCGGAAGCGCAATGCGCGAAATGGGCTACGAAACGCATTCTAAAGTGCTGTCGCTAAGAACCATCGTACCGCCCAAACATGTGCGTGAACGTCTCCAGAGCGCCGAGCGTGTCACGGAGCTGAAGCGTCTGCGGTTCCTGAACCGGGCGCCGATCTCGCTCGACGTGTCATATCTGCCCTCCGAGATCGGCATGCGCGTCGCACGCGCCGATCTCGCGAATCGCGACGTGTTTTCGGTGCTCGAAAACGACTGTCAGATCGCGCTCGGCCATGCCGATTTGCGGATGTGCTCGGTGCTTGCCACGGCGGAGCTGCTCGGCCTGCTCGGCGGGGAAGAAGGCTCGCCGATCCTGTTTATCGAGCGCGTCATTCATACGAGCGCAGGATTGCCGCTCGAATACGAAGAACTGTATTACCGGGGAGACGCCTTCCAGTTCAAGGTGCACGTCGAAAGGCAGACGCCTCGTGCCGAGATTTGAGTTTGCGGGTGGATCACGTTCGGGTGCACGACCGGCATCCCGGTCGTCACTTTCCGGCACAAGCTGCACCGAACCGTTTCATGTCGTTCAATCTTTAGGATTACATCATGCGAATCAGAGACTTGGCAGGTCGCGCGCTATGCAGTGCTTCACTCGTCGCGATGGGCTCGGTGCTGGCGTCTGGAACATCCGCGCACGCGGAAACAATTGACATCGGCATCGGCACGCAGGACACAACGACCAATACCGTCACCGGCGGAATCATCATCAAACAACTCGGTTTGCTGGACAAATATCTTCCGCATACGGGCAAATACAAGGGCGTCACCTACAACGTGACGTGGCAGAACGCGACCTCGGGGCCGCCGATTACCAACGGCATGATCGCCGGCAACCTGCAGATCGGCATGATGGGCGACTATCCACTGCTCGTGAACGGTGCGACCGGACACGCGACGGGGAATGACACGGAGCTCGTCGCCGTGATCGCATATAACGCGCAAGGCGGCGGGAACGGCGTTGTCGTGCCCAAGGATTCGCCCTACTACGACCTGAGCGACCTGAAAGGCAAGCGGGTATCCGTGCCGTTTGGCTCCGCCGCTCACGGCATGCTGCTCGCTGCGTTGCGGAGCCGGAACTTGCCTGGTGACTATTTCACGCTCGCGAACCAGTCGCCTGAAGTCGGCAGTACGAGCATTCAGGAAAAGCGCGTCGATGCGCACGCTGACTTCGTGCCGTTCGCCGAACTGCTCCCTTATCGCGGTTATGCGCGCAAGATTTTCGAAGGCGCGGAAACGGGCCAGCCGACGTTCCATGGCGTTGTCGTCAGAAAGGACTTTGGACAGAAGTATCCCGAGATCGTCACCGCTTACATCAGGGCTTTGATGGATGCGAACGATTGGGTGCGCAAAAACCCCGAGCAAGCGGCGCAGAAGATTCAGACATGGACCAAGGTGGACAAGGAAGTGGCCTACATTTTTCTCGGTCCGGGTGGCATCGATACGCTCGATCCGACCATCAAGCCGCGCTGGATTGCCGCGCTGAAGAAAGACTATGCGGTGCTCAAACAGCTCAACATGATCAAGGATCTCGACATTGACCAGTGGGTCGACGACTCGTTCGTACGAGAAGCGTTCAAGGAATCGGGCCGCGACTACGCCGCACAGCTGGCGAGCTTCACGAACTATCAGGTCCAAGGCAAGGACGCCGTCTGCAACGCGCCGGTCAGCAACCCGTCGCAGGCCGGGCAGATATGGATCGAGGGCGGAGATGTCGTGCCGTTCAGTTCCCCGGCCTGCACGCTTGAAGGTGTAAACCAGTACCACGCACAAGGCAAGAAGCTCAACGCCATATATCTGACGGACAAGACGCTTGGCATAAAGGTCTTCGCAGACAAGGCGTTCTACACACTCGGTGGCGGGGGCGCCACGAACCCCGACCTCGAGCCGTTTCTGCTCAAGCGCGACGCCGAAGCAAGCGCGAAGAAGTCGGGCGCCAAGGTGGTGAGCTTCACACAGGCGTTGAATGCAATCGGTAACGGAGGGAAATGAGATGGAACGCTCGCTCGATCTTGAACTCAAGAATCGCGTATCGGGACAGCCTGCGCCGTCTGGAAACAGATCTCGCAAGAGCCGCCGCTTCAAGGCACCCACGCTGGACAGTGCGCAGGCGCTCGGCGTCAAGGCAGCATTTGCTGCGCTATCGATCGGCGTGTTGATCATGCTCTGGTATCTCGGCACGCGTTATCACGTGCAGTTCTATATCCGTTTTCAGAACGTGCCTACCCCGTACGATGTTTTTCGTGAAGCCGTGCATGTCGTCGGATCCAACGCGTTTGGAAAGAACATCGGCAACAGCTTGCGGCGCATCTTCGTGGGCTTCGCCATCGCGGTCGTTGCGGGCGTGGGTGTGGGCCTGATGATCGGCCGCTATCGCATCGTCAACCAGTTGCTGATGCCGGCGATCGAAGTGCTGCGCCCCATTCCCGCGATAGCGTGGGTCCCGATGTCGATCATGCTATGGCCGACCACCGAGTCTTCCATCGTCTTCATCACGTTCATCGGGGCGTTTTATCCGATCCTGCTCAATACGGTCGACGGTGTCGAGTCGCTCGACGGCGTGTTGATGCGCGCGGGCCGATGCCTTGGCGCGAGCGAGGTCCAGCTTTTCTGGCATGTGATCCTGCCAGGCGTGTTACCGAACATATTTACCGGCCTCGCGGTGGGCATGGGGGTCGCGTGGGTGTCGCTGATCGCAGCCGAAATGATCTCCGGGCAGTACGGCGTCGGCTATTACACCTGGGAAGCGTATTCGCTCGTCAACTATCCCGCGATCGTGCTCGGCATGATTACCATCGGCGCACTTGGCCTCCTGTGCAGTGGCGCCATTCGACTGGTTGGCCAGTTGTCGATGCCATGGCTCGCCTACGTCAACGGAGCGCGCAAATGACGAATACCAATAAAGGACGCCTCGACTGCCGCAATATCGGCGTCGTATTCGGCTCGGGCGACGAGCAGACCGAAGCGCTCAAGGATGTGTCGATTACCGTCGAGCCCCACGAATTCGTCTCGCTGATCGGTCCTTCCGGTTGCGGCAAGTCATCGCTATTGAGCATCGTCGCGGGCTTTACACACCCGACACGCGGCGTCGCCGCGCTGGATGGCGTGCCGATCAGAAAACCGGGTGCGGAGCGCGGCGTGGTGTTCCAGCAGTATTCACTATTCCCGTGGCTGCGTGTGCGAGAGAACGTGGAATTCGGCCTCAAGATGGCGGGCGTCTCACGCGTCAAGCGCGAAGGCACCGCGCGCACGCTGCTCGGGCTTGCGGGCCTACTGGCTTTCGAAAACCATTATCCCGACCAGCTTTCGGGAGGCATGAAGCAACGCATAGGCATCGTGCGGGCTCTCGCGGCGAATCCGCAAGTGCTGTTAATGGACGAGCCGTTCGGCGCACTCGATACGCAAACGCGCTCCGTGATGCAGGAGATTCTGACGAACATGTGGCAGCGCTTCCGTCTGTCGGTGCTGTTCATCACGCACGATATCGAAGAAGCGGTCTTTCTGTCCGACCGCATCTACGTCATGACGGCGCGTCCCGGCCGGATCAAGGCCGAAATTCGTGTGCCTCTGCCGCGCCCGCGCACCGCTGCGATGTTTGACACGATGGAGTTCACCGAGCTCGTTCATCGCCTGAAGAACCTGATTCGGGAGGAGTCGCTGGCGGCGATGGGATCGGAACTGCAAAGCGGCGGTGTCGAGGGATTCAGCATCGATATGGGCCCGAACGGCGTAGAAGAGATGCTCTGAGCCCGTTGAAGGAAAACAGAAGAGCACATGACATTTCCAGTTAGCATCCCTAAAGGAGGGCGGGGATTAACGCTCTCGATCCAATGGAGTATTAAATGAGCAAAAAACCGAAC
Organism: Paraburkholderia sp. SARCC-3016; assembly: GCF_031119615.1. Taxonomy (NCBI): domain Bacteria; kingdom Pseudomonadati; phylum Pseudomonadota; class Betaproteobacteria; order Burkholderiales; family Burkholderiaceae; genus Paraburkholderia; species Paraburkholderia sp. SARCC-3016. The sequence goes on along the minus strand of NZ_JAVHZD010000032.1, from coordinate 83,709 downwards.
ATCCTGTTCTTCCATGTCGACAATCTTGGCATGGGCGAGCTCGGCTGCTACGGCGGCGGCAAGCTGCGCGGTGCAGATACGAAGCGCATCGACACCTTTTGCAAGGAAGGCATGAAGCTCACGCACTACGTGGTCGAGCCGCAATGCACGCCGACGCGCTCCGCCTTGATGACGGGGCGTTACCCGATTCGCTCCGGCAACCACACGATCGCGCTAGGCGGCAACGGCGGCGGCCTCGTGACGTGGGAAATCACCATCGCCGAGCTGCTGGCCAAAGGCGGCTACAAGTCGTCGTGTCTCGGCAAATGGCATATCGGCGCGGAAGACGGCCGCTTTCCCACCGATCACGGCTTCGACGAATGGTATGGCCCGCTGCGCACCTACGATGAATGCATGTGGCTCGAAGACCCTCACTATGTTCCCGAGCGCGATGGATACTCGCACATGCATGAGGGCTTCAAGGACAAAGGCACGAAGCCGCTGCTCGACGAGCAGCTCACGATGGAAACCAAGAAGACCTGCGATCTCGAGTATCAGAAGCGCGGCATCGATTTCATGCAGCGCTGCGTGAAGAGTGACGAGCCGTTCTTCCTCTACTTCAATCATTCGCTGATGCACTTCCCGATGTCGCCGCGCGACGAGTTCGTCGGCAAGAGCACCAACGGGGACTGGGGCGATTGTCTCCTCATGCTCGATCACGACTTCGGCGTGCTGCTCGACGAACTCGACCGTCTCGGCATCGCCAACGACACCATCGTCATTCTGTGCGGCGACAACGGCGCGGAAGATCACCTCGCGGGCCGCGGCACGGGCGGTTTCTTCGATGGCTCGTACTTCAGCTCCGCGGAAGGCGGCATCCGCACGCCGATGCTGGCACGCTGGCCCGGTCGCATCCCGGCTGGCGTCGAGAGCAACGAAATGGTGCACGTTACCGACATGTTCACCACGCTGCTGAACTTCGCGGGCGAAGAGCCGCCGAAAGACCGGCTTATCGACGGCAAGGACCAGACGCGATTCTTCCTTGGCGAGCAGACGACCTCGAACCGGGACTCGTGCATGGTGTGGCTCAAGGACGAATTGCATGCGGTCAAGTGGAAAGACTTCAAGATCAACTTCAAGCGTCAGCAGCATTTCCACGATCCCGAGCTGCCGCTCGGCTTCGCGCGCATTACGCATTTGCAGGAAGACCCGAAGGAACGCGAGGCCGTGAATCAACGTTACGTGCGGTGGTGGGTCATGCAGCACGCGCATCGCGTCGTGCGTGAATTCGACGAGAGTGTGAAGCAGGAAGAGCTGATCCCGCCGGGCTCCGCACTGGAATTCGTGCCGAAGTCGGTCTTCAACTCCTGATGCCATGAGCGCGCCGATGAGGGACACGAAACCCGCAAAACGTGTATGCTGCTGCGCTCAGGCGAAGGCGGCGGCGCACGCGCCATCGATCGACGCCGGTCATATCGAAGGCATGGTGTTGATTACCGGCGGGGACTTCACGATGGGTTCCGATGTTTTCTATCGCGAGGAACGTCCGTCGCGGCGCGCCACGGCGCCCGACTTCCGGATCGACGCGCATCCTGTGACGAACGCTCAGTTCAAGGCGTTCGTCGATGCCACCGGCTATCTCACCGTATCCGAGCGGCAACCCGATCCGGCGTTGTATCCCGATGCCGATCCCGCGTTGCTTTGTCCGGGCTCGCTCGTCTTCACGCAGCCGCCATCCCGGGTCGGTCTGCGCGACTACCGGAACTGGTGGGCGTACGTGCCAGGCGCGAACTGGCGTCATCCGCAAGGGCCGCAGAGCGATCTCGAAGGCCTCGCAGATCATCCGGTGGTGCATGTCACCTATGCGGATGCGAGCGCGTATGCAGCGTGGGCGGGCAAGTCGCTGCCCAGTGAAATCGAGTGGGAATACGCTGCGCGCGGTGGCCTCGATGGTGCCGCGTATCCGTGGGGCGATGACCCCGCTCCTGAGGGACGGCAAATGGCGAACACATGGCAAGGCGAGTTTCCGTGGCAAAACACGGCGCTCGACGGCTACGAACGCACCTCGCCAGTAAAGGCGTTTCCGGCCAACGGCTACGGTCTTTACGATGTCGCGGGCAATGTGTGGGAATGGACTACCACGCGTTACGGCAGCGCGCCGGGCGTCGAGGAAACGAAATCATGCTGCGTGCCGTCGTCGGGGCTTGGCGATCCCAGCGTACGCCATGTCGTCAAGGGCGGCTCGCATTTGTGTGCGCCGAGTTATTGCCTGCGTTATCGGCCTGCCGCACGTCAGGGCCAGACGCTCGATACGTCGACGAGCCATATCGGATTTCGATGCGTTGTACGCGTGTGATCGCTGCGCACGCTCGGCGCACGCGTCGTCGACATACGGCGCGTGTTACGTTTCAAACAAACAGAGTATTGTCATGACACTTCCTGTCAGCAGGATAGAAGCAGTGCGCGCATCGTGGCGCGTCGCCTTACCCGCATCACGCGCAGAACTGCTACGCGAGGTGCTTGCGGGCGTCGTCACCAGCCTCGCGCTGATTCCGGAGGTCATCTCTTTCGCGTTGATTTCAGGAGTCGAACCGCGTGCGGCCCTGTTCGCATCCGTTGTGCTGCTGCTTGTCACGTCCCTGCTCGGCGGACGTCCTGCGATGGTGACCGCCGCGGCGGGCTCCGTCGCGCTCGTCGTCGGTCCGATGGTGCAGGCGCACGGCACTGGCTACATTTTCCCCGCAGTGTTGCTCGGTGGACTGATCCAGGTCGCGTTCGGCGTACTCGGTCTCGCGCGCATCGTGCGCTTCATTCCGCGCTCAGTCATGCTCGGCTTCGTCAACGCGCTAGGCATCCTCATTTTCTGCGCGCAAGTGCCGCATGTGATCGACAAGCCGGCTGCGGTTTACGTACTGTTCGCCGTTACCATCGTGATCGTTTTGCTTGGGCCGCGTGTCACTCGTGACACGCGCGAAGCCGAGCGCCACGGCGTGGCGCTCGTGCACCAGGAAATCACGATCAATCCGTCTTTGACAGTGGCGGAAAACATCTTCATCGATCGGCTTTCGCGCTTCTCGCGTTACGGCTTCATGCAGCGCAGGGCGCTCGAGCGTGCCGCGCAACAGGTGCTCGACAGCTTCGACGCGGGAATTCAGGTGTCGACCGGTATCGAGCGGCTCGATCTCGGGCAATGGAAATGCATCGAGATTGCGCGCGCGTTGTCGCACGATCCGCAGATCCTGTTTCTCGACGAAGCGACCGCATTTCTCGGTCACCGGGAAGTCGACGCGCTGCTCAAGGCGATTCGCGCGCTCAAGACGCGCGGGTTGTCGGTCGCGTTCGTGTCGCATCACCTGAGCGAGGTAACGGAAGTCGCGGATCGACTGACCATCCTGAAGGACGGCAACCTCGCCGGCAGCGCGCACGTCGCCGACATCGCGCCGGCGGAGATCCATGCGCGCATGGTCGGCCGCGATATCTCGGGCCACGTGTTTCCGCCCAAGGCGCAACGGCCGCCGGCCGAAATCGTGCTGGCCGTGCAAGACGTGAGCGTGGCCGGCCGTCTCGACGATGTGCGCCTCGACGTGCACAGCGGCGAGATCGTCGGCATTGCCGGCCTGAAAGGAGGCGGCGGCGAGGCGGTGCTCGAACTCGCGATGGGCGTGCTCGCGCCGCAACGCGGGACGCTCGCGCTCGGCGCGAACCGCTACGCGCCCAGACATCCGGATGCGGCGTGGCGTGCCGGCGTCGCGTATCTGCCGGGCGATCGCACCGGCGAAGGCCTGATTGCCGACTTCAGCGTGCTGGACAACATCGTCATGGCCCGGCCGCCGCGCCGCCTTGGGGTGTTCGACACGCGGCAGGCGCATCGCGACGTGTCCGAACTCGGCGCGCGCCTGAAGATCAAGGCCGCGCATCCGGGCATCGCGTGCCGCGCGCTGAGCGGCGGCAATCTGCAGAAGGTCGTGCTGGCCAAGTGCCTGCATGTCGCGCCGCGGCTTCTGTTGCTCAACAACCCGACGCGTGGCGTCGACATCGGCGCGCGTATCGAAATCTACCGGGTCATCCGCACGTTGGCGGACGAGGGCGTCGCGGTGCTGCTCGTCAGCGACGACCTGCCCGAACTGATCGGCCTCTCCGACCGGCTCGCCGTGATGCGCGGCGGCCGCATCGAACATACGTTCGCCGCCGGCGATACCGCGGACGAGACGACTATCGTCCGCTTCATGACTTGAGAAGACCATGGACCGTCCGTCTACATCTCCGCTTCCCGGCCGGCATGAGCACGCCGGCACCCGTGTCGAAACCTCTGCTTCGCGCGAGCGGCCGGACGTGCTGCGGCGAATGTTCCCGGTGCTGTTGCTGGCCGCGCTGTGCATCGCCTTCTCGATCAGTTCGCGGCGCTTTCTCACGCCCGGCAACGCGCTGATCGTGCTGCAGCAGGCCGTGGTGCTGGCGGTCGCTGCGCTTGGCATGACCTTCGTCGTGATCGCCGGTTCAATCGATCTGTCGGTCGGCTCGATCGTCGCACTGGCCGCGCTGGCCGCTGCGGCCAGTTCGAATGCTCTCGGCGTGTTCGCCATCGTGCCCGCCCTGCTCGTCGGGCTCGCGTGCGGCTTTGTCAATGGAGTCGTGGTCGCCAAAGGGAAGGTGCCGTCCTTCATCGTCACGCTCGGCACGATGGTGGTGTTTCGCGGCATCGTGCTGTATTTCACGCGCGGCGCCCCGGTCTCGATCGAGAGCGAAAGCTTTCTCGACTTCTATTCGGGCCGCTCCCTGGCCGTGCCGAACGCCGTGTGGATTGCCGTTGCCGTGGTGCTGCTCGGGTGGGTGACGTTGCGCTTCACGGTGTTCGCGCGAGAGCTCAAGGCGACGGGCGGCGGCGAGCGCGTGGCGCGACTGACCGGGATCCGCATCGACCGGGTCAAGATCGCGATGTTCACACTGCTCGGTCTGCTGTGCGGCATTGCCGGCCTGCTGCAAAGCGCACGCGCCATGGCCGCCACCTCGCAGCTCGGCGAAGGGCTCGAGCTCGATGTGATCGCCGCGGTGGTGGTCGGCGGCACGCCACTGACCGGCGGACTAGGCAGCGTTCAGGGCACGATACTCGGAGTCCTGATCATCACGATCCTGTCGAACGGCATGAACATGGCAGGCGTCGATCCGTACCTGCAGAACATCGTAAAAGGCGTCGTGCTGATTGCCGCGGTGTTCATCACGATCGACCGCAAGAAGATCGGGATCATCAAATAGATCTTGTCGATCTCGTGTTCGGGCGCGCAATCAACGTGACATTTGCTCATATGCGAGCACTTGTATTCACTCGCAATCGCCGAATCAGCGGCGCTTGCTTTGAAGATTCAAGAAGAATGGGTGTGTTTTACCCGGAAACTGGTCGAGAAATTGCTCTTGACTAATCAAATGTTCAATTTCACAATGCTGAAAACCGCGAACGAACGCGCACGTCTGCGCGGAATTGCGCCGGGAGTGACTGAATGAAAATTGCGATCGGCTGTGACGAGGCGGCCTACGACCTGAAGGAGATCCTGTTGGCGCACCTGCGCGGGCGAGGTGTCGACGTGACGGATTTCGGCACCTATAATGCGCAGCCTGTTATCTATCCCGACATTGCGTTTGCCGTGGCCGAGCGCGTCGTCACCGGCGAATACGGGCGTGCCGTATTGCTGTGCGGAACCGGCATCGGCATGGCCATTTCGGCGAACAAGGTACCGGGCATCCGTGCCGCGCAGTGTCACGATACGTATTCGGCCGAGCGCGCGAGCCGCAGCAACGACGCGCAGATCGTAACGATCGGCGCACGCGTCGTGGGTCCGGAACTGGCGAAAACCATTGTCGATACTTTTCTCGCCGCGCAATTCGACGGCGGCCGCTCGGCACCGAAGGTGCAACGCATCCAGCAATACGAGACCGAGCTCCATGCGAAAGAGGACGAGCGCACCGCGGGCGGGGACCGGATCCCGGGCTGATGCAGCGGCAACGCCAATCGCGGAGTGTTCCGGTCGGTATCGTTGCCAACGTCGCAGCCCGATTCCACTTCTGAGGATTGCCTGATGGAAACCGACGAACTGACACGCCTCGCCACCCTCTACTACGTCGACGGGCTCACTCAGGAAGATCTGTCCAAGACATTTTCCATTTCGCGGGCCAAGGTCGGGCGTTTGCTTCGGCGTGCGCAGGAAGAGGGCATTGTCGAGATTCGCGTACGGCATCATCCGCGCGATACGAGCGAACTCGAGCAGCAGCTCGTCACGCGCTTCAAGCTCGAACGCGCGATCGTCTCGGTGAACCACAAGGACCAGGACAAACAGCGCGAATTGCTGGCCGGGCTCGTTGCGAGCCATCTCGATCGCATCCTGTCGGACGGCATGATCGTCGCGGTCGGCATGGGGCGCAACATCAGCTCGATTTCGCAGCATGCGATTTCGTCGACGCGTCGGTCCTGCCAGTTCGTTTGCGCGATCGGCGGTGCGTATCGCGGCGGCGAAACCATGAATGCCGACCATATTTGCCGGCGGCTTGCGGCGCGCTTCGGCGGCGAAAGCGAAACGCTGTACGCACCGGCGCTGGTGGTCGATCCGGACGCGCGCGAGGCGCTGCTGCAAAACGATACGGTCAAGCAGACGCTCGATCACGCGCGGCGCGCTCAACTCGCGCTGATCGGTATCGGCGACATCAATGAAGACAGCAACATGGTGCGCATGGGCTGGTTCACGCCCGAAGAGATTGTCGCCGTGCGGCAACTGGGCGCGGTCGGCGACATGATGGGCTACGACTTTATCGATCTGGCCGGGCAACCGTCCCGCACGCCGTTCGCGGATCGGGTGATCGGGCTGTCGTTCGAGGATCTCGTGCGCATCCCCAACGTTATCGCGGTCGCCAGCGAGATGACGAAAACCACCGCCGTGCTCGGCGCGCTGCGCACCGGCGCGATCAACACGCTCGCTACGACAGAGGCGATCGCGCAGTCGGTGCTTAGTCTCGATGGCGCGACGCGGCCACGGCAAGCGGCCGGCGTCACGGCGAGCACGACCTAGCGCGCGCGTGGTCAGCCCGGCATTCTTTATTGGGTAGCGCCGTTCGCCTGCCGGCGAAGCGCATCACGCAGCGCGATGTTCGCAGGACCCCTGCTCGTACAGAAAGCCGCCATGCATGTACTTGGTGGCTTCCGCGCCCAGCGCCAGTACGCGCGACCCTGCCGCGAGACCCTGTTCGCGAAGCTGGGCAAGCGCCAGCCAGATGGCCGCGGAGCCCGTGTTGCCGACCTCGCCGGCGTTGACGAAGAAGCGCTCGGCCGGCACTTCGAAGTGGGCGGCCAGCTGCGTGCCGATATTGCCGCTCACCTGATGCGGAATGATCCAGTCGACGTCTTTCAGCGCGACCCCGCGCAGCCGCGCCGCCGCTGCGCCGGCGTCGAACAGCAATGCGCCGGACTCGGCGATGCGCCGGTAATCGTGCGCAAACGTCAGCGGCGAGGAGCGCGCGGCTGCGTCGTCCGAACCGCCGGCGCGCATTTCGAGCCCCGGTGCACGGTTCAGGCCGAGCGCGCCGAACCACGCGGCGCGCAGTTGCGGCATGCCCGCTCGCGCCGGCGCAAGCACGATGGCCGCCGCGCCGTCGCCCATCTGCGCGAGATTGACGCGCTGATCGCGGTCGTGAACGGCGGCCACTGGATCGAAGAACAGCGAACCGGTTTCCGAGCCGACGATCGCGAGCGGCCGCGCGTCGCGCTGCGCGAGCATGCCGAACGCGATCAGCAGCGCGTTCGCAAAGCCCGTGCATGCTTGCCGCAATTCGACGTGCGGGCCCGGATAACCGAGCAGGTCCGCGACCAGCGCGATGTTCGACGGCAGCGGCTGCGCGGGTGTGGCGGTGTGGCCGATCAGATAGCCCAGTTGCTGCGGCTCGAGCTGTGCCTGCGCGAGCGCGCGGCGCAACGCCTGCGCGGCCAGTTGCGGATTGCGCGCGCCGGCCGACGGCGCCTCCGCCCGCTCGCGAAACGGGCGGCTGACGTGCCGGCGGCCGATCGCGAGCCGCCGCATCAGCGCGTGCAGCGCACGCGTGTCCAGTGCCGGCGCGAGCGCGGCGACGCGCGCGATCAGGCTTGCGTTGTCGAGCGCTTCGCCCGGCAGCGCGGCGCCGGTGCCGAGCACGGCGATACTGCCTTCCGAGTAGGCGGTGTGCAACGGCGCATCCATCAGAACAACCCGTTCGGCAAATGCGCGACGTCGCGCAGCAACGCATCCGGGTCTACGCACAGGCGCTCGAAGGCGGCCCCGCTTGGGACGAGCAGGCCGGCCAGCGCGTGGCGCGCAGCCGCGCCTTGCATGCGCCCGAGCGCCGCGGCACCGCGCGCGGCGACCAGTTTGCGCGTCACCGCGACGTGGCGTGCTTCGTCGCGGCGAATGCCTTGCAACAGCCGCACCAGCTGCGGGTCTTGCGCAAGTGCCCCGCGCGGCGCCGTCAAGCGCGACAGGATCGTGCAGACCGCCGCATCGACCGCGCAGATCCGCGCGAGATGCGTGGTGCGCTCGCGCGTTTCCAGTCCCAGATGAAAGCGGCGCGCCGCAGCCCGCTGCGCCGCGCCGCCGGGCGCTGCCGGCAACGCCGCGCCGAGCCGCTGCAGCAGTTCGTCGTGTACGCGCTCTTCGGCTTCGATCGCGCGCAACGCGGCGGCTTCGATGCCGTGCTCGTCGCTCGACGGCGCGCGATCGGCCAGCCGGCCGAACGCGAGCGTCGCCGCTTCCTCCGCGCAGCCGAGCAGCGGCAGCACGTCGGCCAGCGCTTGAGCGGTGTCGTCGTCGAGATGCGGCGCCATTGGCAACACGGCTTGCGCGGCCGGCAAGCGCCGGATTCGCGCAGAAAAGCACCGCGTCGAGGCAGGTACTGCGGTGCGCGCGATGCCGGGATCGGTTGCGCGGTCTGCGGTTCGGGTCGCCATGCGTGCGTCCAGGTCGGGTATGTGGCGCTTCGCGTGCGTCGTGCGTGCGGCGACGCGATGCGCACGGTGCATGTGGGAGGCTAGAAGCGGGTGGTCAGATCGGTCAGCCAGTCAGGTGACGCCGCCACCGCGAGCGCTTCGAATTGACGATCGAGGCCCGTGACGATCAGCAGCCCGACCACGACCAGCAGCGCACCGAATACGCGGTTGCCGATGCCCCCGACGCTCACGAGCCGTTGCCGCCAACGCGGCAGCAGCGTGCGCGCGGCGAGCGCGACGACCAGCAGCATCGTCGCGATGCCTGCGCCGAACGAGAAAATCGTCAGCGTGGCGGAGCCGACGTCGCGACCCTGGCTGGCGAGCGCGGTCGCTGCGCCGAGCGTCGGGCCGATGCACGGACTCCAGACGACGCCGAGCAGCACGCCGATCGCGGCCTGGCCGAGCGTGCCGAAGCGCTCGGCGCGCAGCTGCGTGTCGCTGGCCCACGCGGTGAGCGGCGCGAGCAACCGGCCAAGGCCCGCACTGGCGCGCTTGAACAGCATTGCCACGCCGGCGAGCACGAGCACCGCGGCGCCACCGATGCGCAGCATGTCACTGCCGCTCGACAGGCCGGCCAGCGCGACCACCAGCGCCACCAGCGTGAACGACGCGACGAGTCCCGCGGCCAGCGCGAGCGGCCCCCAGCGGCCGCGCTGCGCGGCGCTGCCGAGCACGATCGGCACGAGCGGCAGCACGCACGGCGATAGAATCGTCAGTGCGCCGGCTGCGTAGCCGAGCAGAAGCAGGTTGAACGAAGCGCTCATGGTCAACGCACCGCGCTGTCGAGCACCGCTTCGATCTTCGCCGCGTTGGTCTGATATGCGAGCCGGCCGGTTTCGGTTTGTCCGCGATAGGCGATCAGCGTGCCCTGGGTGGTCACACCGAGACGCCTCCAGTCGTCCTTCTGCTTGTCGTAATTGAGGCGGAACACCACCAGCTTGTCATAGCGCGGCGAGGCGGTCAGCTTTTTGATCGTGTGGCTTTGCGATGCGCACACGGGACACCACCACGCGTGCACGTCGACCAGCACCGGTTCGCCAGCCGCCTGGGCAGCGGCGAACGCGTTGCTGTCGAAGTCGCGGAAATCGGCCGCGTGGGCCGGCGCTGCAACCGCGAGTGCGAAGGTCGCCGCCACGGCGATATGAGAAAGCAGTTTCATTATCGAAATCTCCAGTCACGAATAGGGCAGAGCGGCGCCGCTCGTACTGCCGCGTGATCGCGTGCAAACGCCACGGTGCTGACGTTAGGTCGGCGTGCGCGGGCCGAAATGACAGCGCAGCGGCAAAAAAACAATGCGGCGGCGAGCGAATCCGGCCGCGCACGATCGCGGCGGCCCAAAGAAGGATGTGGCAGGCGGGTTCGAGGGGCGACGCTATCCGGCTTGAAGAAGAGCCGCGGCCCCGCTATGGAAGGCGCGACGTTTTTCGGGCCGGACGGCGCAACGCCGACGACGCCCGCGTCTTCGGCGTTGCGCCGATCAGTTCCAATGCCGGACGCGCGGCGCCTTCCAGCAAACTGCGCTGTGGGCGCACGCGCGCGAGCACGCGCAGCCCCATCAGCACCGCGAGCAGCGTTCTCGCAAGATCCGCTGGAGCCGTGTGATCCGGAATCGTGCCGTCGGCCTGACCGGCGCTCACGCAGCGCAGAAAGAAGCGCTCCATCTCTTTCAGAACGCATTCGAGTGCGTCCTGAAAAGCCGTGTCGTGCGGCGCCAGTTCCAGCACGGAATTGACGATCAGACAGCCGCGGCGCTGCTTGTCGTTGACCGAGAGATCGACGATCTCCCGGAAAAAAGCAACGATCGCGTCGCGAGGGGAAAGCGTTGTTTCGAACCGTTGCACGCGATCGCGGAATCCGCGCTCGACATAGCGTTCGAGAGCCCGATCGTATAACGCACGTTTGTCGCCGAACGCGTTGTACAGACTCGCGCCTGTGATGCCCATCGTGTCCGCGAGTTCGCGTACCGAGGTCGATTCGTAGCCACGCGACCAGAATTGCGCGATCGCGGCGTCGAGTACGGTGTCTTCATCAAATTCGCGTGGACGTGGCATTGCTCGAACTCGTTACACGGATTGAACGCATCGGACGCGTCAGGCAATTCGATAGGCTTCGACAGCCGCATCGTTCCATGACAGACCGTTGCCTGGCCTGTCCGTCAACATCGCGAATCCGTCTTCGATACGCAGCGGCTCTTCCAGCACGGCGTCGGCCCAATCGACGTATTCGAGCCAGTGTGCGGTCGGTGTCGCGGCAAGCAGATGCGCGCTGACTTCGGGAAACAGGTGCGAAGAGACTTCGCGCCCGGCCGACGCCGCGATGCCCGACGCGAGGCGCCATCCCGACACGCCGCCAATGCGGTCGAGATCGAACATCAGATAGTCGCTCGCCTCTGCCTTCGCTGCCTCGAACACCGGTTGCACCGACACGAAATTCTCGCCGAACTGGACGGGCGTATCGATGCGCGCGGCAATTTGCGCGAGATGCTCATAGCTGTCGTGCCGGATCGGCTCTTCGATCCAGTAGACGCCTTCGCCATCGAGCATCGGACAGTATTCGAGCGCTTGTGCGATGCTCAAGGCCTGGTTGAAATCGGTCATCAACGCGACGTCGTCGGGCAGACGCTTGCGCACGGCGCGAACCGCGGCCAGGTCGTCTGCGAAAGAAGCGCGTCCAAGCCGCATCTTGACCGCGCGGAAACCACCGGCGAGCAAGGATTCTGCTTCGTCGGCCGCGCGCGGCGGCTCGACGAGTCCGAGGCCGTTGCTGTTGTACGCACGCACGGCCCGCGGCGACCCGCCGAGCAGCGTCGCGAGCGGCATGTTCGCGGCGAGCGCGAGCGCGTCCCACGCGGCCGTATCGATTGCCGAGGCGAGCATACACAGCGGTCCGTACAGGCCCGTCAGCTTGAAGTAGCGCGAAAGGGCCTTGCCGATGTCGAGCGGACTGACCGGCTGCCCGGCGAGGAACGCGCTCAGGTCCGCGACCATCGCCGACATCGCTCGTGCCACTGAATCCAGATAGCAGAATGCATAGCCGTGGCCCGCGATGCCTTCGCTGGTTTCGAGCGTGACCAGCAACAGCGGAGCGGCGTTGAAAGTCTGCGCGCTTGTTCCGAACGCACGTCGCATCGGCACCGATACCGCAGTGGCGGCAAGCGAACGGATGGTCAGCGGGGATGTCGTCATCGCGAAGTCTCCTGCACGAATGGGTGGGGCGCGGGCCGGCCTCAGCCGGACACGCGGCCGTCGGCGCTCAGTTCGAGAATGTCGGCGATGGTCCGGTTTCTCGGCGTCGGCACATTGAGCGCTTCGCCCATCGACGCCACGCCGCCGCTCAGCCACGGCAATTCGAGGCGATTACCGTTCTCGAGGTCGTGATGCATCGACGACGTCATGCCTTCGGGCAGCGTGTCACAGAACGCGAGCCGGTTTCCGGCAAAGTCGGCGGGCAGCCGCACCCCTTTCGCACGGCCTACCGCGACCACCTCGTGCATCACGTCGAACAGGAATGCGCGCGTTCGGGCGTGAGTGCGAATGGCGCCGATGGGCCGCCGGATCGTGGCGGTCGCGCCCGACAGTCCGACGAGAAACACATACTTCTCCCAGATCAGCCGCTCGATATCGTCGGCTATCTCGGCGGTGATGCCCGCTTTCTCGCATGCCGCATGAAACGCCTGCACGCGTGCCGAGCGGCTGCCGTCATATTCGCCGAATACGAGTTTCTGCATCGTGCCGCTGTGCGTGATGACGCCCGGCGACGAGATCACCGATGCGATGTAGCAGACGCCGCCGATGATCGACTCGCGCGGCAGATGTTTGCCGAGCGTTTCGTCCTTCTGCACGCCGTTCTGGAACGACACCACGGCCGCGCCGCGCGAGACGAGCGGGGCAAGCGATCGGGCGGCCTCGTCGGTATCCCACAGTTTCACCGCGACGACGACAAGGTCGGCCTGTTGGACCGTACTGATGTCTTCGACGATTCGGGGCGCCTCGAGTGCGAAATTGCCGAGCGGGCTCTCGATGCGCAAACCATGCGCCTTGATCGCTGCGTAGTGGCGTCCTCGCGCAACGAACGTGACGTCGCAACCTGACTGGGCGAGCCGCGCGCCGAAGTAGCCGCCGACGCCGCCCGTGCCAAAAACCACAATCTTCATGCCGGTTTCCTGTAATGGATGAGGCCGGCGCGCCGACGAGCGGGTCGGGCGCCATGCACACGGCGACGTGATTCGGGAGGAGTAACGGACCATGCTTGCACATGGCGCAACCGTACTGCCGAACAGCAAAGGCTGCAACGTTCGGCCCCGCCCGCGACCCGTCGCCGGGGCCGCACGCGTCATTTTAGAACGATTGCTTTAAAACGTGCAGAGGCGACTGAATCCATGTGCGCGGCGCGTGGTGTGTCGCCCGTCTTTGGTTGCACCTGCAATGCGACACATTGCCCGTGCGCGAAGGCGGCGTGCTAGAACAGATGATCGATACCGACGGTGAAAGCCGTCTGGCTCGATGTGCCGGCCGGATTCAGCGTGCTGACCACCGCGTTGCGGTACGACGTGTGGTCGAATTCGCCGTACAGCGTTGTGCGCTTCGATAGCAGATAAGCGAGCGTCAGCACCGACAGTCCGGCGCGGCCCGCCTTGTCGTTGGACACGGTGGTCTGGTAATAGGCGCCGCGGAAGACCAGATAGGGCGTGACATTCCACGAGAGGCCGCCGAAGCCGTTGTTGGTTGTCTGGTGCCGCGCGGCCGGATTCTGCAGGTCTTCGGACATAAAGCCCCCCGACACGCGCACGGGCCCGATCGCATAACCGGCGCCGAGCATGTAGTAACTGTCGCCCACGAAATTCGTGCCGGACGCCACGTTGCGGTGTCCATACACGCCGCCGACGGCCAACGGCCCCAGCGCATAGCTGAGTCCGACCGCCCGTGTCGCACCGCTGCTGAAGTCGCCCGCCACGCCGCCGAACGAATTGTCGGCTTCGAATAGCAGCGGGCCGAACGTGTTCTTGTATTTCACGTCGTTATTGTTGCGCGTGCCGTCCGACGCCTTCGTCAACGGAATGATCGGCGTGAAGTGAAAGTGGTACGGATCGAAGATGCTGATGATGTCGTGCGCGATCGTGTACTGGCGGCCGAGATCGAGCGTGCCGTATTTCAGGTTGCCGACGCCGACAAAAGCCTGCCGGTTGAATTCCGTGCCGGTGGTGTTGTCGAACTTGCCGTTGCCGAGGTTGAAGCCGCTTTCGAGCAGGAAGTGTGCATTCCAGCCGTCGCCCAGATCTTCCTTTGCGCGGAAATCGAGCTTGTTCGAGCTGTAGTAGCCGTTCGAATCCATCGTCGTCACGGAACCGCCGCCTTTCGCCGCGTTCGTTTCGTGACGGATGCCGCCGTCCACGGTGCCGTACAGCTGCACGCTCGACTGCGCGCACGCAGGATGCGCGGCGATGACGGCGGCTGTTGCCGACAGCCCGAATCCCATGGATTGCAAAAATCTTCTCTTCACAGCGTGTCTCCGGTCCCATTTCGTTTGTGTTCTATGCGCGCGCAACGCGCAGCCACACTATTCGTATGACTAAATAAACTTCGTAGTTTCACTCCGGCTGACTGGCGTTCCGGGGTGTGTCGACGGCGAATCGCGAGTTGACGGGTAACGCGTCCGGCCGTCGAAGATGACTTGCTGCGGTGTGCCGCTAGTTCGCGGCGCTCCTGTTGCCCGTGCGCTCGATGTGGCGAGGCGGGGTGTCCGCCGGCTTGTAGCCGGTTTTCAGTTCATTGTGCAGTGCCGTGCGGTTCAGGGCCTTCTCCCAGTTCGCCACGACGATCGTCGCTACGCTATTGCCGACGATATTCGTGAATACGAAGGCGCTCGACAGTGCCTTGTGAATGCCGAGCAGCAGCGCGATCGACTCAACGGGAATCGTGTTCGATGCCGCAAGCGTCGCCGCGAGCACCGCGATCGCTGCGCCCGACACACCGGCCGCGCCTTTCGACGTGAGCAGCAGCACGGCGAGCAGCACCAGTTGTTCGTGCCAGCCCATCGGCGTGTTGGTCGCCTGAGCGAGGAACACGGCGGCCGCGGCGAAGTACAGGCAGGTGCCATCGTGATTGAACGTATAGGCCGTCGGCAACACGAGTCCGACGACCGATTTTTCGCAGCCGAGCCGTTCGAGCTTGTCGATCAGTTGAGGAAAGACTGTTTCGGAAGAACTCGTGCCGATCACGAGCAGCAGTTCGGCGCCGATATAGCGCATCAGGCGCGGCAGGCTGAATCCGTTTGCCTTCGCGATGGGCCACAGCACGAGCGCAATGAACAGCGCGCAGGTCAGATAGAACTCGAGCACGAGCTTGCCGAGCGACAGCAGCGTTCCAAAGCCGAATTTGCTGACTGTGAACGCGATCGCGCCGAACGCGGCAAGCGGCGCGACTTTCATCGTGAGGCCGATAATCCAGAACAACGAGCCGGACACCGCGTCGATCAGATTCATTGCCGGCTTCGCGCGCTCGCCGATCGCAGCGAGGCCGAACGCAAACAGCACCGAGAAAAACAGCACCTGCAGTACGTCGCCGCCCGCGAACGCGCTGATGGCCGTATGCGGAATCACGTTCAGCAGGAATTCGCTCGTCGTCACGACGTGATGCGCCTTCGCGATGTAGGCATCGACAGCGGCCGAATGCACGCTATGCATGTCGACGTTCATGCCGACGCCGGGCTTCAGCACATTGACGACGACGAGCCCTAATACAAGCGCGATCGACGTCACCACTTCGAAATAGAAGAGCGCCTTGATCGCGACGCGGCCCACCTTCTTGAAGTCGTTCACGCCGGCGATGCCGCTGCAGACGGTGCAGAAGATGATCGGCCCGATCAGCATCTGGATGACGCGAATGAACGCGTCGCCGACGGGCTGCAGATTAATGCCGAACTTCGGGAAGAAGTAGCCCGTGCCGATGCCGAGTGCCATGCCGGCCAGCACCTGCAGGGACAGGTCGCGATAGAACGGCACACGCTTTCGCGGTTTCGTGGCGTTGGCCTTGCCGGGCAGGCTCATGACGTCTCCTTCGTAGATCGGCGGCGACTTCGGATCGCTCGAAAATGGCTGTTAATGGCCGCTAATGGCGCTAATGGCCGCTCGTTGGCCGGTGACTGTCGCATCAGCGCGCGGCGTCGCCCAGAATGCCGATGCTGTCGGCGAAAATCTCATCGACGGTGAGCTTTCGCGGCAACAGTTGTTGCGCTTCGCAAAACGCGATCGTTTCGGCAAGCGGCGCGCGCAGCGCGTCGTAGCCGAGCAGCAGCCGGTCCGGTTTGCCCGCGTTTTCCGCTGCGGCCGATGCCTTGCCGCGACACAGCAGGTCGTACACCGCGCGCACCGCTTGCGGATGGGCATCGGCCAGTGCCTTCGTCACGACAACGACGTGATTGATCGGGACATAACGATGGAGCGCGTACCACGCGCGATCGGCGGCGGGCGCGTTTGCAATCACGGGCTCGAACCCCGGTTCATCGGGCAGATCGTTGCCGAGAATCGCGGCATCGAGTTCGCCGTCGCGCAGCATCGGCAGCAGTTGCTTGCCCGGTTCGGCACGGCGCACGAAAGACGGGTCCCGGTACTCCTCGAGATGCGAGCCTTCGATCGTGACCCACTCGATCTGTTCGAGCGGCACGCCGTACGTCTGCGCAAGGATCGCGCGCACCCACATGCCCGTGGTTTGCGTCCATGCGCGCACGCCGACCTTTTTGCCCGCGAGGTTGCCGGTATCGATTCTGCCGCGCCGTGCATTATAGATAATGCAGCCCTGCTGGAAGCGCGCGGCGACCACCACAGGCAACAGCACCACCGGCTTTCCATAAGCTTTGGCCTGCAGGTAGGTCGCGATCGCGAGTTCGCTGACGTCATACGCCTGGCGGCGCGCCATCGGCGCAAACGCGCGATGAATCGGTTCGACATCGTCGAATGCGAGTTCGACCGCGGGGTCCGTCAGTTCATGTGCCTTCAGCGCGCGCGTATGGGCGTACGTCTTGAGAGCCGTCTTCAGGCGAAGCGGTTGCGTAGCGGTGTTCACAGTTCAGTATTCCTGATGCGTTCGGGGTCGCGTTTCCTGGAAGGAAGACCTGCTATGAAAACAATCACGCGGAAAGCGCCGGATAGATCGCGAGCGCGGTGCCGCCGAAGATTGCCGCGCGCGCATCGGCCGGCAGCATCGCCAGGCTTTCGCGCGCATCGGCAAGCAGTTGCGGCAGCGCGCCTTCGGCGGCCGGGAAATTCGAGCCCCATGCAATGCGATCTGCGCCGAACGCCTCGAGCACGCGCGGAAAGAACGCGGCCGGTGTCGATGCGCCGCGCGCTGCTTCGGCAATCGTGCGGTTGGTCAGCTTCAGATAGACGCCGCGGTGCGGCGCGAGGCTGAACAGCGGCGCGGCGGCTTCGTAGGGCGGCCCACCGGCCAGTTCGGGACGCGCGAGGTGATCGAGCAGCACGCGAATTCCGGGGAAGCGCGTCAGCATGTTCAGCAGCGCGGGTATGCCTTGTGCCGTCATCTGCAGGCAGATCGATACCTCGTGTTGCTGCGCGTACTCCCACACGGGAAACGAGCGCTCGTCGTCGAGCCAGCCTGCCTGGCCCGGCATCGTGCTGCCGGTCGTGAAAAGGCGCAGACCGCAGAGGCCGGCATCGAGCCAGCGCTGCATCTGCGTGACGGCGTCGCTCGCGAGCACGTCGACCGAAAACACGCCTGCGAAGCGGTCACGGTGGCTGCGCACCGCTTCGACGACATAACTATTGTCGTTGCCATACACCGTCGACGCTTGCACGACGACCGCGCGGTCGATGCCGGCTTCATCCATCGACGCTAGCAACGCTTCGAAACTGACCGGGCGCTTCACCGACCATTCCGACTGATGGCCGCCGACCGGCGCAACAGGATAACGCTGTTTATCCGGGGAAATTGCATGCGTGTGCGTGTCGATGACGACAGACATGGAAGGGCTCCTGACAAGGAATTCGTTGATCGAATGGTCGTTACTGTAAGCGGGAAGCGGCCGTATCCCTCAATATGAACTGCGCCGCGAGGCATAAATTTCAGTTAAGCTAGGGGTTTTCACGAACGTGTTGCAAAGCAGACGAGCGCGTTGAAATGGGCAGATTTCAAGCAGCGGGACTTCAATTGAGCGAACGTCGATGAACGGGCTTTCGAGCGGATTCGATCAAGGCACGGAGGTCGACGACGACCTCGCGCGCCTGCGGCGTCTGTTCCTGTTCGACGCCGTGTGCGAGGCAGGCGGAATCGGCCAGGCGGCGCTGCAGTCGGGCCGCACGCAGCCGGCGGTCAGTCTGGCGATCAGCAAGCTCGAAGCGAGTTTCGGCGGCCGCCTGTTCGAGCGCGGTTTCGGCGGCAGCGAACTGACGGCGGAAGGCGCGATCGTGCAACGGCGCGTGCGGCGCATGCTCGATCAGATCGAGCGCGCGGTGGCGAGTCTGACTGGCCAGCCGGCGTCGGCGGCGAATGGCAAAAACGACGCAAGAACCATTTGCCGCCACCTGACCGATTCGCAGGTGCGCTGCCATATCGCGATTGCCAATGCAGGGTCGGCCGCGGAGGCCGCGCAGCAGTTGCGCATTTCACAACCGGCCGTGCATCGCGCGGCACGGCAGATCGAGCAGACGGTCGGCGTAGCGCTGTATCGCCGGCGCGTGCATAGCGTGTCGGCGAACGCGGCGGGGGTCGAGTTCGCGCGTTGCCTGAGCCTGGCTTTGTACGAGATCGCGCAGGCGCGCGAAGATCTTGCGTATGCGCGCGGTCAGCTGAGCGGCAAGGTCGCGATCGGCGTCTTGCCGATGCTGCCGCCGCGCCTCGTGGCGCGCGCGATTCAACGGTTGCGCGAGCGCTATCCGGCCGCGCGCCTGACCGTCGACGAGGGTTCGCACGCGCGGCTGCTACGCGAACTGCGCAACGGCACGCTCGACATCATCATCGGCGCGCTGCGCGAGCCGCGGCTCACGGGCGCTGTGCAGGAAACCGAACTGTTTGCCGATCCGTTCATTATCGCGGTGCGCAAAGGGCATCGTCTCGCGAGCAAGAAAACCATAAAAACGCAGGATCTGACCGGTTACGACTGGGTCGTGCCGCAGCGCAACGTGCCGCGCCGCACGACGATCGACTCGATCTTTGCACGGCTGCAGTCGAAGCCGTCGATCGTCGTCGAAACGAGTTCGCTCGCGATGATGATGGCAATGCTCGTCGAAAGCGACTGCATCACGTTGCTCGCGCGCTCGCAGATCGGCGAAGCCTATCCGGGCAGCGAACTGGTCGCGCTCGAACTGGATACGCCCGAGGCACGCCGGGCCGTCGGCTATACGGTGCGTGCCGACTGGCTTTCCACGGCTGTGCAGGAAGCGTTTATCTCGCTGCTGCGCGAAGCGTGCGAGGAACGTACCGCTTTCGACGATGCTCCCGCGTCGCGATCGCAGCGACCACGCCCGGAACGCGCGTAACGACAGCATCGACACAACCGCGTCGCGCGGCGCCGGCCGCGCCTCGTCGAGCATCGTTCGAACGCGTGCGGCGACGCATGTCGACGCAACATGCGCGTTCATAGCGCCGGTCGAAAAAAAAGACGCCCCGAAGGGCGTCCTTGCCTGTTCTCGAAGCAGGTTGGCCGAGCGTCTCGCCGCAAGGCCAACCGCTCAAGCTGCTTAGAACTTGTGGCGCAGACCGACGCGGAACGCCAGCTGGCTTTGCGAGTTGTTGCCCGAGTTGCCGAAGAACGAGCTCGTGTCGCCGATCTGCGATTGCAGTTCCGAGTTGCCGGCGCGGCCGCTTGCGTCCTCGAACACCGTCAGGAAGTACACGTCGGTACGCTTGCTGAGCGCGTAGTCGACGGCACCCGAGATCTGGTTCCAGTGGCCGCTTGCCGTGGCGCCGTCCACCTTCGAGTACGTGTAGCCGGCAGCAACCGACAGCGCTTGCGTGAAGTTGTACTTGCCGCCCACGTCGTAAGCCTGGTACAGCGACGAGCCGAGCGTGATCGGCTGGAACAGCGTGTTCGTGTACAACGCCCATGCCGTGACCGGGCCGAGCGTGTAGCGGCCGCCGACGCCGAACGTGCGCAGATCGCGGATCGCCGCGCCACCCGACGCACCCGTACCCGGGTTGAAGTTCGCGAGGGCAACGTTGAATGCCGGCGTGGACAGAGCCGGGAACTTGATGTCCGTGTAGGCAGCGCCGACGCTGAACGGACCGTATGCGTAGTTCGCGCCGAAGCTGTACGTGCGCGACGAGCCAGTCGTCGTGCCGACCGTCGGTGCGCCGCCGAATGCGCCAGCCTGGTTCGAGAAGCCGTACAACGCGCCGAACGTGAGGCCGTAGAAGTTCGCGCTGCTGAACTTCACCGAGTTGTTGATACGGCTCGACGTCAACTGGTCGACGTCGTTCATGTGGTACGCGTAGTTGCCGCTGACGGTGTTGCCGCCATTCGAGTACGCGCCGCCGAGAACGTCGGTCGACAACGAGTATTGACGACCGAACGTCAACGAGCCGATGCCGTCCTTCGACAGACCGACGAATGCCTGACGGCCGAACAGTGCGCCGCCCTGGCTGGACGTGCCGTTGCCGCTATTGAAACCGCCTTCGAGCACGAAGATCGCCTTCAGGCCGCCGCCGAGGTCTTCCGCACCGCGCATGCCCCAACGGCTGCCTTGTGCGACGCCGTCGTCATACTTGAACAGCTTCTGCGAATTCGCGCCGCTGTGATTCACGTAGCTGATACCTGCATCGATAATCCCGTAGAGCGTCACGCTGCTTTGCGCGTGCGCAGCGCCCGCAAAAGTTGCGAGGAGCGCCGTGGTCAGTACTTTCTTGTTCAAAGATTTCTCCGTTTTTAGAAAATTGCCAGCGACTGTCGCCATGCTCTTCGGCAGGTCTTTCGTCGACCGGAAATTTAAACGGATTACATACAACTGAATATGACAATTGCGAAAAACGCACGGGATGTAGTGCAAAAACTACATTTTCGGGACGGGATCGCGGGAATTTTTGCTCGTTTCTTATAGTTATGCATACAAGCTGTTTATGAACGTCGGTTAAATGAAAGCAATGCTGCTTCGCGTGTAAATCGGTGCCGCACAAGACAGATCGCCCGCTCGAAAGCGGGCGATTTTGCTGGCACGTACCGCGGATGGCACGAATGCGCCCAGGCGAAGCATGCGGCCGTGAATAACCGGCCGTGAAGCGAGACGAGACGAGGCTAGGCGGATAACAACGATCCCGAGCGGATCGCTTTCGCCCCCGCCACGCGCGCGACTTCCATGCCGGCGGTCGCAAATCGCGATACGTGCCGCGCGTACAGGACGCCCGCGACCGTGCACTTCAGCGTGACGACTTTATCGGTCAGCGGATCGACGATATCGGCAATCTCCTTGCCCGCGTCGACCCACTTGCCGACCTCCGCGCGAAACACGACGACGCCGCTGACCGGAGACACGACCGGCTCGGTGCCCGCGAGCGGCGTGGCCGCGAATTCGAGCGCGGGCATCGGCGCAGCGGTACCGTCGATCACGCCGCGATGCGTGAGGTACTCGATGATCGCTTGTGCGTCTTTCTCCGCGAACTCGTACGACACGTCGCGCTGGCTGCGCAGTTCGACCGTAACGGAGATCGAGCCGTTCGGAATCGGGAAGCGGTCGCCGAAGCGCGCGCGCAAATCGGACCAGCAGAAGCTGTGAATCTCGTCGAACGGATTGCCGACCGAATCGAGCGCGAGCAGCGATGCCTTGGCGTCGAGATAGCGCGACAGCGGTTCGACGTCGGGCCACAGGTCCGGGTTCGTGTACAGATGCAGCGCCGCTTCCCAATCGCAATGCAGATCGAGCACGATATCGGCGTCGAACGACATCAGTTGCAGTGCGAGGCGATGCGATTCGAGCTCGGTGCGCGGCTTTTGCGCCTGCAAGGCTTCGTGCATGGCCGCGCGGATCGCCGAGCGATTGTGTTCGATATCGCCGGTCAGACGTCCTTCGATAACCGGTTCGACGAGTGCCGCGAGGTTATAGAAATTGCGGTTGAAGTTCTGCGCGGAATTCGATTCGAAGCGGCCCGCGAGCAGCCCGAGCATATGCTGGTTCAAACCGATCGGATTGGCGACCGGCACGACGATCACTTCGCCGCGCAGCTTGCCGGCCGCTTCGAGCGCCTCGAGCTTGCGGCGCAAGGCCCACGAAACGAGCATGCCGGGCAGTTCGTCGGCATGCAGCGACGACTGGATATACACCTTCTTTCCGCCGCCGGGGCCGTAGTGGAAGCTCGTCACGTTGCGAGCGGTGCCAAGCGACGGGGACAACAGCGGATGAATTTGCGTTTGCATGAGAGAGAGGCGGCAAAGCGTAGAGGCCGCGTTATCGGTTGATTGCGGGCTATTATGCCCGTCTCGAACGAAAACGGGCTCCATGCGGAGCCCGTTTGTACGGCGGAGCCTTGCGAGTGCGGCGCGGCGAACCGCGCCGCCGGCGTGTTTTAACCGCCGTAGACGTCGAAGTCGAAATACTTCTTCTCGAGCTTCTTGTAGGTGCCGTCCTTGATGATTTCGGCGATTGCCTTGTCGACCTTCGCCTTCAGATCGGTGTCTTCCTTGCGCATGCCGATGCCGGCGCCTTCACCGAGGATCTTCTTGTCTTCGAGGTCCTTGCCGACGAACTGGAAGCCCGCGCCGCGCGGCGTTTTCAGGAAGCCGATGTCCGCTTGCACGGCGTCTTGCAGCGCTGCGTCGAGGCGGCCCGAGATCAGATCGGCGTAGACTTGGTCCTGATTCTGGTAAGCGACGACCTTCGCGCCCTTCGGCTCCCAGTAGGTCTTCGCGTACGTTTCCTGGATCGTGCCCTGCTCGACGCCGACCGATTTGCCGGCGAGCGATTCGGGAGTCGGCTGGATGTTCGAGCCTTTCTTCGCGACGAGGCGCGTCGGCGTGTTGAACAGCTTCGACGAGAACGCGATCTGTTCGGCGCGTTGCGGCGTCATCGACATCGACGACAGCACGCCGTCGAACTTCTTCGCCTTCAGTGCCGGGATCATGCCGTCGAAGTCGTTCTCGACCCATACGCACTTCGCCTTGAGGCGCGCGCAGATTTCGTTGCCGAGGTCGATGTCGAAACCGACCAGCTTACCGTCGGAGCCCTTCGATTCGAACGGGGGGTAGCTGGCGTCGACGCCGAAACGGATCGTCGTCCAGTCTTTGGCGTGTGCGCCGATCGAAACGGTGGCAAGCAGGGCAACCGTCAAGGCCGCGAGCAGTTTTTTCACTGATTTACTCCCGAGTGGTTCTGATAAGTCGCTATGCGGATTGTGCTATGCGACATGACCCGCCGCGGATAGGCGGCCGGGCCTGGTGGTTTCGGCCGCCGGCGGGCCGCCAGCAGCGCGCGCCAAGCTTACCAGTCCAAAAATATTGGGGACCTGGTAGAACCCCGGATGGCGCGGCAGATCAAGCTCTGACGCGCATTTGCAGGCGGGCGCCGGCGAAAGGAAATCGACAGTTATGCGGTAACGCCGGTTGGTCCCGTAAGCCGCATGTTGTGATAGCGGCGCGCGGCCGGCGCGTTCGCTGCACTGCCGCACGACGGTTGCCGGCGGCAGTGCCGGATGGCCGGTGCTGTAGGGCCCGCTTGCGGGCGGACGCGAGCCGTTTAGACGACGCGCACGCCTGCGCGCCAGGTGGCGCGCGGCACCGGCAATGCGTCCATCATCGTGACGCGCACGAAGTCGGCGCGCAGACCCGGTGCGATCGAGCCGCGATCGTGCAGGCCGGCCGTGCGCGCCGGTTCGGCCGACACGGTGGACATCGCGCGCGGCAGCGTCCAGCCGGCCTTGTCGACGAGTTCGAATGCGGCCGTCAAAAGGCTCGACGGCACGTAGTCCGACGACAGGATATCGAGCAGACCGGCTTTCGCGAGTTCGAGCGCCGACACGTTGCCCGAGTGCGAGCCGCCGCGCACGACGTTCGGCGCGCCCATGATGGTCGCGATGCCGTGACGGTGCGAGGCTTCGGCCGCGATGCGCGTGGTCGGGAATTCGGCGAGGACGATGCCTTCGGCGGCAGCCTGTTCGACGTGCTCGACGAGCGTGTCGTCGTGGCTCGCGACCGGCACCTGCAGCTTCTTGCAGCGGTCGATGATCGCAAGACGGTGCGCATCGGCAAAGCGCTGCTGTTCCTCGGCGAGTTCCATCAGCGTGCGCTCCGCTTCCTCGTCGGTCAGCTTGCCGTGGCGCTCCTGGAATTTGCGCCACGCGGCGCGGTCGTGCCACTGGCGCTGCCCCGGCGTGTGATCCATCACCGACGCGAGCCGCAGCATCGGGTGCCCGCACAACTCGTCGAACACTTCGACGACGTCGCCGGTCGCGACTTCGCAGCGCAAATGCAGGAAGTGGTCGGCGCGCAGCAGTTTGCGCTCGGTGAAGCGCTGCAGCGCTTGCGCGCAGCGCGTCTGGATGCCGCGCTCGCGTGGCCCGTTGTGCGCGCGCGAGCCGATCGCGAGCGCGTCGAATACGGTCGTGATGCCGGCGGCGGCGACCTGCGCATCGTGAATCACGAATGCGGCGTCGGTGTTCCAGTAGACGCCGGGACGCGGCGCCAGATGCTTCTCGAGATTGTCGGTATGCAGTTCGATCAGGCCGGGCAGCAGGTAATCGCCTTCCCAGTCCTCCGACTCGCGCGCGGAAGTCGTGCCGCGCGAAATATCGCGGATCACGTCGTTCTCGATCCACACGACGCCAGTGAATTCTTCATCCCGCGTGACGACGCGGGCGTTCCTGATCAACATCGGAAAGCTCCGTATGGGTGTTGGATGTCAGTGTATTGCAGTCGTGTGACGTAGTGGTGGCCGCAACTCGAGCCGGCGCGTCGCGACTTTCGCGCGCGTGTCTTCGTCGTGGAAAATGCCGACGATCGCCGCGCCGCGCTCGCGCGCTTCGATGACGAGATCGGCGACCACGTCGCGGTTTTCCGCATCGAGCGAAGCGGTCGGTTCGTCGAGCAGCAGCACCGGATGCTCGGCGATCAGGCCGCGCGCGATATTCACGCGCTGCTGTTCGCCGCCCGAGAACGTGGCCGGTGCGAGCGACCATAGCCGTTCCGGCACATTCAACCGTGCAAGCAGCGCGGCCGCGCGCTCGCGCGCTTCGGCTTCGGCCACGCCACGCGAGACGAGCGGCTCCGCCACGAGCGCCAGGGTCGTCACGCGCGGAATCACGCGCAGAAACTGGCTCACGTAGCCTACTACGTTGCGACGCAAATACAGCACGTCGTACGCCTGCGCGCCGGTGATTGCGATGTGCTGCCTGTCGGGATCGACTGCGGGATCAAGCGCGGGATCAAGCGCGGGATCAAGCATGGGATGCGCGGGAGCGACAGCGCGATCGCGGGCGCGCGCGTCGTCGCGCAACGCGATCGTGCCGGCACTCGCGAGATAGTTGCCGTACAGGCAACGCAACAGTGTGCTCTTGCCAGCTCCCGACGGGCCGACGAGCACGACGCATTCACCCCGTTCGACATCGAGCGACACGCCATCGAGCGCGTCGATCCGCACGCCGCCCTGGCCGTGCAGCGTGAACGTTTTCGCGACACCGACCGCGCGCAGCATCAGCGCGGGGTTGTCGACGAAGGCACGCCCGATTGCGCGTGGAGCATTGGATTCGATCAATGACATCGCAGACCTCAAACCGGCAGAACCGAGGAAACCAGCGTTTGCGTGTACGGATGCTGCGGATCGTCGAGCACCTGATCGGTCAGGCCCGATTCGACGACTTCGCCGCCTTGCATCACCATAAGCCGATGCGCGAGCAGCCGCGCGACGCCGATATCGTGCGTGACGATCAGCACCGACAGATGCAGCGTCGCGGTCAGCGTGCGCAGCAGGTCGAGCAGCCGTGCCTGCACCGAGACGTCGAGGCCCGCGGTGGGCTCGTCCATGAACACGAGACGCGGACCCGTGACGAGGTTCCGCGCGATTTGCAGACGCTGCTGCATGCCGCCCGAAAACGCGGCTGGAAATTCGTCGATACGCGTGGCGTCGAGTTCGACGCGCTCCATCCATTGCGTGGCGAGCGCGCGGATCTGCCCGTAATGACGCGCGCCGACGGCCATCAGCGGTTCGCCGATGTTAGCGCCGGCGGAGACGCCGCTGCGCAGCCCGTCGCGCGGATTCTGCTGCACAAAGCCCCATTCGGTGCGCATCAGCAGGCGCCGGCGCGGTTCGGACAGCGCGCGCAGATCGACGGTCGCGCCATGCGCGGCCGCGTAGTGCAGCGTGCCGCTGTCGGCTTCGGTACGCAGCGCGAGCGCGTTCAGGAGCGTCGTCTTGCCCGAGCCGGACTCGCCGACGATGCACAGCACCTCGCCAGGATACAGATCGAAGCTGACGTTTCTGCAGCCGTTGCGGCCGCCATACTGTTTGGTGAGCGCGCGTGCGCTAAGGAGCGGGGTCGGCGTGCGCGTCATGCATGTTCTCCTGCGCCTTCGGTGTGCGCCCGCTGCTGCGTTTGCTGCGTCTGCTGCGTTTGTTGCGTTGCTTGCGTTGCTTGCGTCTCGCGCCGCTCGTGGCAGTAATCGCTATCGGAGCAGACGAACATCCGCTTGCCCGTATCGTCGACGATCATTTCGTCGAGGAAGCTTTCCGTCGAGCCGCACAGCGCGCACGCATGATCCCAGCGCTGGACCTCGAACGGATGATCGTCGAAGTCGAGGCTGCGCACGTGCGTATACGGCGGGATCGCATGGATGCGCCGCTCGCGGCCGGCACCGAACAGCTGCAATGCGGCGTTCATGTGCATCTTCGGATTGTCGTACTTCGGGATCGGCGAGGGCGACGTCAGATAGCGATGGTTGACGATGACCGGGTAGTCGTAAGTCGTCGCGATGCTGCCGTGATGCACGATGTCCTCGTATAGCTTCACGCTGATCAGGCCGTAGTCCGCCAGCGCGTGGAGCTTTCTGCTTTCGGCGACGCGCGGCTCGAGCCGGAACAGCGGCTCGGGGTTCGGCACCTGGTAGACGAGGATCTGTTTATCGGTAAGCGGCGTTTCGGGAATGCGGTGACGCGTCTGCACGATCGTCGCTTCGGTCGTGCGGCGGGTCGTTTTGACACCCGCCGTGCGCGCGAAAAAGCGCCGGATGTTGACCGCATTGGTCGTTTCATCGGAGCCCTGATCGATGACCTTGAGCGTATCGTCGCGGCCGATGATCGACGCGGTAACCTGAATCCCGCCTGTGCCCCAACCGAACGGCAACGGCATCTCGCGCGCCGCGAACGGCACCTGGTAGCCTGGCACCGCGACCGCTTTCAGCAGCGCGCGGCGGATCATGCGCTTCGTCTGTTCGTCGAGATACGCGAAGTTGTAGCCCTCGGCCGCGCTATCGGGGTCGCGTGATGCGATGGAGGTATCGGACGAATTCATGCGGCTTCTTCCTGTTGAGCGCGCTGCGAAGCGAGCTTCTGCGGGGTCTGCTCCGGAGTCTGTTGCGTAGTCTGCCGATCGCCATTGGCATCGTCGGCGTCGCGCTGTTGCGCGCCTGCATGTTGCGCACGCAACCGCCGCACGAGTTCGAGTTCCGACTGGAAGTCGACGTAGTGAGGCAGCTTCAGGTGTTGCACAAAACCCGATGCCTCGACGTTGTCGCTATGCGACAGCATGAATTCGACGTCTTGCGTCGGCGAGCGCAGCGTTTCGCCGAGTTCTTCGGCGCGCAGCGCGCGGTCGACGAGCGCCATCGCCATCGCCTTGCGTTCCGAGTGGCCGAACGCGAGGCCATAGCCTTGCGTGAACGACGGCGGCGCTTCCGCGCTGCCCACGAACTGGTTGATCATCTGGCATTCGGTCACGTCGATCTCGCCGATTTCGACCGCTTCGCCAAGTTCGTCCAGCACCATTTCGACTGCGACCGTGCCGAAGCGGATTTCGCCGGCGAACGGATGCGAATGCGCGTATCCACGCTGCGTCGCATAGCCCATTGCGAGCAGAAAGCCCTCGTCGCCGCGCGCGAGGTTTTGCAGGCGCGTGGCGCGGCTGGCCGGAAAGGCGAGCGGCTCGCGCGACAGGTCGCCCGGTTCGGGCGCGTCAGGCGTCGGCGTTTCCTGTTCGATCAGGCCTTCCTTGTCGAGCAGCGCGACGACGCGCGGCATCGGTTCCTTCGCCACATGCGCTGCGTGATGCGGTGCGGGAACCGCTGTTGCATCGGCGCTCGCGCCATTATCGGCATCGGCATCGGCATCGGCATCGCTTTGCGCAAGCAGCGCGAAATCGAGCAGGCGCTGCGTGTAGTCGTACGTCGGCCCAAGCAACTGGCCGCCCGGCACATCCTTGAACGTCGCCGAAATGCGGCGCTCCGCATGAATCGCTTCGGTGCGCAGCGGTTCCGTATAGCCGAAGCGCGGCAGCGTGGTCCGATATGCGCGCAGCAGGAAGATTGCTTCGACGAGATCACCGGCCGCCTGCTTGATCGCGAGTGCGGCGAGCTCTTCGTCGTACACCGAACCTTCGGTCATGACGCGTGCGACGGCGAGCCGCAACTGTTCGCGAATCTGCGCGACGCTGAGTTCGGCGAACTGCGTATCGCCGCGACGCTCCTTGTCGAGCAGGCGCCACGATGCTTCGATGGCGCGCTCTCCACCCTTGACGGCAACGTACATTAGTTGAGCTCCACTTGGGTTGTGCGCGGCAGACCCATCAGCGTGTCGCCGCAGACGAAGTAGCAGTCGATGCCGCACGGAAAGAGCGGCGCCAGTTCCGCGCGTTCGAGCCAGAAACGCTCGGGCAGCCCGCCGGGCGCGATGCTGCGTGTCGATTCGATGCCCGGGCCGCGCAACGTGAGCGGGGTGCCGCTCGTCAGCGACGCAACGCGAATAAGCAGTGTGGCCGATGTCTCGGGCGATTCGGGATCGCCGGGCGCGAACCGCTCGAGCGCGGGCATGGCGGCCGCATCGTGCACATAGGCGAAGGCGGCGTGCTGCGGGGTATCGACGAGCGGTGCGCCGGTATGAAAGCGCAGCGCGGAGGCGAGCGGCGCGTCGGCTTGCGCGAGCCACACGGGCGTGGAGAAATCGCAGAGCGTGAGCAGCGCGGCGAACGCGGCACGGTCGGCGGCGGGTTGCCGCCGGTTCGTTGCGTTTGCGTTCAGCGCGGGCAGCACGTCGCTCACGGCGCCGATCGTGCCCGGGCGTGACAGCACGTCGAGCAGCGTGCGAAACACTGCCTGCGTGTCGTGCACGGGATCGGCGAAGCCGGGAGTCAGGGTGGCCAATGAGGTGGTCAATGAGGTGGCCAATGAGGTTGCCAACGAGGTGCCTGATGAACGGGCCGGCGACGTGGACAGCGCGACCTGTGCCGGATTATTCGATGTGTTCATCAGTCGCCTCGGACCATCGTGAAGAATTCGACGCGCGTGCCGGCCGTGTCTTGGCGGCGCGCTTCGCGCGCGGCCTCGAGGCGCGCGGCGAGCGGTTCGATCAGTTGCGCATGCAGATGCGGGTGCTGCTGCGGCAGTTGCAGCAATGCATCGGCAAGCGCCGCGAGTTCGGCGCGCCGGCGGTCACGGCCCAGATGGCACGCGACGCCGACCGGCGTGTCGGCCTCCCGATGGCCGGCCCCCGGTTCGCCGGCCGCCGGTTCGCCGGCCGCCGGTTCCCGTAAACGCAGCGTGGCGCGTGTGACCGTCGCTTCGCCGAGATTGAAAGCGTCGCCGCTGCCGCCGACACGGCCGCGCACCATCGCAAGGCCAGTTTCGGGCGGGCGCAGCCAGTCATAAGCGGGTAGCGGTGCGCCGTTCATGGCGCGCTGCAGCGCCGCTTCGAGCTCCGCGCGCGGCGTGCGCGCCAGCACCGCCATCCATGCGCGACGCGCGGACGACGAAGGCGGGGCGGAAGAAACGGGGGCGGAAGGATCGCTCATCGGGAGTTCCGTGGTTTCGATGTCCGGATATTTGAGCATCTATTCATCTAAACGTCTAGACGTTTGTAGGTAAAATCCCGCAGTGACACGGTGCGGTGCGCAGATTCATATTTTCATCACGGGTTGCGCACTACAATCGAGCGTTATATTTGAACCGAGGGGAATGACACCACCATGACATCGAACGACGATGCGACTCCCGGAACGCTGCTCGAACGCGGCGGCGGTGTCGCCGTATGGCGGCAGATCGAGCAGATTCTCGCCGCGGAAATCGCCGCGAGCGGCTTCGGCGAAGAAGGGCGTTTGCCGAGCGAAGCCGAGCTCGCGAGACGCTTCGACGTCAACCGTCACACGATCCGCCGCGCGATGCTGGGGCTTGCCGCGCTCGGTCTCGTCAGTGTCGAACAGGGGCGTGGCACGTTCGTTCAACCGGGCGCGATCGATTACACGATCGGCCGGCGCACGCGGTTCACCGAAAACCTGCGGCAGCAGCAGTCGCTCGGCGTGCTGCTGTCTGCATCGCGTGTGAAGGCCGAGCCGAACGTCGCGAAGGCATTGGGGCTGCGCGCGGGCGTCACGGTCTACCGGATGGAAATGCTGCACGAAGCGAACGGCGTGCCGCTCACTTTCGCGCGCAGCTGGTATCCGGCCGCGCGTTTCACGGATCTGCCCGACGCGCTCGAGCGCACGGGCGGCATGACCAAGGCGCTCGCCGAATATGGCGTGAACGACTATCTGCGTAAATGGAGCCGCATCGGCAGCGTGCTGCCCGACGCGGACGTGGCGCGCCGCCTTAATATCAATCGCCAGCAGCCGGTGCTGTGGGTCGAGAACGTCGACGTCGATATCGAAGGCACGCCGATCAAATACGGCTTCACGCACTTCGCGGCGGACCGCGTGCAACTGCTCGTGGAGAACGACGTATGAGCGCGGCGCGAGCCGATCGACACGGCGAACAAGTGGCGGCGGCAGCGCCGGCCGGCGACGCAACCTTGCACTGGAGCGCGGCCACGCGCTGTGCGGTGTACTATGCGCCGCCGCGTGGGTCCGGCTGGTGGAGCGTGGGTGCCGAATGGCTCGGACGCGACGCGGAAAGCGGCGCCGTGCACGAACCGCGCGACGATTTTCCTGTGCTGTCGCAAACGCTTGCGTGTCTGACGAATGATCCGCGCCGCTACGGCTGGCACGGCACGCTCGTTGCACCGTTCCGGCTAGCCGACGGCGTGCATCCGCACGATGTCGCCGATGCGGCGCGGCGCTGGGCGCGCACGCAAACGCGCTTCGCCTTGCCCGTCGAAGCCGGGACGCTCGGCCGCTTCGTCGCATTGAGGCCCGCCGGCGAGGAGGCCGATGCACGCATGCGCGAACTGGCGTCGGACGCGCTGCGCGCGTTTGCGACGCTACGTGCCGCGCCGTCGGCGGCGGACCTCGAACGGCGTCTTGCCGCGCCGCTCACTGAACGGCAACGAGCGCTGCTCGTCGAATGGGGATACCCATATGTGTTCGACGAATTCCGCTTTCATATGACGTTGTCGAATTCGCTCGAAGACGCGCGCGACCGTGCGGCGATCGTTCAATGGTGGCATGCGCAGGTACAGCGGCTTGGCGCGTTGCCGGTCGACGGCATCGCGCTTTTTGTGGAGCCCGCGCCGGGCGAGCCGTTCGTGCTCTGGCAGCGACTCGCATTCGATGCGACGGGCGCATCGGGTAACGCGGAGGTGAAGTAAGGCATGGAAGGCCGTTTGATCTATGTGATGGGCCCGTCGGGCGCCGGCAAGGATTCGCTGCTGCATTTCGCGCGCGATCATGTCGCCGGCGCGCCGGTTGTGTTCGCACACCGTTACATCACGCGCAGCGCGGGCAGCAACGAAAATCATGTCGCGCTTACGCCGGAAGAATTCGAAGCGCGTTCCGCACTTGGTCTCTTCGCACTCGAATGGTCGAGCCATGCGCTGCGCTATGGCATCGGTATCGAGCTCGATGCATGGCTTGCGCGCGGATGCACGGTCGTCGTCAACGGCTCGCGGCAACATCTCGCGCGTGCACTCGAACGCTACCCGCATACGGAAATCGTGCACGTCGAGGCCGAGCCGCATATTCTCGCGGCGCGGCTCGGCGCGCGCGCGAGGGAAACGGCCGAGCAGATCGCGGCACGCCTCGCGCGCCTTGCGCCGTTTTCGTTGCCCGACGGCGCGCGCGTGACACGCATCGATAATTCCGGTGCGCTCGATGTGGCGGGGCACGCATTCGTGCGGGTTCTGCGCGGCGTCATCTGAATCTGGAGCGCGCGGTCTTCGGCGGTGGGCACAACCGTGCTGCTATAGTGCGGGGCTATTCGCCGCGTGCGACGCGGTGCCGAATGCATGGGGACCGCCGATGAGCGACGCAGAACGTTTTGCCGAAATAGCCGATCTCGAACCCGCTGCTGCCGCGTTGCGCGACATCCGCCATCAGATTCACCACCATCCCGAACTGGCCTACGAAGAAGTCGAGACCGCCGCGCTGGTCGCAAGCAAGCTCGAAGCGTGGGGCTGGCAGGTTACGCGCGGGGTCGGCCGCACGGGCGTGGTCGGCACGCTGAAAGCAGGCGCGGGTACGCGCAGCGTCGGCATTCGAGCCGACATGGATGCGCTGCCGATCATCGAGCAGACAGGCCTGCCTTACGCGAGCGGCACGCACGGCAAGATGCACGCATGCGGCCACGACGGCCACACGACCATGCTGCTCGGCGCCGCGCAACATCTCGCGGCGACGCGCCGTTTCTCGGGTACCGTGCATCTGTACTTTCAGCCGGCCGAGGAAAGCGGTATCGACAGCGGCGCGAAAAAGATGATCGAGGACGGCCTGTTCGACCGCTTCCCGTGCGACGCGGTGTTCGGCATGCACAACCATCCGGGCGCCGAGCCAGGTAAGTTCCTGTTCCGCAAAGGGCCGTTCATGTCCGCGGGCGACAAGGCGGTGATCACCGTCGAAGGCGTGGGCGGCCATGCGGCGCGGCCGCACCTCACAGTCGATCCGATCGTGATTGCCGCGAGCATCGTGATGGCCTTGCAGACCGTCGTCGCGCGCAATGTCGACCCCACGCAGCCCGCGGTGGTGACGATCGGCTCGATGCATGCGGGCACCGTCAACAACGTGATTCCGGCCACCGCGAAGCTCGAACTGAGCGTGCGCTCGTTCAGCGCCGAGGTGCGCGCGCTGCTGAAAAAGCGCATTACGGAACTGGCCGAAGGCCAGGCCGCGAGTTATGGCGGCAAGGCCAACGTCGAGTACATCGAAGGCTATCCGGTCGTCGTCAATTCGGATGCGGAAACGGAGTTCGCGATCGAAGTCGCGCGCGAACTGGTCGGCCACGACAACGTCGTCGCGCATACGGACATGCTGATGGGCAGCGAAGACTTCTCGTTCATGCTGCAGCACCGGCCGGGCACGTTCTTGCGGCTCGGCAATGGCGTCGGCGAAGACGGCTGCATGGTGCACAACCCGCATTACGACTTCAATGACCGCAACTTGCCGATCGGCGCGGCGTACTGGGCGCGGCTCGTCGAACGATATCTGAGCCGGTAACGCTACCTGACCCGTACGACGGAACGCTCGCTATCTACCCGCGCAGCGCGACCATATCGGAGACGCTCTGCGCGGCTTTCTGCAGCGGCTCGAGAAACGTCTTCATCATCTGTTTCGCGGAATTGCGCTGCGCGTTGCCGCTGATGTTCATCGCCGCGATGATGCGGCCTTGCCGGTTGCGGATCGGCGCCGAAATCGAAATCAGCCCTTCCTCGAGTTCCTGATCGTTGATCGCCCACCCCTGGCGACGTACCTGCGCGATGATCTGCTTCAGTTCGTTTTTGTCCGTGACTGTGCGCGGCGTATGCGCGTGCAGATTCGATGCGTCGAGTATCGCGTCGAGCGCCGCATCGTCGAGCGACGAGAGCAGCACGCGTCCCATCGAGGTGCACCACGCGGGCAGACGGCTGCCGATCGACAGATTGATGGTCATGATCTTGTGCGTCGGCACGCGCAGCACATAGACGATTTCCGTGCGGTCGAGCACGGCCGCCGAGCAGCTTTCGTGCACCTCGGCCGACAACTGTTCCATGACAGGTTCGGCGACGTTCCAGAACGGCATCGACGTTAGATAGGCGAAGCCGAGATCGAGGATGCGCGGCGTGAGCCGGAACAGGCGCCCATCGGCTTCGACGTAACCGAGCGTTTGCAGCGTGAGCAGAATGCGGCGCGCGCCGGCGCGCGTGAGACCCGTTGCGGCAGCGACATCGGTCAGTGTTTGCGCAGGGCGCTCGGCGTTGAAGGCGCGAATCACCGCAAGGCCGCGCGCGAACGATTGCACGTAGGAATCGCCGGGCTTGTCGGGCGCATCAGCGTGCAGGGCGGGGGCAGGTTGCGACGCTCGAGTGTCTTTATCGATAGCCATATTTGCGGGCGGCGGGTGGCGAAGCGGCGGACCACGCGGCATGCACAGCCGTTGACAGGCTTTTCCGCGCACGCCTATCATCGTGTAAAATTGTTCGATATTAGACCATAAGTTCGCATATAGAACAAACGGTCTTTCCCGGTATGTACCGCCGAAGCAACGTTGGAGACATGAAGATGACCGAAGCTTTCCTCTGCGACGCGATCCGCACGCCGATCGGCCGCTACGCGGGTTCCCTGTCGTCGGTTCGCGCGGACGACCTCGGCGCCGTGCCATTGAAGGCGCTGATCGAGCGCAACAAGGACGTCGACTGGAACGCCGTCGACGACGTGATCTACGGCTGTGCGAATCAGGCCGGCGAAGACAACCGTAACGTCGCGCGCATGTCGCTGTTGCTTGCGGGCCTGCCGCAAGGCGTACCGGGCGCGACGATCAACCGGCTGTGCGGCTCGGGCATGGATGCGCTCGGCATTGCCGCGCGCGCCATCAAGGCGGGCGAAGCGGGGCTGATGATCGCGGGCGGCGTCGAAAGCATGAGCCGCGCGCCGTTCGTGATGGGCAAGGCGACCGCCGCATTCGCGCGCCAGGCCGACATCTTCGATACGACGATCGGCTGGCGCTTTATCAACCCGCTGATGAAGCAGATGTATGGCGTCGACTCGATGCCCGAAACGGGCGAGAACGTCGCGCAGGAATTCAACGTGAGCCGGGCCGATCAGGATGCGTTCGCGTTGCGCAGCCAGCAGAATGCGTCGCGTGCGCAGCGCGACGGCACGCTCGCGCAGGAAATCGTCGCGGTGACGGTTCCGCAGAAAAAGGGCGATCCGGTCATCGTTTCGCACGACGAACATCCGCGCGAAACGAGTCTCGAGGCGCTGGCGAAGCTCAAGGCCATAGTACGCGCCGACGGCACGGTAACGGCTGGCAATGCATCGGGCGTCAACGACGGCGCTGCCGCGCTGTTGCTGGCAAACGAAGCGATGGCGAAACGTTCCGGTTTGACGCCGCGCGCGCGCGTGCTCGGCGTGGCGACCTCCGGCGTCGCGCCGCGCGTGATGGGCATCGGGCCTGCGCCCGCTACGCAGAAACTGCTTGCGCGCCTTGGCATGACGCTCGATCAGTTCGATGTCATCGAACTCAATGAAGCGTTCGCATCGCAAGGTCTCGCCGTGCTGCGCATGCTCGGCGTGGCCGATAACGATCCGCGCGTCAATCCGAACGGTGGTGCGATTGCGCTCGGGCATCCGCTTGGCATGAGCGGCGCCCGTCTCGTGACCACGGCGATGTACCAGTTGCAACGGATGCAGGGGCGTTTTGCGCTGTGCACGATGTGCATCGGCGTTGGGCAAGGCATCGCCATTGCGCTTGAACGTGTGTGACACATCATCGCGCAGCGGGAAAAGCATTATGGTTTGCAATGCTTTATCCGCTGCCTGAATGCGGGTTGCGCGAAGTCTACGCTGCACGATTCAAAAGGCATTCAAACTTTTACACAATGTGAAAAATCGCGGGATCTATTGGCTTTCGGCTGGGTTATGATGCGTTTTCGTCTGGATGACGAAC
Source organism: Paraburkholderia sp. SARCC-3016 (assembly GCF_031119615.1). NCBI lineage: Bacteria > Pseudomonadati > Pseudomonadota > Betaproteobacteria > Burkholderiales > Burkholderiaceae > Paraburkholderia > Paraburkholderia sp. SARCC-3016. The sequence continues at coordinate 47,810 of NZ_JAVHZD010000032.1, read as the reverse complement.
TGTTTTTAATACGGCATAGGGTTGTAAGAAGCCCGTATTGGCCAGTGACTGAAAACGCTCTTGAAGGAGAACCCGAATGAAGAAAGCAATCGGAGCAGCCGCCTTGCTCGCACTCGCCTATATGGTGCAGCCGGCTTACGCAGAGGACACGCTCGCGAATTCCGCACAAAGTGTCGTCAGTGCGGTGCAGCCGGTGCATATCCAGGCGAAGATCGTCGGCATCGACGCAGCGTCGCGCACGGTCACGCTGCAAGGCCCGAATGGGCGCACCGCGATCATTCTTGTCAGCGACGAGGTGCCCGGTTTCGACAAGCTCAAAGTTGGCGATAACGTGGACGCCGAATACAAGAACGCGCTGCTCGTGACCGCGGAAAAAGTGAAGGGCGCCGACAAGGGTATTCGCGAACGCGTCGACACACAGGTCTATCAGCCGGCTTCGGGCGGCTATCAAACAGCGAAGCAGATCGAGGTGCTCGCCACCGTGCAGAAGATCGATCGCAAGAAGCGCATGGTCACGTTGCGTGGCGCGTATCAGACTCAAACGCTCGACGTCGGTCCCGACGTCGATTTGAAAACTCTGAAGGTGGGCGACACCGTGCACGCCGTGTTTGTTTCGGCAGCCGCGGTGAAGATTACGCCGAGCGGCACATCGCCCACGGTGCAGTAATTCCCGGCCGTAACGCGCGATTCGCCACACGCGCGATCGGCGATCCATCACGCGCTAAGAGCTGCCGTGCAATATCGCGCGGCAGCCGCATGACACTCGTTTTTTTCCTCGCTATCTTCGGCATCGTCAATGCGGCGCGATCGAGGTCACCGCGAATTCGGCGCATAGACATCCGGCTCCAACAAAGACAGGCGCTCGAGCCAACGGTAAAGCACGCCACGACGTTTGCGCGGATACGTGATCAGCGAAAGGCGCGCGGCAAGCTTGCCGTCGGTGCTGACCCATACGCGTTCGCCGCGCCGCAATTGAATTGAATAGCCGGGTTGCAGCCAGTAGTCGTACGGCGACGAAGCGCGCGTCAACCACACGCGCTCACTGTTCACATTCAGTTCGCAGTGCGCCTCGACTCGCCAGGATAGCGTTGCGCCTGGCTGCACTTCGAAGTGCATGACGACCCTTGGCAGCCTCTCCTCGCATGCGGAGGCCACTTCGGGCGGTGAGACATCCGATACGGGATCGGTGAACTGCGGGCTTGCCTGGTTCATGTTGTGCTCCATCGACGATTGAGCCGGAGAACAGAACGGAAAGCCGCGCACAAAACAAAAGGCCCCTTCCGTTGCCGGCGGGGCCTTGGGATGTTTTGTTATTCCAGACTGCTAATAGGCAAACGCTCCCGATGGCCCGCCGTGAATGGCGGCTCGAATCGGGTTCCAATTGACAATGGCGGTGGAGATCAGCGTAAGCATGTCAGGGAGTGTGTCTGGCGAGGCGCGGCTTGTCAATAAAATTTGTTGCTGAAGCGTTAAGTCAACAGTCATCGAATTTTCACGGACTGCGATATGTCGCTTCGTGAGACTCGTGCGACATTGGCGTCGACGCGTTCGCGTACGTGCAGATAAAGCAGCGCACAGCCGGTAATCGCGAGCGGCCATAACAGGTACCAGCCAGTCGCCGCAAACAATGCCGCGACGGCAACGAGCGCGACGCACGCGCAGCGGCGCGCCCCGCTGCGCTTCGGCAGCAGGCGCAACGCAGCGGCTGTGCCGAGCGCATAGACCGTGACGAACGAACCGGTCGTCAGCAGGACGAGCGGCCGTGGCCCGACGCCGGCTATCACGGACGCGCACAGCGCAATCAAGGCGAGCACGGCAATCACAAGCAGGCTGCGGCGCGGCACGTCGCCCGCGCGACTGCCCGCGGCGAACCACGCCGGCAGCGCGCCGTCGCGCCCGAGCGCGGCGCCGAGCTTGGCGGCGCCGGCGAAATACGCGTTCATCGTGCCGAGCGTGAGCAGCAGCGCGGCAGCCGCCGCGAGCACCTGCACCTTGCCGCCCAGGCCCGTCGCGAGCAGTTCGGCAAGCGGCGCACTCGACTTGCCGGCGGCGGGCCCGAGCACGAGCACGCTTGCGGTCGCGACACCCATGTACAGCACGCCGACGACACATACCGCGATGCCGGTCGCGAGCGGAAGATCGCGCGCGGGGTGGCGAAACTCGGCCGCGAGGTGGGTGATCGCTTCCCAGCCCGCGAAGCTCCAGACGAGCAGCGCCGCCGCGGGGCCAATCGCGAGCCAGCCGTGCGGCGCGAATGGCTGCAGGTTCGCGGCGCGCGCATGCGGCGCCGAAGCGGCGATCGCCGCCAGCAGCAGCGCGACGAGCACGACCGCGAGCGCCAGTTGCAAACGTCCGGACACGGTGACGCCGAACGCATTGGCGACGGTGACGATCAGCATCAGCGCCGCCGCGGTGCCGATCGTCGCAACGTGCCCGCCGCCGAGCGCCGCGGTGACATAGGCGCCGCCGAACATCGCCGCCGCGGGCGAGCCGGCCGGCACCGCGAAGTAGAAGCACCAGCCGATGATCGCCGCCGCGCGCGGCCCGAACGCGTTGCGCACGTAGGTCGATACGCCGCCTGCGTCAGGATAGCGCGCGCCCAGCGCGGCGAATGTCGCGGCAAGCGGCACCGACAGCAACACGAGCGCCGCCCACGCGATGAGCGATGCGGGGCCGGCGACGTCTGCGGCGAGCGCCGGCAGCGCAATGACGCCTGTGCCTAGCACCGCGCCGACATAGAGGGCAGCGCCTTGCATGACGCTGAGGCGCCCCGAAGCGGAAGCGCCCGAAGCGCCCATGCCTTGATCTGATCCGGCCTGCCGGACTGGCGCCGCACTCATGCCTGCAAGACCCCGGATTCGCTGCGCGGCCGATTGCGATCGACGCGCAGCGCTTCCCAGATCGTCACTTCGCGCGGCCTCGCAAGCAGTTCGGGCAGTGCCTCGTGATACGCCTGCCGGTATGGACGATTCAATTGTTCTTCCAGCACGTCTTCGTGGCTTTCCCACGTCTCGTAGAGCATGAGCCGATGAGGGCAATCGGGATCGCGATGCAGGATCGCCTGATGAAAATTGGGCTCGGCGCGCATGGCATCGAGCACGCCGTCGAGCAGGCTCATAAAACGATCGAGCTTTTCCGGAACGACCTGAAAACGAATCACGTAAGTCACCGACATATCGCCACTCCCGATCAATCGCGCATACCGGCAGTTATACTCGCCAATAGCTGACAACCGATGTCATGAATTTTTCGGAGAACGCAATTGCGCCCAAGCCGGCTCGTGTCGATGCTGCTGTTGCTGCAGGTCAAAGGACGCGTGACCGCGCAAGCACTCGCTGAGGAATTCGACGTATCGGTGCGCACGATCTACCGCGACATCGATCAACTGAGCGCAGCGGGCGTGCCTGTTTATGCGGACCGCGGTCCCGGCGGCGGTTTCGCGCTGCTCGACGGCTATCGCGCGCGGCTGACCGGCATCACGAAGGCGGAGGCCGAGACGCTGTCGATTGCCGGCCTTGCCGGCGCGGCAACCGATCTTGGCCTGTCCGAACAATTGCGTGCCGCGCAGTTGAAACTCGTCACGGCGCTGCCCGATGCGGCGCCCGACGCATCGCGCATCGGCTCGCGGCTCCATATCGACCCGGTCGGCTGGCATCGGCGGCCCGCGCAGGTGCCGCATCTGACGCTGCTCGCGGGCGCTGTCTGGGAGCAGAAGCGCGTCGCAATGCGTTACCTGAGCTGGGCGTCGCCGCGCCCCGGTAAGAGCGAGCCTGCAGCGGAGCACGAGCGGGAGCGGATTCGCGATCCGCTGGGCCTCGTGCACAAGGCCGGCGACTGGTATCTGGTCGCGCGGGCGCGCACGCAACTGCGTATCTACAAGGTCGCGAACATCACGCATCTGAGCGTGCTCGACGAGACCTTCGAGCGGCCCGAAGCGTTCGATCTGCGCAGCGAGTGGGCCGGCTCGGTCGCGGCATTCGAAAAGAGTCTGCTGAAAAACGTCGCGCGCCTGCGTCTTACACAGGAGGGGATGCTGCGGCTCGACCGGCTCGGCGCGGCGGCCGTCGAACAGGCGCAAAGCGGGCCGCCCGACCATGACGGCTGGCAGGAAGTCACGCTGCCCATCGAACAGCTCGACTTCGCGGCCGAGCAACTGCTCGGCTTCGCGGGGCACGTCGAAGTGCTCGAACCGCCTGAATTGCGCGTGCGGCTGAGGCGTCTCGCACAACGTATCGCGACGCTCAGCGCCGGCTAGCGCCGCCGTTTACGTGCGTTTTGTGCCAACAGAACTGTAATTCGAGCCAATGCCGCAAAGTGTGCATCCCGCGGCGATGCAGCTTGTGTAATGTCGAGGCTGAAGATCCGCGCAATCGCGCGGCAGCATTGTGGAGACGTTATGCAGATCCTTCTTTTAGCGCTTGCGGTCGTCGCGTTCGGCGCATGGACGACTTATCTTCTCGCGACGAGCATTCCCGAAAAGCTGATGTCGCGCTCGGCCCGCCATGGGCGATACGCGGACCTCGCGAGCGGCGAAACGGCCGATGCGCGGCATGTGGGAGGCCGTCGCTTCGGCCGCAACCGAAGCCGCGGCAAACTGGCCGAGCAATAACCGCGGGCGAACCGCCCGCGAGCCGCAGGCTAACCCCGATGAGGCCCGACTATGCCCAGCTTTGCAATGCGGCGATATAGCGTTGCGCGCGAGATGCCGAGCGCTTGCGCCGCCGCGTTCGGGTGCCACTGATGCCGCGTCAGCGCGTCGACAATGCGAGCCCGTTCGTCGCCGGCATGGGCGAGCGACGGCTGCGCTGCAAACGCGGGACCGCCGGCCTCGGCATGGCGGGGCGCAAGCAGTGCCGCAATGTCCGGCGACAGATGCCGAAAATCGACGCGTGTCGCATCGCACACGGCGCACGCATAGCGCAACACGTTGCGCAGCTGCCGGATATTGCCGGGCCAGCCGAATCCGCAGAGCCGCTCGGCGAGCTGCGCATCGAGCATGAGCGCGTGGCCGGCGCCTTGTGCTTCTTCATCGAACACTTCATGCACGATGTCGAGGATGTCCTCGCGCTCCCGCAACGGCGGCATGTGCAGCGTCGCGCCGCTTAGCCGGTAATAGAGATCTTCGCGGAACGCGCCAACGGCGACCATCTGCTGTAAATCGCGGTGCGTTGCGCAAATCACGTCGATATCGACACGCACCGGCGTATCGCCGCCCAGCGGCATCACTTCGCCTTCGGCCAGCACGCGCAGAAGACGCGTTTGCAGACTGAGCGGCATATCGCCGATTTCGTCGAGAAACAGCGTGCCCGTATGCGCGTGCGCAATCTTGCCGCGTGCGCCGCGGCTGCGCGCGCCGGTGAACGCGCCCGGCGCGTAACCGAACAGTTCGCTCTCGATCAGCGATTCGGGAATCGCGCCGCAATTGACGGCGACGAAGGGTCGCGCGCGCCGCGCGCCCGAATCGTGCAGCGCATGCGCGAACACTTCCTTGCCGACACCGGTTTCGCCGAGTATGAGGATGGGCAGCCGTTTGCCGGCGATGCGCAATGCGACCTCGGCATTGCGCGCAATACGCACGTCGCGGCTGCGCAGAAAGCGGCCAAGTGCACCGACATCGCGCCGCGCATCGGCGGCGACGCCGCGGCAGGCATCGCGCGAGCCGCTCGACAAGGACGTGCCCGCAGCCGCAGTGAATCCCGCTATCGTGCGCGTGGCGCGCGATACACGCTTGAGCGGCTCGCGAATCCGCGCGTGCAGCAGTGCGCCGCTCGCACGCAAACGCAGCGGCACGATCGTATCGCCGCGTGCGACATCGTGCAGGTGTATCGCCGACGTATCGAAGATTTCGTCGATATGACGCGGACCGCTGAGGCCCGCGATGCATTCCTGTGCCTTGCGGTTCGACGCAACGATATTGCCGCATTCGTCGAACGCGATCAGCACCTCGGGCTGCGCCTCGACGAAGTTGCGGCTCTGATGGCCGAACAGCACCCAATGCTGCGTGGTCTGATTGAGGAAGTAGCCGTCTTCGATCAACGTCGCGCTTTGCCGCACGAGCTGAAACACGAGTCGCTGGCTGTCGCGGTTATCGGGCGACTGCACGGCCGACGCATCGAGCACGCCGATCAGCTCGCCCGTAGGCGCGAAAATCGGCGATGCGCTGCAGGTCAGCGTCGTGAACGCTGCGCGGAAGTGATCGATCTTATGCACCGTGATCGGCGCGAGGTCCGTCAGTACATTGGCGACGGCGCACGTGCCTTCTTCGCGTTCGGACCAGCACGAACCGATATAGAGCCCCGCGTGCCTGAAGTCGCTGCGCCGGTCGCGCTCGAGCCGGTAGTCGATCGTCACGCCGTGCGCATCGGTCAGCAGCACGCAATAGTCGGCGACGCGAATCATTTCATGCAGACGTGTCAGGCATTGCCCCGACGCGCGCAAAAACGCCTCTTCCTTGCCTTGCACCTCGCGCAATTCCGCAGACGTAAGCACGCGCGGTCCGACAACCGAGCCCGGATCGAGCCGGTACTGTTCATACGAACGCTGCCACGACGATACGAGCCGCTGCGCATCGGGCGCGGCCGGCACGGGCAGGCGTCCTTCGATGGCGCCGCGGACACGATCGATGTGCTGCGTTTGAGAGACGTAGGGCATGGTCGGCTCCCGTCGGACGGCGCTCGAACGGCGCACGGAGGGTGGGACCTTCTTGTAGCACATCCGGCACGCGCAATCACACTGCAATGCAGCACGCGAGACGGTTGAGACGTTTGTCTCAGGCAGCGTGAGACACCGGCGTCTGCACAGAAAAGGCCTGAAAAATCGGGTCGCCCGAAGGGTTGCCGTCTTCACCGATTTCTTCGGAATACCTGGTACGCACAAAGATGTGAGACACGTCGCGCCTCCTGCATGGCGTCATATCGCGTTTCCAGACTGGCCATCAAGGCCCGCCCGCGCGTCGCGAGCCTTGATGCGCGCGGCTTCATCGCGCTTCGGCCATAGCGGTAATTTCTTGGCATGGGCATTGCAGTAATGCGCTCGGTCAAAACGCACGACGCTCCCTCGAGCGTCGCACGCGGATAGAAGCATCGAAGCAGATGCAACGAAACAACGGAGACAGACCTTGGCATCGCCCATCACCGTCGGCCTCATCGCAAACCCCGCGTCGGGGCGCGACATCCGCCGGCTGACGACGCATGCATCGGTGTTCCCGACGGCGGAGAAGGCCAACATGGTCGTGCGCCTGCTCGCGGGTCTCGGCATGCTCGGCGACAGCCGGGTGCTGACGCTGCGCGACAAGACCGGCGTGGCGGCGCTGCTGTGCCGCGCACTCGATACGCATGCGGCACTCGGCTATCCCGAGCATTGGCCCGACGTCGAATTCCTCGATCTGCCGATTACCGACAGCGTCGCGGATACGCATGCGGGCGTCGACTACATGGTGCGCGCCGGCGTCGGTCTGATCGCGGTGTTAGGCGGCGACGGCACGCATCGCGCGGTCGCCGCGCATTGCGGCAGCGTCCCTTTGCTGACGCTTTCCACGGGCACTAACAACGCATTTCCCGAGATGCGCGAAGCGACCGTCGCAGGCCTCGCGGGCGCGCTCGTCGCAGCGGGCATCGTGCCGCCCGAGGTTGCGCTGACGCGCAACAAGCGGCTCGTCGTGCGCTGTGTCGCCGGGCCGAACCGCGGCCGCGAAGAGATCGCGCTCGTCGATGTGTGCGTGAGCCGGCAGCGTTTCATCGGCGCACGCGCAGTGTCGGACCCGGCCGATATCGACGCGCTCTACCTGACGTTCGCACCGCCCGACGGCATCGGCCTGTCGTCGATCGGCGGCGCTTGGGCGCCGGTCGAACGCAGCGCCTCGCACGGCCTGCATCTGACGTTCGCGCACGACGGCGGAGCGGGCGTGCCGGTCTTCGCGCCGCTCGCGCCGGGGCGCGTCGGGCAGGTGACGATGCGCACCTGCGACCGGCTCGAAGTCGGCGAATGGCTGCCGGTCGACGCGGGTCGCGGCACGCTCGCATTCGACGGCGAACGCGAAATCGAACTGGAGCGCGACGACCGCTATGAGATCGCGCTGGATTGGGCCGGGCCGTTGACGGTCGACGTAGGCCGCACGCTGCGCTATTCGGCGTCGCGGCAATTGATGCGCGAGATGGCCGCGCAGCGCCATTACATCGCTGGATGATCAGACGGAAAGGAGACACGCCATGTCTGTTTCGAGTCAGTTGAGCAAGCAAAAGCTGCTGGATGCGTATCGGATGATGCGCACGATTCGCGAATTCGAGGAGCGGCTGCATGTCGAGTTCGCCACCGGGGAGATCCCGGGCTTCGTGCATTTGTATGCGGGCGAGGAGGCGTCCGCGGTCGGCACGATGCTGCATCTGAACGACGCCGACTATGTCGCCACCACGCACCGCGGCCACGGCCACTGCATCGCAAAGGGCGTCGACGTGCGCGGCATGATGGCGGAAATCTACGGTCGCACGACAGGCGTATGCCGCGGCAAGGGCGGTTCGATGCATATCGCCGATCTGTCCCGGGGCATGCTCGGCGCAAACGGCATCGTCGGCGCGGGCGGGCCGCTCGTCTGCGGCGCCGCGCTCGCGGCCAGGTACAGGAAGACCGGCGGGGTCGGCGTCTGTTTCTTCGGCGACGGCGCATCGAATCAGGGTGTGATTTTCGAATCGATGAACCTCGCGTCGATCTGGCGGCTGCCCGCGATCTTTATCGCGGAGAACAACGGCTACGCGGAATCGACGTCGTCGTCGTGGGCCGTTGCGTCGGACAACATCGCGGACCGCGCGAGCGGATTCGGCATGCCAGGCGTGATTGTCGACGGCTTCGATTTTTTCGCGGTGCACGAAGCGGTCGGCGAAGCGATCGAACGGGCGCGCGGCGGCGGCGGACCGACACTCGTCGAAATGAAGCTGTCGCGCTACTTCGGCCACTTCGAGGGCGATGCGCAAACGTATCGCGCGCCCGGTGAAGTGCAGAAGCTGCGCGACGAAAAGGACTGCCTGAAGCGTTTCGAAGAACGCGTCGTGCGTGCCGAGATGCTGAGCGCCGCCGAACTGCGCGACGTCGATGCGAACGTGAAACAGCTGATCGACGCGGCGGTGACGGAAGCGAAGGCGGCACCGCTGCCCGGCGCCGAAGACCTGCTGACCGATGTCTACGTGTCGTACCGCTGACTGACCCGGTGGCCGCAGCGACCGCGCATACGCTTAGACCTATTCAAGGAGACGGACATGGCACGCAAGATCAGCTACTCACAGGCAATCAACGAAGCGTTGAGTCAGGAGATGGCGCGCGACGAAAGCGTCATCGTGATGGGGGAAGACAATGCGGGCGGCGAAGGCGCGCCCGGCGAGCACGACGCATGGGGTGGCGTGCTCGGTGTCACGAAGGGGCTTTATCACAAGTATCCGGGGCGCGTACTCGATACGCCGCTGTCGGAAGGGGGCTTTATCGGCGCGGCGGTCGGCGCGGCTGCGTGCGGCATGCGGCCGGTCGCGGAGCTGATGTTTATCGACTTCATGGGCGTCTGCTTCGATCAGATCTTCAATCAGGCCGCAAAATTCCGCTATATGTTCGGCGGCAAAGCGGTGACGCCCGTGGTGATCCGCACGATGCAGGGCGCGGGCCTGCGCGCGGCGGCGCAACACTCGCAGATGCTCACGTCGCTGTTTACGCATGTGCCCGGCCTGAAAGTCGTGTGCCCGTCGACGCCGTACGATGCGAAGGGGCTGATGATCCAGGCGATCCGCGATAACGACCCGGTCATTTTCTGCGAGCATAAGCTGCTGTACGGCCGCGAGGGCGACGTGCCCGAAGAGCTGTACACGATCCCGTTCGGGGAGGCGAACGTCGTGCGCGAAGGCGACGACGCGACGATCGTCACGTATGGCCGCATGGTGCACTTCGCGACCGAAGCAGCGGACCGACTTGCGAAAGACGGCATCCACGTCGACATCATCGATCTGCGCACGACGTCGCCGCTCGACGAAGAGACGATCCTCGAAAGCGTGGAGCGAACCGGCCGCGTGGTCGTGGTGGATGAGGCGAATCCGCGCTGCTCGATGGCGACCGACATCGCCGCGCTCGTCGCGCAGAAGGCGTTTCATTCGCTGAAGGCGCCGATCGGGCTGGTCACCGCGCCGCACACGCCGGCGCCGTTCGCAAGCGTGCTGGAAGACCTGTACATTCCGTCGCCCGATCAGATCGCCGCGGCGGTGACGAAGACGACGCACTGAGAGAGGTGACGAGCAATGCCGATTCATATGGTAACGATGCCCAAGTGGGGCTTGTCGATGGAGCAGGGCCAGGTCAACGGCTGGCTGAAATCGGTGGGCGACAAGGTGAGCCGCGGCGACGAGCTGCTCGACGTCGAGACCGACAAGATATCGTCGGGCGTCGAGTGTGCATTCGACGGCACGCTGCGCCGGCAGATTGCGCAGCAGGGCGATACCTTGCCGGTCGGTGCGCTGCTCGGCGTCGTCGCCGATGTCGAAGCGCCCGATGCTGAAATCGACGAAGCGGTCGCCACGTTTCAGCGCGATTTCGTGCCGGCGGCCGCGGCGCAAGCCGATTCGGGGCCGCAGCCGGAAAAAGCGCAGATCGGCGGCCGCACGGTGCGCTTTCTGAAGGTCGGCAACGGCGGCGGCACGCCGGCGGTGCTGATCCATGGGTTCGGCGGCGACCTCAACGCATGGATGTTCAACCATGCGGACCTCGCCGCTCACCGTGAGGTGTGGGCACTCGACCTGCCGGGGCATGGCGAATCGGGCAAGGCCGTCGACACCGGCAGCGTCGAGGAACTGGCCGATGCGGTGCTCGCCTTTCTCGACGACCGCGGCATCGAGCGCGCTCATCTGGTTGGGCATTCGATGGGCAGTCTCGTGGCGATGACGATCGCCGCAAATGCGCCCGCGCGTGTCGCGTCGTTGACGCTGATCAGCGGCGCGGGGCTCGGCGAGGAGATCAACCGCGCGTATATCGAAGGCTTCGTGGCGGGCAGCAGCCGCAATGCGTTGAAGCCGCATATGCTGCAGCTGTTTGCGGACCCGGCGCTCGTCACGCGGCAAATGATCGAAGACATCGTCAAGTACAAGCGGCTCGAAGGCGTCAACGAGGCCTTGCGGAAAATCGCCGCGCTCGCGTTCGTCGATGGCGTGCAGCAGAAGATCTACCGCGATCGCATCGGTGCGCTCGCGCCGCGCGCGATGGTGATCTGGGGCGCGCAGGACCAGATCATCCCCGCGCGGCACGCGCAAGGGTTGCCGGGCGAGATCCGCGTGCATGTGATCGAAGGCAAGGGCCATATGGTGCATATGGAAGCGGCGTCCGAAGTGAATCGGCTGCTGAACGACTTCTTCGGAGGAGCGTGACGATGCAGGCCGTGCCGCGACAAGAAGGCGCGCATCCGGCGCCGGCCTCGGGTTCGGGCGCGACGGCGCTCGGGCAGCACGGCTTGCGCAGCCGCGACAAGCTCGCGCGTATTCCGGTGAAGGTCGTGCCGCCTGTGCGCACGGACGTGCTGCCGAAGCCGCCGTGGCTGCATGCAAGGCCGATGATGAGCGAAACCGTGGCCGGCATGGCGGCGATTCTGCGTGCGCATCGCCTGCATTCGGTCTGCGAGGAGGCCATGTGCCCGAACATCGGCGAATGCTTCGCACAACGGACCGCGACATTTATGATCATGGGCGGCGTGTGCACCCGCCGCTGCGCGTTCTGCGACGTCGCGCATGGCCGCCCCGCTGCGCTCGACGAAGCAGAACCGGCCCGGCTCGCCGATGCGGTGGCCGCACTGGGCTTGCGTTATGTCGTGATTACCTCGGTCGACCGCGACGATCTGCGCGACGGCGGCGCCGCGCATTTTGCGCGCTGCGTGGCGTTGCTGCGCGCGCGCGTGCCGGACATTCGCATCGAACTGCTGACGCCCGATTTTCGCGGCCGTGTCGAGCGCGCGCTCGACGCGCTATCGGCCGCGTGGCCCGACGTCTTCAATCACAATGTGGAGACGGTGCCGTCGTTGTATCGGGCCGCGCGCGCGGGCGCAAGTTATGAAGGGTCGCTCGAACTGCTTGCGCGCGTGAAAGAGGCGCAGCCGGACATGCTGACGAAGTCCGGACTGATGGCGGGCCTCGGTGAAACCGAAGCGGCGTTACTCGAGACGATGCGCGATATTCGCGCGCATCGTGTCGACGTACTGACGATCGGCCAGTATCTCGCGCCTTCGAAGTTTCATATGCCCGTGCGGCGGTACGTGCCGCCGCAAACATTCGACGCGTGGCGCGACGAAGGCCTGCGGCTCGGGTTCAGGGAAGTGGTGGCCGGCCCGCTCGTGAGGTCTTCGTATCATGCCGACGAGGTCGGCCGGCGCACGGGCCAGTGAAGCGCGAGTGTCGGGCACGACGATGCTACGCGGCGCAAATGCGTGGCGCGACTTCCGCGCGACGCGTTTAAATCACCCGCTCCCGCAACTTCGCGGAAATCAGATCGATCGCCGTCACCACGACCACGACCATAATCAGCACCGCCGACGTCTGCGCATAATCGAACGAGCGGATCGACTCGTACAGCACGACGCCGATCCCGCCTGCACCGACCATCCCGACCACCATCGCGGAGCGCACATTCGACTCGAACCGGTACAGCGCGTACGAGATCCACAGCGGCAACACCTGCGGCAGCACGCCATAGATGATTTCGTCGAGACCCGTCGCGCCCGTCGCACGCACGCCTTCGGCCGGACGCGGGTCGATCGCTTCGACGGCCTCCGCAAAGAGCTTCGCGAGCACGCCGGTCGTATGCACCCACAATGCGAGCACACCCGCGAACGGACCGAGACCGACCGCGACGATGAACAGCATCGCGAACACCATCTCGTTGATCGCGCGGCACGCGTCCATCATGCGCCGCATCGGCTGCACGACCCATATCGGCGCCATGTTGTGCGCCGACATGAGCCCGCACGGGATCGCGCAGACGATCGACAGCGCGGTGCCCCACACGGCAACCGCGAGCGTGACCAACATCTCGTGCACGTAGATGTGCCAGTCGTCGAAGTTGGGCGGGAAGAAGTCCTTGGCGAACTGCCCCATGTTGCCCGCATCGGCGAACAGATCGAGCGGGCGCATGTCCGCGGCGTGCCACGACGCGCCGAGCACCGCGATCAGCGCAATCCAGCTCAGTGTCGAGCCCCAGCTGCGCTTGCCGGCGGCCGCGGCGTGGGTTGCCGCGGCCGCCGCTTTCTGCTGCGCGCCGCGACCGGAGGTCAGGTCGGCGGTGTTCATTATTGCTTCGGTGCCTCGCTATTGAGTGCGGCCAGCTTCGCGTCGATTGCGGCCACCTGAGTCTTGCGGTCCGCATCGGAAAGGTTCCTGTCGCCCTCCAGCTTCTGCTTCTGCTGGAACAGCGCAACCTGACGGATCGGCAGCAGCTGCGCATCGGACGACGCAACGAAGCCGCTGAAGATCGTCAGGTTCTTCATGACTTCTTTCTCGTGCGGATCGGTCTTCGCGTAGTTGACGAAGAACTTGCGCAGCTTGTCCTTCGTATCTTGCGGCAGATCCTTGCGCCACACGAGCGGATCGCTCGGAATCAGCGGCGAGGTCCACAGCACGCGCACCTGCGCGAACTTGTCCGGATGCTGCGTCTTCAGCCGGTCGAGCTCCATCGTGTTGTTCGTCGCGACGTCGATCTTGTCGTTGACCACGGCCAGCAGATTCGCTTCGTGGCTCGACGGCAGCACGGTCTTGAACGACGCGCTGTTTACCGTCACGCCGCGCTTCGCAAACAGGTCGTAGCCCGGAATCAGCGTGCCCGACGTCGAATTCGGATCGCCCCAGCCGAGGTTCACGTCCTTCGTATTCTTGAACACGTCGTCGATCGACTTGAAGCGGCTGTTGACGTTCGTGATCAGCAGCGATTTGTAGCCGCTCGATCCATCGGCCATGACGGTCTTCGCAAAGACTTCGCCGTTCGCGCGGTCGACCGCTTCCATGGCCGACGCGTTACCGAAGTAGCCAATCTGAACCTTGTTGAAGCGCATCCCTTCGATGATGCCCGCGTAATCGGTCGCGAAGAACGCTTTCACGTGCAGACCCGTCTGCTTGTTCAGATCGTCGATGAGCGGCTGCCAGCGTTGACGCAGCGTGCTCGACGCATCGGTCGAGATGATGCCGAAACTGAGGTCTTTCGGGTCCTCGGCGTGAGCGGCGACGCACGCGAATGCAGCTACGCCGACGATCAGTGAGCGCAAGAATTTCATGGGTTCGGAATCCCGGTTGGTTGGTCGATTCAAGACAGCCTGGAATAATCGTGCGATGCGCATTTCGCGGCATCACGTGGAATGCGCCGGATCCAGCGCAAACGGGTACGACAGCGACGCATGCGATGCGTCGTCGCCGGCATGTTGATCGAGCAGTTCGCGCGCGTCGTCGCCATACAGCTGTTGCAACAGCGCCGGCGTGAGACTGGCCGACGGGCCGTCGTAGACGATCTTGCCGCGTCGCAGCGCGACCGTGCGCGGGCAATACTGCATCGCGATGTCCACCTGATGCAGCGATACGAGCACGGTCAGCTGGCGTTCGGAATTGAGCTTGCGCAGGATGTCCATCACGCGGCGCGACGATTCGGGGTCGAGCGATGCGATCGGTTCGTCGGCGAGGATGATGCGTGCCTGCTGCACGAGTGCGCGCGCGATGGCCGCGCGCTGCTGCTGGCCCCCGGACAGATTGCCCGCGCGTTCGTGCAGATGATCGCCGATGCCGACTTCGCGCAATGCCGCAAGCGAAAGCTCGCGTTCGTGGCGCGGAAAGGCGCCCGTCAAACGCCGCCACAACGGCAGACGCGCGAGCGCACCGACCAGCACATTCGTTTCGACCGAAATGCGATTGACGAGATTGAACTGCTGGAACACGAAGCCGATGTCGCGACGGATGCGCCGCACTTCGCGCACGATGCGGCCGTTGCGCTGAATCGGCCGGCCGAGAATCTGAATCGCCGACGGTTGCTCATCGGAGGCCGTGAAGCCGGCAATATGCCGCAGCAACGTCGATTTGCCCGAACCGGATGCGCCGATCAGCGCCACCATTTCACCTGGCTCGACACGCAGATCGATTTCGTCGAGCGCTTTGCGGCCGTTTTTGAACGTCTTGCTCAAACGTTCGATGCGGATGGCTTGCATAGATATCCTGTCGAAGACGCCGGTGTTTGCCGGAACGTTCGGGCACATTCTAGGAAGCGACTATGACGGTTCAGTGAAGGTGTCCCAACGTCTAGACGACTATATGTATCAGCGCGTAAATTCGTCGCGTGCGTGGGGCCGGGGTGCGGGCGCACGTATGTAATGTGTCAGTTATGTGACTGTTGTTTGTTCGCTGTGCGTGCGTCGCGCCACTGTCATTTAATCGCGCGTCGGACAGGCTATATTTGAAGGGGTCAATGCATGTGCCGTCCCCAATAACGTAGCCTTCCACCGGCGCCGCCATGCAACAGGTTCTCAGCTTTTTGCCCGATTCGTTCGCGGAGTACGAAGAACTGAAGGCCATACTCGAAGCGAATAGCGCGATCTTCGAGATCCGCAGCGTCTGCGAGACACGGGTGCGGGGCAGAACATTCTGCGTTTTGACGGCGAGCATCGGCTCGACGGATCCGCTTGCGCCCGCGATCGGGTTTTTCGGCGGCATCCATGGGCTCGAACGGATCGGTTCGCAACTCGTGCTCGATTACATGCGTTCGCTGATCGGCCGGCTCGAATGGGACGAACTGCTCGTGCGCCAGTTGCAATCGGTGCGGCTGATCTTCGTACCGATCGTGAACCCCGGCGGCATGTGGGCCGCGACGCGCGCGAATCCGAACGGCGTCGACCTGATGCGCAACGGCCCGCAGGATGCCGACGAGCATGTGCCGTGGCTCGCCGGCGGACAGCGTCTCGGCGCCTGGCTGCCCTGGTATCGCGGCCGGCGCGGCGCGCCGATGGAAGCCGAAGCAGTCGCCTTGCTGCAAGTGGTGGAGCATGAACTCGCGCCGCGGCCGCTGAGCTTTGCGCTCGATTGCCATTCGGGCTATGGGTGGCGCGACAGCATCTGGTTTCCGTATGCGCGCACGCGTCGCGCGATGCCGCATCTTGCCGAGATGTATGCGTTGAAGACAATGTTCGAGCGCGCGCATCCTCACCACGGCTATATGTTCGAACCGCAAAGCCATCAATATCTGTTGCACGGCGACCTGTGGGACTACGCCTACGATCGTCGCCCGCCGTCGAGCATCTTTTTGCCGATGACGCTCGAACTCGGCTCGTGGCTATGGATCAAGAAGAATCCCCGGCAGATCTTTTCAAGGCAGGGCATGTTCAACCCGGTCAAGGCGCATCGCACGGAGCGGGTGTTGCGGCGTCACGCGAATCTGCTCGATTTCCTGACGCGCGCCGCCTATTCGTCGCAGCGTTGGCTGCCGCAGGGCGCCGCGCGCCAGCAACTGCTGCAGCATGCGTTCGACCTCTGGTACAGGCCGCGGCGCATATGAGCGCATGGATTCTGCTGCGTGGGCTCACGCGCGAAACGCGGCACTGGGGCACCTTGCCGCAGCGCCTTGCCGACGTGGCCGACGTTGCGCGCGTGCTGCCGATCGATCTTCCCGGCAACGGCGAATTCGCGCGCTTGCGCTCGTATCGCAGCGTCGCGGATATGGTGGGCTTCGTGCGGAACGTGGCATTCGAGCGTGGCGTGCCGGGCCCGTATCGCGTGCTCGCCATGTCGCTCGGCGGAATGGTCGCAACGCACTGGGCGCAGCGGCATCCGCATGAAATCGAAGCGCTCGTGCTGGTCAACACGAGCATGCGGCCGTTCAACCGGCCGCACGAGCGGCTGCGCCCGCGAGCGTGGCCGGCGCTGATGCGCGTCGCCACGCATTGGCGCGACGCGCGCGCTGCGGAAAGCGCGATTCATGCGATGACATGCAATAACCGGCTCACGCTCGCCGCCGATATCGAGGCGTGGGCAGCGATTCGAAGCAGCGCGCCGGTGAGCCGCATCAACGCATTGCGCCAGCTCGTGGCGGCGGCGACATTTCGCGCAGCGGCGCAGCCGCCCGCGTGCCGAACGCTGCTTCTTTCCTCGGCCGCGGATAGTCTCGTCAGCGCAATTTGCTCCGCGAGCGTCGCGGCAGCATGGCGTGCGCCACATCGTCAACACGCATCGGCGGGCCACGACATTCCGCACGATGACCCGGCATGGATCGTCGAGCAAATACATGACGTTCTGCGCTAGCGCAGTCGTGTTGCGGGCGAAAGGGCTCGTGTGGCAACGGATAGGCGGGCCTGAAAATATCAGCGCATAGCCGGGACGCCCGGCGCGCCGCTTTATACCTGCATCCATCGCGACGGGCCTTATTTCGTCGTGGCGCCCACACCCGACCAGGCGCGCTTTCCGGGACGATCCTGGAGACGCAGACCTGCAAGCTTGCACGAATTGTAACGGTCGTCTGCACGAGCGTTCCGCCGTTCGCGGTCGCGTACGCGCAACACATGGAAGCGGTCGAACAGACGGCCGCGGAATCCGCAGCCAAAGCCGACGCGCCGCTCGCGCCGCCGCCGGAAGAAAGCATGAGCGGGTTCGCAAATTTGCCGATTGTCGATGCGACAGAATCGGATGCACAATGCATGACCGACGCGGCGAGTGCGCAAAGCGTAGCGGTTTCGTACGCCGCGCCGACTGCCGTTCCAGTGCATACCGACACGGTCGCGACCATGAGTACACCGTCAGCAGCGACGTTCCTTGCCCACGCGCAGGCGAACGAACTGGAGTGGGGCAAGCCGCGCGGCAACGCCCTGTCGCTCGCGGATGCCGATGTCGCGACGCCGGCGCGGCCGGCCCCGCTCGAAAACGCGGCGCGGGTCGATGACGCGCGCAATGAGCGCGACGTCGTGCGCGAGGAGGTCGACGCGACCTTGCCGCAAGCGCCGTCGTGCGACTCGGCGTTGCAGCGCGCTGCGGGGCAGGCGTCGCTGCCCGATGTTCCGCCGCCGGTACGCAAGCCGCCCGTGTCTTACGCGGCGCCGGTTGCGGTGCCGGCTCGTAAGGCGCAAGCGGATGTCGAACCGGTCATGCCTGCGGCGCAAGTCCGGCATGTTTCATATGCAGCGCCCGTGGCAGTGCCCGTGCATCGCGAGCGGCGCACGCCATCGCTTCCTTCCTGCGAAGTCCACAAGACGGTCGAGCCTGTCGTGCATGCGCAGCCGTTCATGTCGATGCATGTGAATGCAGCGGACGCGACGGCGGCGGTGACGCCGGCGTTGCCGGTGCAATTGATTTTGCCGCCGGCAGTACGTCGAGCGGATGCACGACCGCCTATGGCAATTGCGATTGATTTGCGAAACGCGCGCGCATCGGAGGCATCGCCCGAAGCGCTGCCGCAAGCATCGACATCGCGAGCGGAGCCCGCACCAGCGACGCCTCGGCAAACGGAATCTCCGCGAGCCGCGTCGCCGCAACTGAATGCGTCCGAAGCAAAACCCGTTTCTTACGCGGCGCCCATCGCGGTGCCGTCGCGCGGTGCGTCGACGGCTTCGGCAAGCCGCCCCGCGCGACCTGACGCTCACTCCTGATTTGCCGGTTGGTTCGAAGCTCGGGCGCACGGCTCGATTGCCCCAAATTCGCCTGATTACGTCGTGCTGTTAGCGGCACAGCGCCGCGCACGGAGGTGGCGCGGGCAGGGTGCATAATGCCGGTGTATCGCCAATGCAGTGGATCGCCACCCGCCGTGGAGGACGTCATGCAAGCGAAAAACGAAGAAGCCATCGCGCACCTGCTCAACGATGTCGTCGAATTCGCGCGGGGCCGGTTGCCCGAACCGGCCTTTGCGATAGTCGAACCTTTCCTGCGGCACTACTACGATTTCGTCGACGCCGACGAACTGCAAAGCCGCAATATTCCCGACCTGTATGGCGCCGCGATGGCGCACTGGCAAACCGCGCAGCGCTTCGTGCCCGGCAGCGAACGGTTACGCGTGTACAACCCGATTCTCGAACAGCACGGCTGGCACTCCGATCATACGGTGCTCGAGATCGTCAATGACGACATGCCGTTTCTCGTCGATTCGGTATCGATGGCTGTCAACGGCCTCGGGCTTTCGCTGCACTCGGTCGTGCACCCGGTGTTCCGGATCTGGCGCGGCAAGGACGGCAATATCGAGCGCGTCGCCGTCGGCGGCTCGGTACCCGACGACGGGAAGTCGCAACTCGCGTCGTTTATTCATTTCGAAGTGGACCGTTGCGGCGACGCGGCGAAACTCGAAGCATTGCGCGCCTCGATTGCGCGCGTGCTCGGCGACGTGCGCGCGGCAGTCGAAGACTGGCAGAAGATCGCCGACATCGCACGCGGCACGATCAAGGATCTCGCCACACGCGAAAGCAGCGTGGACGGCGTGGAAGCGCGCGCATTTCTCGAATGGATGGTCGCCGATCACTTCACGTTTCTCGGTCAGCGCGACTACGAACTCGTCTCCCACGGCGGCGGCTTCGGACTGCGTGCGGTGCCCGGCACCGGCCTCGGCATTCTGCGCGATGCCTTGCGCGACGAACACACGCCCGACGTCACGCCGTTGCCGCCCGCGGCCGCGGAAATCATCAGCGGCGCGTGGCCGATCTTTCTGACGAAGGCCAATTCGCGCGCGACAGTCCACCGGCCCGGTTATCTCGACTATGTCGGCGTGAAGCTCGTCGGGCCCGACGGGAAGATCGCCGGCGAGCGGCGTTTTATCGGGCTTTACACGTCGACCGCTTACATCGGTTCGGCCACCGACATCCCGATCGTGCGCCGCAAAATAGCGAATATCGTGCGGCGTGCGGGCTTTCTGCCGAAGGGCCACCTCGGCAAATCGCTCGTGACGGTGCTCGAAACCTATCCGCGCGACGAACTGTTCCAGGCGGACGAAAAGGATCTGTACGACATTGCGATGGGGGTCCTGCGTTTGCAGGAACATCAGCGCACGCGCATTTTCGTGCGGCGCGATCGCTTCGACCGCTTCGTGTCGTGCCTCGTGTTCGTGCCGCGCGAAAAGTACACGACCGATCTGCGCCGGCGCATTGCGAAGCTGCTGCTCGAGGTGTTCAACGGTAAAGCGGTCGAGTTCACGCCGCTGTTGTCGGAGTCGACGCTTGCGAGGATTCATTTCGTCGTGCGCGCGGAGCCGGGCGCAATGCACGATGTCGACACGCGCGAGCTCGAAACGCGGCTCGTGCAGGTCTCGCGCCGCTGGCAGGACGATCTTGCCGATGCGCTGCTCGATACGTTCGGCGAGGAGCAGGGCAATCGTCTGCTGCAGCACTATGCCGAATCGTTTCCGGCCGGCTATCGCGACGACTACGCCGCGCGCACGGCGGTGCGCGATATCGAACTGATCGAACGCGTGCAGGCCACCGGCCACCTTGCGATGAACCTGTACCGGCCGATCGAATCGGCGCCGCGTGCTTTCCGCTTCAAGGTGTATCGCGTGGGCGAGCCGATCGCGCTATCGCGCAGCCTGCCGATGCTCGAGCATCTGGGCGTGCGCGTCGACGAAGAGCGCCCGTATCGGATCGAAGCGCCGCACGCGCAGCCCGCGTGGATTCACGACTTCGGCCTCGAGCTCGCCGACGAAACCGAATTCGATATCGAGCGCGTCAAAGACCTGTTCGAAGATGCATTCGAACAGGTCTGGTGCGGCACGATCGAAAGCGACGATCTGAACAGACTCGTGCTGAGCGCGCATCTGGCCGCGCGCGAGGTAACGATCCTGCGTGCGTATGCGAAGTATTTGCGGCAGGTCGGTTCGACCTTCAGCGACGCCTATATCGTGCGCGCATTGACGGGCAACCCGGCAATCGCGCGGGTGCTCGTGGAGCTGTTTATCGCGCGCTTCGATCCGTCGCCGGGCACGGGCCGCGAGGCGCGCATCGAGCGGCTGCTGAAAGTGATCGAAGGCGCGCTCGACCAGGTGCCCAATCTCGACGAAGACCGCATCCTGCGGCAGTTCCTCGGTGTGATCAATGCGTCGGTGCGCACGAATTATTTCCATCGCGACACGCATGGCAAGCCGATGCCGTACCTGTCGTTCAAATTCGATCCGGCCAAGGTGCCAGGTTTGCCCGAACCGAAACCGATGTTCGAAATCTGGGTTTACTCGCCGCGTGTGGAAGGCGTGCATCTGCGCGGGGGGCGCGTCGCACGCGGCGGATTGCGCTGGTCCGATCGGCGCGAGGATTTCCGCACCGAAGTGCTCGGGCTCATGAAAGCGCAGATGGTGAAGAACGTCGTCATCGTGCCGGTCGGCTCGAAGGGCGGCTTCGTCGTCAAGAACCCGCCGCCGTTGAGCGATCGGGAAGCGTGGCTGCGCGAAGGCGTCGCGTGCTACCAGACGTTTTTGCGCGGACTGCTCGATCTGACCGATAACCGTTCGGGCACGGAGATCGTGCCGCCGCCCGACGTCGTGCGGCACGATCCAGACGATCCGTATCTCGTCGTGGCCGCGGACAAGGGTACCGCGACATTTTCCGACTACGCGAATGCGATCTCGCAGCAATACGGTTTCTGGCTCGACGATGCGTTCGCATCGGGCGGCTCGGTCGGCTACGACCACAAGAAAATGGCCATCACCGCGCGCGGCGCGTGGGAGTCGGTCAAGCGGCACTTTCGCGAGATGGGCGTCGATACGCAGGCGACCGATTTCACCGTGATCGGCATCGGCGATATGTCGGGCGACGTGTTCGGCAACGGCATGCTGCTATCGCCGCATATCAAACTCGTCGCGGCGTTCGATCATCGTCATGTGTTTCTCGATCCGAACCCCGATACGGCGGCGAGCCTCGCCGAACGGCAGCGTCTGTTCGGCCTCGAGCGTTCGAGTTGGGCCGACTACGATCCCTCGCTGATCTCGGCGGGCGGCGGCGTGTTTCCACGCGCGGCCAAAACGGTGCCGGTATCGGCTGCGATGCAAAGCGTGCTCGGCATTAGCGCAACCGCGCTGACGCCGAACGAACTGATCCGTGCGATTCTGCAGGCGCCGGTCGACCTGCTCTACAACGGCGGCATCGGCACCTATGTGAAAGCGAGCCACGAAACGCATGCGCAGGTCGGCGACCGCACGAACGACGCGGTGCGCGTGAATGGCAACGAGTTGCGCTGCAAGGTGGTGGCCGAAGGCGGCAATCTCGGGCTCACGCAGTACGGCCGCATCGAGTTCGCGCAACGCGGCGGACGCGTGAATACCGATGCGATCGACAATTCCGCGGGTGTCGACTGTTCGGATCACGAAGTGAACATCAAGATCCTGCTAGGTCTCGTGGTGGCGGACGGCGAGATGACCGGCAAGCAGCGCAATGCATTGCTTGCGGAAATGACCGAGGAAGTCGGATTGCTCGTGCTGCAGGACAATTACTATCAGACGCAGGCGCTGTCGATCGCGGGCCGCTACGCGGCGGACATGCTCGAGGTGGAGACGCGTTTGATGCGCTATCTCGAACGCATCGGCCGTTTGAACCGCGCGATCGAATTCCTGCCGACCGACGACCAGATCAACGAACGGCATACGGCGAAGCAGGGCCTCACGTCGCCGGAGCGCGCCGTGCTGCTCGCGTACAGCAAGATGTGGCTCTACGATGCGCTGCTCGAATCCGACGTGCCCGAAGACGCGCTCGTGGCCGGCATGCTCGCCGAGTACTTTCCGCAGCCGCTGCGCGAGCGCTTCGACGAGCCGATGCATCGCCACCCGCTGCGTCGCGAGATTCTCGCGACGTATCTGACGAACGGACTGGTCAATCGCGTCGGCTGTGCGTTCGTGCACCGGATGATGGAAGAAACCGACGCGCAACCGGGCGATATCGTGCGTGCCTGCCTGATGGCGCGCAGCGTTTTCGATCTCGACGACGTGTGGCGCAGAATCGACGCGCTCGACAATCGCGTGCCCGACGACGTGCAGGCGCGCATGTTCGTCGAAATCACGCGACTGCTCGAAAGCGCGTCGCTGTGGTTCCTGCGTCATCTGCAAACGGGCGAACTCCGCGATGGCGGCGCGGCGGCGCTGATCGCGCGCTGCCGCGACGCGGCGCAACGGCTCGCGCCGCAATTGCCGGCGCTGCTGCCGGCCGCCGATATCGAAGCCATTTCGGAGCGGCAGCGCGTGCTCGTCGATGCGGGCGTGGACAGCGATCTCGCCGTGCGCGTGGCGAGCGGCGAAATTCCGGCGGCGCTGCTCGATATCGCCGAAGTCGCAGCGACGAGCGGCCGCAGTCTCGAGCAGGTCGCGGGCGTGTATTTCGCGCTCGGTACGCAACTGAACTATCGCTGGATCGGCGAGCGTGCCGCCGCGCTGCCGACGCCAACGCATTGGGACGTGATGGCGCGCGCCGCGGCGCTCGCCGAACTGGCGCGGTTGAAGCGCCAGCTGGCGACGAGTGCGCTCGCGCAGGCAACGGACGCATCGGAGATGACCGATCCCGGCACGCTTGTCGACGCGTGGCGCACACGGCGCGAAACCGCGCTTGCGCGCTACGCGCAGTTGCTCAACGATCTGCGCGCGGCGGGCGGTGCAAGCCTGTCGATGCTGCTCGTCGTGGTCCGCGAGATGGCGGCGCTCGAGCGGCACTGAATGCCGTCGAGCGTCGTCGTCAACGCGAATTTCCGCCAGACAGCCGATAATATCGGTTGTTTTCTCTATCGCATTCCGTCCTGTCATGACCGAAACCGCTACGCCCAACCTTACTGTCCCTCGTCTGACGAGCCTGTCGCACGGCGGCGGCTGCGGCTGCAAGATCGCGCCGGCCGTCCTGTCGAATCTGCTCAGGCGCAGCATGCCGCTGCCGACATTTCCCGATCTGCTCGTCGGCACCGAGACTGCCGACGATGCCGCCGTTTATCGCCTCAACGACGAGCAGGCGATTATTGCGACCACCGATTTCTTTATGCCGATCGTCGACGATCCGTACGACTTCGGCCGTATCGCGGCGACCAACGCGCTGTCCGACGTCTACGCGATGGGCGGCAAGCCGATTCTTGCGCTCGCGCTCGTCGGCATGCCGATCAACGTGCTGCCGCACGACGTGATCGCCGCTGTGTTGCGCGGTGGCGAAGACATATGCGCGCAAGCGGGTATTCCGGTCGCGGGCGGCCATTCGATCGATTCGGTCGAGCCGATCTACGGACTCGCTGCGCTCGGCGTCGTGCACCCGCAGCGCGTCAAACGCAATGCGGCCGCGCAGGCCGGCGACGTGCTCGTGCTCGGCAAACCGCTCGGCGTCGGCGTGCTGTCGGCGGCATTGAAGAAGAACCGGCTCGGCGAGGCCGGTTACGCGCAGATGATCGAGTCGACCACGAAGCTGAACCGGCCGGGCACCGCGCTTGCGGCGCTGCCGGGCGTGCATGCGCTGACGGACGTCACGGGATTCGGCCTGCTCGGCCACGCACTCGAAATGGCGCGCGGCGCTGGGCTCGGTGCACGTGTGCATTACGCGGACCTGCCATGGCTCGACGGCGTCGACGCGTTCGCCGCCGCCGGTGTGTTCACGGGCGCGTCGGGCCGCAACTGGGCGTCGTACGGCGAGCAGGTGCAACTGGCCGGCAGTTTGCCCGACACGGCGCGCACGCTGCTGACCGACCCGCAGACGTCGGGCGGCCTTCTCGTTGCATGCGCTCCCGATACGGTCGACGACGTGCTCGCGATTTTCCGCGACGACGGCTTCGCGCGCGTCGCGGTAATCGGCGAGATGACGGGCGGCGCGGCGCGTGTCGAGGTCGTTTGAGGTCGCTTGAAGTCGTTTGAAGTCGTTTGAAGTTGCTCGATATCGTTTGACACTCACGTCCAATAACATCTCTTATACCGACGATGACGGAAGAATCGCCGAAAGCCATCTTTTACGCGCTTGCCGCGAATATCGGCATCGCCATTTGCAAATTCGCGGCCGCGGCCTTCACGGGCTCAGGCGCGATGTTCGCCGAAGCGATTCACTCGAGCGCCGACTGCGGCAACCAGGTATTGCTGCTGTTCGGCCTGCGCCAGGCGCGCCGGCCCGCGAGCCCGCTGCATCCGCTCGGAGCAGGCCGCGCGATTTACTTCTATTCGCTGATCGTCGCGCTGCTGCTGTTCTTCGTCGGAGGCGCGTTTTCGGTTTATGAGGGCGTGCGCCGCGTGCTTGTGCACGAACCGCTCTCGTATGCGTACGTCGCGCTGACGGTATTGGGTGTGTCGGTCGTGCTCGAGGCGCTGTCGCTGACAGGCGCAATGCGCGAGATTCGCAAGACCAATCCGGATAAATCGCTGTGGCGCTGGTTCCGCGAAACGCGCGAGTCCGAACTGCTCGTGGTCGCCGGCGAAGACATCGCGGCACTCGCCGGTCTCGCGATCGCCTTCGTTGCGGTGCTGCTGACGATGCTGACCGGCAATCCGATCTTCGATGCGCTCGGTTCGATCGGCGTCGGCTTGCTGCTGATGGTGATCGCGTGGCTCGTGGCGCGCGAAGTGAAGTCGATGATCATCGGCGAATCGGCGAGCCCGGAAGTGCGTCGTGCGATCGAGGCGCATTTGCGCGCGCGCGGCGAGATTCGCAGCATCATCAATCTGATCACGCTGCAATGGGGACGGCACGTGGTGGTGGCGGTTCAGGCGGAAATGATCGACTATGACAGCGGACGCGCGATGGTCGACGCGATCAATGTGATCGAAGCGGAGTTGCAGGATAAGTTTCCGCAGGTGCGCTGGGTATTCTTCGAGCCGGATGTGCCGCGCACCTGATGCGCCGGATGTGACGCTTCGCAATGCGGCGACAGGCGCGGCAGGTTTAATGAGCGCTTGTTGAACGCGCCACTATACTTGTTTGCGCTTACACATCCGGTTGCAAAGAATAAAAGGAACGATGCTCGATGAAAATCCGCCGCCGCCCGATCGATACTGCATGCCGCGTCGCTTCAATTGCATTTGCCGCAGTGGCATGCGCCGCCTCGCTGCCGGCTGGCGCAGACACGCAAACCCCGGGTCACGCGCAAACCCGGCCGCATGCGGCGGCGCATCGGCGCGCGGCCGCTCAGGTTCGCGCACCGAAGGTGATGATCGTGTCGATGTTCGGCCCTGAAGGAAAGGTCTGGCTCGACAAACTGGGCCCGTGGCAGGAGATTCGCGTGCCGGGCCTATCGGCCGACTATCCGGTCGTCCGCTGCAATGAAACGGACGTCTGCGTGATGACGACGGGCATGGGCCACGCGAATGCTGCTGCATCGATGATGGCGCTGACGTTTTCGCCGCGCTTCGACTTGCACCATACGTACTTCCTGGTTGCCGGCGTGGCCGGTATCGACCCGGCGCGCGGCACGCTCGGCTCCGCAGCGTGGGCGAATTATCTCGTCGACTTCGATATTCAATGGGAAGTCGATAGCCGCGAAGCGCCGCCGAACTGGACCACCGGATATCTCGGCATTTTCGCAAAAAATCAGACCGACAAGCCGCCGCTCGAATATCGGACCGAAGTATTTGAACTGAACCATCGGTTGACCGACGCCGCGCTTGCGCTATCGCGCGGCGTCGAACTCGCGGATGCCTCGCAGGCGCAGGCCACGCGCGCGAAGTACGACTATGCGCCCGCGAACCAGCCGCCGGGTGTCATTCAGTGCGATACGCTGTCCGGCGATACGTGGTGGTCCGGCAATGCGCTGGGCGAACGCGCCCGCCAATGGACCCGAATCCTCACCGACGGCAAGGGCAATTACTGCACGACGCAGCAGGAAGATAACGCGACCTATGAAGCGCTCAAGCGCGCGGCGAGCGCGGGGCGCGTCGAATTGCAGCGCGTTGCCGTGTTGCGCACCGGTGCGGATTTCGATCGACCGCCAAACGGCGTCTCGAGCCTCGATAATCTGCTGAACACGAACGGGCAGGGCGGGGGAGATATCGCGCTCGCTAACCTCTATCGCGCGGGCAATCCTCTTGTGCAATCGATCGTCACTCGATGGAGCGAATGGCGCCAGGGCGTGCCGAAGCAGTAATGCATCGACACGCCCTCTGTCATGTTCGCGCCGGTTAGCCTGTCAAAACACCGGTGCCGGAACACTGTGTTGCTTTAATTGGAACGATACGGCGTCCACACCGGAATGTTCGTCGACCAATCGTCGAGTTCGGACGGGCTCATATTTGGCTCCTTTTCAACAATTCACTTATCGACAGATCCGCTTTGCCGCCGTGTAACTTCGCGAGACCGAAGCTCGCTTCACCCTACGCGGCGCAAGGGATTGGCTGATTACTGATCGCTCATGCGATTCGCGCCGTTGCCGTTCTGGTCGGCGACGCGAGCGCCGTTGCCCGCGTCGGCATTCTGAATCGCATAGCCGTGCGACGCGGCAATTTCCGCCTTCACTTGCGCGCGCGTCACGGTGCTGCCGTCCGACCACCATTGCTGCTGATACGTGCCGGCGCGGCCGATTCCGCCGCCGCCTTGAGCGAAGGCCGACGTACTGGCCAATACCGTGAGAGCGAGAACTGCCAAAAGGCTGCGCTTCATGATTCACTCCTGTTGATTCGTTTGCGGCGCCGATGTATAGCGCTGCGACAGGGTGAAGATTAGGCGCACAGGCGCGTGCGATAAATCCGCCTTTTGCGAAATGAATTGTCGCGAATGCGGAACAATCAAAAAAGCGCGGCAAGTGCCGCGCTTTAATCAGAACAGAATGACATGGGCGTTAAGCGCCGATGGCGGGTTTTGCATGAACCCTATGCAACCCATTCCGTAACAACAGGCGTGTCGAGTATCGGCTCCTCTTCGCGCTGTTCGATCGTTCGTGCGGTACACGGCTTGTCGAGGCTGCCGCGTCCGCTCAGGAGCGGACAGCTGTCGAACAGCTCGGCCACCCAGTCGACGAATACGCGCACTTTCGACGACAGATGCTTGCTGTGCGGATAGACGACCGAGATCGGCATCGGCAGCGGCTTGAAATCGGGCAGCACTTCGACGAGCTGACCCGAGCGCAGATGCGGCAGCACCATGAAAAGCGGCGGCTGGATCAGCCCGAAGCCTTCGAGGCCGCACGTTACGTAGGCATCCGCATCGTTGACCGACACAATGCCCTTCATCTTTACAGGGACTTCCTTGCCGCCGACGAGAAACTCCCAATCGAATGTGCGGCCCGTGCGGCTCGAGAAATAATTGACGGCCTTGTGCTGCTCGAGGTCTTCGAGCGTGCGCGGCGTCCCCGCGCGCTCGAGATACGACGGCGCCGCGCACGAGACGCCTTCGAACAGACCGATGCGTCGCGCGACCAGTGAGGAATCCTGCAGCGCGCCGACACGCACCACGCAATCGACGCCTTCCTGCAAAAGGTCGACCGGCCGGTCAGTCAAGCCGAGCTGCAAGTCGATATCCGGATAAAGCTGATGGAATTCGCAGAGCTTCGGTATGACGAGCAGCCTGCCGAGCGAGCCCGGCATATCGATGCGCAGCTTGCCGTGCGGCTTCTTGTTGCCGGTCTGGAAACTCGCTTCGGTTTCCTCGACATCGGCGAGGATGCGCACGCACCGTTCGTAGTACGCGGCGCCATCGGGGGTCAGCGACAGGCGCCGCGTGGTCCGATGCAACAGACGCGTGCCGAGAAACGCTTCGAGGTTCTGGATGATGGTCGTCACCGACGCGCGCGGCAGGTCGAGCGTTTCCGCCGCTCGCGTGAAGCTGTTCGTATCGACGACCCGGGTGAACACTTGCATGGCCTGGAGCCGGTCCATTGCAACCTCCGGAAGATTGAGTGCAAGCGGTGCGCGTGGCGGAGCAGATGAAGCCGCGAGGCGAATGCTACCTGCTGGAATGATGTCGCGCAGGTGCCGCGCAGTTGCCACGCTCGCCTGCCTCGCGTTGAACAACACAGACCTATTGTTCAGGCGCACCGAATTGTGTTGCCGGATTATAGGCATTTATTTGGAAGTTTGCAGAACGCACAATTCGCTCCGTTCGCTTAATTTCGCGCATTGTCGCCGTTCGATATGGATGCATTTAACTCGCGTCACTCGCTGATTCCTCCGGGTAGCGGCCCGGCAGGCGGTCACACGTCGCTCGATGTCAGCGACGTGCGCATCGAGGGGTACGCACAGGACATCACGCTGCGGCTTTACCGGCAAACGGGCAAGGCCAGCTTGCCGATCCTGCTGTATTTCCATGGCGGCGGCTTCGTGCGCGGATCGGTCGACGATGCGGATTTCGCGTCGCGTTATTTCGCCGAGAAACTGCCGGCGCTCGTCGTATCGGTTGGCTATTCGCTGGCGCCGCAGTTCCCGTTTCCGGCCGCACCGGAGGACGCGCATCGCGCGGCGCTGTGGGTCAAGACGCGTGCGCGCGCTTTTGGTGCAGACACGAAACGGATCGGCGTCGCGGGGTACGACGCAGGCGGTCAGCTCGCCAACTGTCTCGCGTTCATGACGCGCGATCGCGGCGATGTGCGTATCGAAGCGCAGGCGCTGTTCGGGCCGATGCTGGACCCGAGCCTCACGCGTCTCGGCGACGAAGCGCGTCTCGGCTCGGACATCACCGCAAGCGAATGCGCGGCGTGCTACCGCGCGTATCTGCCGAAAGCGGCGCAGCGCATGCATCCCTATGCGGCGCCGCTCGAAGCGATGCGGCTCGCGAATCTGCCCGACACGCTGATCGCGACCGCCGGCAACGACGTATTGCATCTCGAAGCGGAGAAGTACGCGGGCAATCTGATCGCCGCCGGCGTGCTGACGCAGGTGATTCGCTTTCCGAATCTGTCGCACGCGGCGCTCGCCGATCATCCGGCCGCGCTGCAGGAAGCAGTGAGCTTTTTTCGCTGTCGTTTTGCTGCTCGCAAAACG
The DNA here is from genome assembly GCF_031119615.1 of Paraburkholderia sp. SARCC-3016. NCBI lineage: Bacteria > Pseudomonadati > Pseudomonadota > Betaproteobacteria > Burkholderiales > Burkholderiaceae > Paraburkholderia > Paraburkholderia sp. SARCC-3016. The sequence goes on along the minus strand of NZ_JAVHZD010000032.1, from coordinate 17,972 downwards.
CGCGGCAGCGCGTGACCTGCGTGTGAGCCGCATCTGAAACAAGCCGGCGCACCGCCGTAGTGCGCCGGTCGCGCGCGTCTGTTTGCGCGCCCTCCGATAAACAAACAAACCAACTTCAAGCCATTTAAACGGAGTCCGTCATGTCATTGCTTCCTCTTTCCCGCACCCGGCTCGCCATTGCCGCCGTGGCCGTTGCCGTCATTGCCGGGATCGGCACGCTTGGTGCGATGCGTGTCGATGCGCGCTCCGAGTCGCCGGCGCAGGCCGCGCCGCTGACCGAGGTCGACGTCGCCGCAGTCGTGCAGAAGACGATAACCGACTGGCAATCGTATTCGGGGCGTCTCGAGGCGATCGACAAGGTCGAGATCCGTCCACAGGTGCCGGGGACGATCGTCGCCGTGAACTTCAAGGACGGCGCGCTCGTGAAGAAGGGCGACACGCTGTTCGTTATCGATCCGCGTCCGTATCAGGCCGAAGTCGATCGCGCGGCCGCGCAACTGGCCGCCGCGCAGGCGCAGCGCCAATATGCGCAGACGGATTGGGAACGCGCGCAGCGCCTGATCGGCGACAACGCGATCGCAAAGCGCGACTACGACGAGAAGCAGAATGCCGCGCGTTCGGCCGACGCTAACGTGAAGGGCGCGCAGGCCGCGCTCGAAGCCGCGCAGATCAACCTCGGCTATACGAAAGTCACGGCGCCCGTATCGGGTCGCGTGTCGCGCGCCGAAATCACGCTCGGCAACGTGGTGAGCGCGGGTGCGGGGGCGCCGGCGCTGACCACGCTCGTGTCCGTCTCGCCCATCTACGCTTCTTTCGATGCGGACGAGCAGACGTATCTGCAGTACATCAGCCGCGTGAAAAACAGCGGCAAGGTGCCGGTCGAACTCGGTCTCGCGAACGAAACAGGCTACTCGCGTTCGGGCGTCATCGATTCGGTCGATAACCGGCTCGATACGTCGTCGGGCACGATCCGCGTGCGCGCACGCTTCGATAACGCGGATGGCACGCTCGTCCCGGGCCTCTATGCACGCGTGAAGGTGAGCGGCAGCGCGCCGCACGCGGCATTGCTGATCGACGATGCTGCGATCGGCACCGACCAGGACAAGAAGTTCGTGCTCGTCGTCGACAAGAGCGACAAGGTTGCCTATCGCGAAGTGCAGATCGGCCACCTGCAAGGCAACTTGCGCGTGATTACCGGGGGTTTGCTGAACGGCGAGCGGATCGTCGTGAGCGGCACGCAGCGCGTGCGCCCCGGCGAGCAGATCAAGGCGCATATGGTGCCGATGAAAGGCGGCGACGGCGAGCCGAAGAACGATTCGTCGGTTGCAGAAGGCAAGCCCGCACGCACGAACGCACAGAAGAATTCGTGATGCTCGCGCCGCGCATCGCGTCGATGCGCGCGTGCCTCAACGTACAGAGCCTCATATGAACATATCCAAATTTTTTATCGACCGGCCCATTTTCGCGGGCGTGCTATCGGTCCTCATTCTGCTGGCCGGCGTGATCGCGCTGTTTCAGTTGCCGATCTCGGAGTACCCGGAAGTCGTGCCGCCGTCGGTGGTCGTGAAGGCGCAGTATCCGGGCGCGAACCCGAAGGTGATCGCCGAAGCGGTGGCTTCGCCGCTCGAGGAGCAGATCAACGGCGTCGAGAACATGCTTTACATGCAGTCGCAGGCGAATAGCGACGGCAATCTCACGCTCACCGTGACGTTCGCGCTCGGCACGAACCCCGATCTCGCGACGCAGCTCGTGCAGAACCGCGTGAACCAGGCGTTGCCGCGTCTGCCGGAGGACGTGCAACGCCTCGGCGTGACGACGATCAAGAGCTCGCCGACGCTGACGATGGTCGTGCACCTGATCTCGCCGAACGACCGCTATGACATGACGTATCTGCGCAACTACGCGTTGCTCAACGTGCGCGACCGGCTGCAACGGATTCGCGGCGTCGGCGAAGTGCAGCTGTGGGGCGCGGGCGACTATGCGATGCGCGTGTGGCTCGATCCGACCAAGGTGGCCGAGCGCAATCTGACGGCGACCGAAGTGGTCAACGCGATTCGCGAGCAGAACATCCAGGTCGCGGCCGGCGTGATCGGCGCGTCGCCCTCGATGCCGGGCACGCAATTGCAACTGCTCGTGAATGCGCGCGGACGCCTGAAAACCGAGGAGGAATTCGGCGATATCGTCGTGAAGACGGCGCCCGACGGCGCGGTCACGTACCTGCACGATATCGGGCGCATCGAACTCGCCGCATCCGAATATGGCCTGCGTTCGTTGCTCGACAACAAGCCGGCCGTGGCGCTCGCCATTAATCAGTCGCCGGGCGCGAACTCGCTGCAGATTTCCGATGAAGTGCGCAAGACGATGAAGGAACTCGCCGCCGATATGCCGGCTGGCGTGCGGTACAAGATCGTCTACGACCCGACGCAGTTCGTGCGCTCGAGTATCGAAGCAGTGATTCATACGCTGCTCGAAGCGATCGCGCTCGTCGTGATCGTCGTGATCGTGTTCCTGCAGACGTGGCGCGCGTCGATCATTCCGTTGATCGCCGTACCGGTGTCGATCGTCGGTACGTTCTCGCTGCTGCTCGCATTCGGCTTCTCGATCAATGCGCTGTCGCTGTTCGGAATGGTGCTCTCGATCGGTATCGTCGTCGACGATGCGATCGTGGTGGTGGAGAACGTCGAGCGGAACATCGAAAGGGGGCTGACTGCGCGCGAGGCGACGTATAAGGCAATGCAGGAAGTGAGCGGGCCGATTATCGCCATCGCGCTCACGCTCGTTGCCGTGTTCGTGCCGCTCGCATTCATGACGGGCCTGACCGGCCAGTTCTACAAGCAGTTCGCGATGACCATCGCGATCTCGACCGTGATTTCGGCGTTCAACTCGCTGACGCTGTCGCCGGCGCTGTCGGCCATGCTGCTGCGCGGCCACGGCGAGAAGGAAGACTGGCTTACGCGCGGCATGAATCGCGTGCTCGGCGGCTTCTTCCGGCGCTTCAACAAGGTGTTCCATCGCGGCTCGGAAGCATACGGCAAGGGCGTGACGGGCGTGCTGCGGCACAAGGGCCTCATGCTTGTCGTGTACGCGGTGCTGCTCGCGTTGACGGCCGTCGTCTATCGCGCGGTGCCGGGCGGTTTCGTGCCTGCGCAGGACAAGGAGTATCTGATTGCGTTCGCGCAGCTGCCGAACGGTGCGTCGCTCGACCGCACCGAAAACGTGATCCGCGATATGAGCGCGATCGCGCTGAAGCAGCCAGGCGTCGAAAGCGCCGTGGCATTCCCGGGTCTCTCGGTGAACGGCTTCACGAACAGCTCGAGTGCGGGCATCGTATTCGTCACGCTCAAGCCGTTCGACGAACGCAAGGGCAAGGCGCTGTCCGCCGGTGCGATCGCCGGCGCGCTGAACGCGCAATACAGCAGCATCAAAGGCTCGTTCGTCGCGGTGTTTCCGCCGCCGCCGGTGCTCGGTCTCGGCACGCTCGGCGGCTTCAAGATGCAGCTCGAAGATCACGGTTCGGTCGGCTACGCGGCACTGAACGATGCGGCCGAGGCCTTCGTCAAGAAAGCCCAGCAGACGCCGGAACTAGGCCCGACGTTCTCGAGCTACCAGATCAACGTGCCTCAGCTGAACGTCGATCTTGACCGCGTGAAGGCGAAGCAGCTAGGTGTGGCGGTGACGGACGTGTTCAACACCATGCAGATTTATCTGGGCTCGCTGTATGTGAACGACTTCAACCGTTTCGGCCGCGTTTATCAGGTACGTGTGCAGGCCGACGCGCCGTTCCGCGCGACGGCGGAAGACATCGGTCAGCTGAAGACTCGCAATGCGAACGGCGACATGGTGCCGCTGTCGTCGCTCGTGAAGGTGACGCCGACCTTCGGTCCGGAGATGGTGGTCCGCTACAACGGTTACACGGCAGCGGATATCAACGGCGGGCCGGCGCCCGGCTATTCGTCGGGTGAGGCGCAGGCGGCGGCCGAACGCGTTGCGGCCGAGGTGTTGCCGCGCGGCGTGAAGCTCGAATGGACCGACCTCACATATCAGCAGATTCTCGCGGGCAATGCGGGTCTCTGGGTGTTCCCGATCAGCGTGCTGCTCGTGTTCCTCGTGCTGGCTGCACTGTACGAGAGCCTGACGCTGCCGCTCGCGGTGATCCTGATCGTGCCGATGAGCATGTTGTCCGCATTGACGGGCGTGTGGCTCACCGACGGCGACAACAATATCTTCACGCAGATCGGCCTGATGGTGCTCGTGGGCCTCGCGTCGAAGAACGCGATCCTGATCGTCGAGTTCGCGCGCGAACTCGAACACGACGGACGCTCGCCGATCGCCGCGGCCATCGAAGCAAGCCGTCTGCGTCTGCGCCCGATTCTGATGACGTCGATCGCGTTCATCATGGGTGTCGTGCCGCTCGTTCTGTCGTCGGGCGCGGGTTCGGAGATGCGGCATGCGATGGGTATCGCCGTGTTCTTCGGGATGCTCGGCGTGACGCTGTTCGGCCTGATGCTGACGCCGGTGTTCTACGTCGTGCTGCGCCTGATGGCGGGCGGCAAGATTCACGTTGCACAGAAAGATGCGCCGCATATGGTTGCGCAAACAACCGATGCGTAAAGGTGCGCACTGAGGACGGAAACATGAAAAAAGACCAAACGATGCGCGGCTTCGGCCGCGCGGCAGCGAGCGCATTGCTGCTGGTGTTGCTGGCGGCGTGCTCGGTCGAGCCGACCTACAGGCGGCCCGACGCGGCGACGCCGGCCGCGTTCAAGGAAGCGCCGGCCACCGACGCGAAGGACATGGGTACGTGGAAAACCGCGGAACCGGCCGACGCCGCGCACCGCGGCGAATGGTGGACGATCTTCGGCGACCCGGTGCTCGACGACCTCGAGCAGCAGGCAGCCGCGGCAAACCAGGACCTGAAGGCCGCGGCCGCGCGCGTGCAGCAATCGCGTGCGCTCGTGCAGAACGCGCGTTCCGACTGGTTCCCGACCATCGATGCGGGCTTCGGCCCGACGCGTCAGCGTCTGTCGCCGGCGTCGCAGTTCCTGCCGCCGAATGCGAACGTGCCGACGCAGACGCTGTGGCGCGCCCAGGCGACCGCTTCGTACGAAGTGGACCTGTTCGGCCGCATCAGTTCGAACGTCCATGCAACGCAGGCCGACGCGCAGCAGAGCGAAGCGCTGTTCCGTTCCGTGCAACTCGCGTTGCAGGCCGACGTCGCGCAGAACTACTTCCAGTTGCGCGAGTTCGATACGCAGGTCGACCTGTTCCGGCAGACGGTGAAGTTGCGCGAGGATTCCCTGAAGCTCGTGCAGCAGCGCTTCGACGAAGGCGAGATCAGCGAACTCGACCTCGCGCGTGCGAAAAACGAGCTTGCTACCGCGCGTGCCGATGCGGTCGGCGTGGCGCGGCAGCGCGCGGCGTCCGAGCACAGCCTTGCGATTCTGCTCGGCAAGGCGCCGGCCGACTTCTCGTTCCCCGCGTCGCCGCTCGTGCCGGTCACCGCGCGCGTGCCGGCGGGCTTGCCGTCCGCGTTGCTCGAGCGCCGTCCGGACATCGCGGCGGCGGAGCGTGCGATGGCCGCGGCGAATGCACGCGTCGGCCTTGCGAAGTCCGCGTATTTCCCGAGGCTCGACATCACGGCGGCCGGAGGGTTCGAGGCGGGCACGCTGGCCGACCTGTTCCACTGGTCGAGCCGCGCGTTCATTCTCGGGCCGTTCGCCGGTACCGCGCTGACCCTGCCGCTCTTCGACGGCGGCCGGCGCCGCGCCGGTGTCGATCAGGCGCGGGCGAAATACGACGAAGACGTCGCGCAGTATCGTCAGCAGGTGCTGCAGGCGTTCCGCGAAGTCGAAGACAACCTGTCCGACCTGCGTCTGCTCGACGATCAGATCCAGCAGGAGAACGACGCGGTCAGTGCGTCGCAGCGTTCGGCGCATCTGTCGGCAACGCAGTATCGGGAAGGGCAGACCGCCTACCTCGACGTGATCGACGCGGAACGTCAGGTGCTGCAGACGCAGTTGCAGGCGAGCCAGCTCACCGGTGTGCAGGCGGTCGCGACGGTCAACCTGATTCGCGCGCTCGGCGGCGGATGGGGCGACATGAAAGCGCAGGACGGCACGACCGTCGGCTCGCGGAACGACGGGCAACAACTCGCGAAGCAGTAGCACGATCGGCGTTATCCGCTCGGCTGTACGGATAACGCCGATTGCCTTTTTCCTGCCACGGCCCGCTTCTCATGCGATGTGCGCGCGGGGCCGCGGTGTTCCGATCACCGGCCCGGTGCATACGGTTGCGACGAACTCCCGCTGCCGCCCGGCGCGTTTGCGAGATCCTCGAGAGTTCGACTGGCCTGACGGATCTGGGATCGGCGCCACTCCTGCAAGAACGATGGATCGAGGTGCGGGTTCTGCCGCGCGAAGTCAGGCGTCGAGGCTCGATCGATATCGGCCTGCCAGTTCGCTATTTGCTGCGTCAGCCACGAACGTCGTTCGCCTGCGTGTCCGTATTCGACCGATGCACGAGGCGCGGGACTGTCACCGCGTTTTTCGGCGCCCGCATGCCCGGTGCCCGGTGCGTCGACACGGCTGCCCAGGCGCTGCGCGAAGAGGTCTTCGTGAGAGAGCCGCGGCGATCCGGCGCCGACGTGCCACGGCGTCGAATTTTGCAGCACGCTCGGTGCGGATCCGGCCCGCGACAGGACCGACGACGTCGAATATGGGCCCGCTGTTTCATGGGGTATCGAAGGCTCGGACCACGCGCGGCCAAAGAACTGAAATCGGATCATGTCGCATTTCCTTTCGATTGGGACTGCGTTGGGCGATTCGGCTCCGGAACCACCTGGGGCGTTGGGCGCGTTCGAGGCCGGTCGATGGGCTGCATGCAATCCGATGCTACCGGTCGCTCATCGTTGCGAGGCGGTGTACGGATATGGCAGCGGCCGTCGGGCCACGGCGTATGCGCGGTCCGATGCGATCCCGTAGACTGTCGGCACCCGTGTCGCTCCCCGGCACGGTTGTCGACGGAGAACGCATGAACGACGCGCGCCAGCCGGCCGAACGCGAAGCGCAACCGCACGCTCACGCGCCGGCGCAAGACCTGACCTCCCTGCTTGCCGCATTGCATGAAACGGCTGCCGAACGCGACCGCGCCGGCGGCCATGCGGCGCGCGAAAAGCAATGGATCGCCGATGCCGGTCTGCTGACGCTTGCGGTGCCGCACGAATTCGGCGGCAAATTCGGCGGTGGCGGGGGCGCGAACTGGTTTGACGTCTACCAGACGATTCGCGCGATCGCGACCGTCGACAGCGCGCTTGCACATCTGCTCGGGTTTCAGTGTCTGCAGATCGTGAGCGTCGACGTCTGGGGCAACGACGAGCAGCGCGCGCGTTACCTCGGCGACACGGTCCGGGAGCGCTGGTGGTGGGGCAATGCAGTGAACCCGCTCGATACGCGACTCGTTGCGACTGCAACGGCCGGCGGCGGCTATCTCCTGCACGGCGCGAAGGGTTTCTGCTCCGGCACGCGCGGCTCGCAGATGATGACCGTCTCCGCCCACGACGCCGTGGCCGGCAAGTCGGTCTACGGTGTCGTGCCGACCACGCGCGAGGGCATCACGGTCCACGACGACTGGGACCCGATCGGCCAGCGGCAAACCGACAGCGGCACGGTCTCGTTCGACCATGTCCGGCTCGAGCCCCATGAAGTGATGCAACGTTCGGACGTGCCGCGCGCAACGCTGCGCACGCTGGTTTCGCAACTGGTGCTGACCAATCTGTTCGTCGGCATCGCGCAAGGGGCGCTCGACGAAGCGCGCCGCTATTTCGCGCAGTACACGCGTCCCTGGATCACCTCGGGTGTCGCGCGTGCCGCCGACGATCCGTATCAATTGCAACGCTTCGGCGAAATGCGCCTGAAGACGATCGGCGCCGAGGCGATGGCGGACCGCGCGGCCCGCGCGCTCGACGACGCCTGGAACAAGGGTCTTGCGCTCGATGCGCAGCAGCGTGCACATGTCGCGCTGGCCACCTCGGAAGCGAAGGTCTTCGCGCATCGCGCCGCACTCGACGTGAGCGAGGCGCTGTTCGACGCGTGCGGCGCACGCGCGACCGGCGCTCCGCTTGCGCTCGACCGTTTTTGGCGCAATGCGCGTGTGCACACGCTGCACGACCCGCTCGACTACCGCGTCCGCGATATCGGACGCTACGCGCTCGATGGGACATTGCCGGACGTTTCTTTGTACACTTGAGGGAGTCGGCGGCGCACGGCACACGGCCTCGTGGTGCAGCTCGGCTTCAATCAACTCGAGGGTCACCGGCTTGCAGTTCAAACTACCGACTACGGCGACAGCGCCGTTTTGCCCGGCGGAAGTACAGGGTTCCGTCGCGGTCAATCCAAACGCACCGTTCTGGAAGCGCATTCTGCAGTTCGCGGGTCCCGGTCTGCTCGTGTCGATCGGCTATATGGACCCCGGCAACTGGGCGACAGATATCGAGGCCGGTTCGCGCTACGGGTATAACCTGCTCTTCGTCGTCGTACTGTCGAGCCTCGCGGCGATGGTGCTGCAGTGCCTGAGCATGCGCCTGGGCATCGCGACAGGCAAGGACCTCGCCCAACTGTCGCGCGCCCGTTATTCGCCGGGCGTCGTGCGCATCCAGTGGCTGCTCGCCGAAATCTCGATCATCGCGTGCGACCTCGCCGAAGTGCTAGGCGGCGCGCTTGCATTTCATCTGCTGTTCAAGATTTCATTGACGGGCGGCGTGCTGCTCACCGCGCTCGATACGCTGATCGTGCTCGGTTTGCAGGGCAAGAATTTCCGCGATCTCGAGGCGATCATGCTGGGCCTGATCGCGACGATAGGCGTCGGCTATGTGATCGAACTCGCGCTCGTAAAGCCGGACTGGTCGGCCGTCGCGCATGGCATCGTGCCGTCGTGGCAGGCGCTCGACAGCCGCGAACCGCTCTACCTCGCAATCGGCATCCTCGGCGCGACGGTCATGCCGCACAACCTGTATCTGCATTCGTCGGTCGTGCAGACGCGTGCGGTGAAGCGCAATTCGAAGGGCATCGGCTCGGCGATCGCCATGTCGCGCGTCGATACGATCGTCGCGCTGCTGCTCGCGCTGCTGATCAACGCAGCGATCCTGATTCTCGCCGCCGCGGCGTTTCATTCGACCGGGCACAATCAGGTAACCGAAATCGAAGACGCCTACAAGCTGCTCGCGCCGATCGTCGGCACGAGTCTCGCGGCCGTTCTGTTCGCGGTGACGCTATTCGCGTCCGGCCAAAGCTCGACCTTCACGGGTACGGTTGCGGGCCAGGTCATCATGGAAGGCTTTCTCGACCTCAATATCCCGTGCTGGCAGCGCCGGCTGATCACGCGCGCGCTCGCGCTGATTCCCGCGCTGATCGGCATCCAGCTGCTGGGTAACGGCGCGGTCGGCCAACTGCTCGTCGCAAGCCAGGTCGTGCTGAGCCTGCAATTGCCGTTTGCGCTGTATCCGCTGATCCGCATGACGGACGACCGCGCGCTGATGGGCGAGTTCGCGAACCGGCTGCCGACGCGCATGCTTGCGTGGGCGCTCTTCGCGGTGATCAGTGCCGCGAATGCGTGGCTCGTCGTGCAGACGGTCGGATGGCTGGCCTGAAAACCGGCGCGCCGACATGGCGCACCGGTCACGGCAGGAAAGCGGGCGGGCGGATCAGGCTGCGGCGAGTGCCGTAGCGGATTCGAATTCTTCGATCCCGGCTGCCGCGGCTTCGCAGACTTCGGCAACCTGCCCGACTTCGAAGACGGGTTCGGCGACCTGAGGCACCACGCGCGGCAGCGATCCAACCTGCGCTTGCGTCTCGAGTTTTGCGGCAGCGGCTTTTTTCGTCTTGCCCGCGCGCGACGGCGGCTGGCATGCGCCGCACACCACGTTGTTCTGCAGGTCGTGCTTGTGCGCGACAAACTTGCCCGTGCAGCGGCAGCAGCGCGTGAGCTGCAGGATGTCCGCGTCGAAGAAGCGCACGAGCGTCCAGGCACGCGTCAGATCGAGTACAGGTTCCGAATTCGCGTGCTTGCAATGCTCGAGATAGAGGCGGTAACCCTTCGTCAGCGCGTCGAGGTGCGAGCAGCGCGCCTCGTTCTTCAGAAACAGGTACGTGTTATAGAACAGCGACGCATGGATGTTCGCGAGCCAGGTCATGTACCAGTCGGCTGAGAACGGCAACATGCCTTTCGGCGGCGATGCACCTTTCACTTCGCGGTACAGACGGATCATGCGGTCGCGGGAAAGCGTCAGTTCGCTTTCCAGCACCTGCATGCGCGCGCCGAGTTCGATCAGCGCGATGGCGCGAAACACTTCTTGTGCGTCTTCGGTCAAGCTTCGCTTGAGCATGGCGGCCTCTCGTTCAGGCAAACTGCTCTGCGGGCTGGCCGGCAAGCAGAATCGCCGCATGCGTCGATGCGACTTCCGCGTGCTTCGACGTTTGCGTCAATGCCGACAGCATCGTGTGATCGTTGAAGCGGAAAAAGCATAAAAGCTGGTCGGAAGAGGCCAGCTTGACGATCTGCGCGAGCGACAGACCGGCCAGCAAATCGGCCAATTCCGACGACAGACCCAGCCGGAACATCCCGACGGGCTTGTCCTCGCGCAACATACGTTGCGCGAGCATGATGTACGACAGGTTAATTTCGCGGATAGATTCCAGCGTCTCGCTGCTACGGTCCATTTTTTCGTTCCCGAAGCCCCGATTGTTCGTCGGCATTGCCATGCCGTTATGGTCTTTGAGTCGCCGGAAACGTTTGCTCCGGTGCTCGAGGTCGCTCTGAAACAACTGGCGACTCTTTGATACAGGTCGTTACATTTAGTAACAGCACGGACCGAATTGTATGAACACGTTTTGCAGAAAGCAATCCTTTTCTCAAAAAAATGTCGCGAAAACTCGACGCAATTCCGGTAAGTTTTTCACAAAGGCGTAATACTCATGGACGGATCAGCAACCATCCTGGACGAACACGCCAGAAGCCTTACCAGGTAAGCGTCTGGGAAAAAGTGCCGAAACCGCCCGGAGGGTGTCCGGGGCCGCTGGAGTGGTGAATTCTTTTGAGAAAGGGAAAAGCAAGGGATTGGTCTTCGCGGTAAAAACTGCTGGCATTCCCGCGCCGGATGCGAAGCGTGAATTTGTAACGTCTATGCGAATTGGATGTAACAGCAGATGCCGGCGCTCGCGTCATTTGTAACTTGAACCGCGCTCTAAAGCGGCGGTGCCTGGCGAAAGGCGGATTTCTCTCAGCGGTATTGAAAATTCCGCCTTGTGTGGGGGGCCGTGCGGCCCCCCGCAGGCTTTCAAGCGGCCTCGTCGTCCGTGCCGGCTGACTGCGCGGCGGCTAGTGCGCGCAACGTGTCGGCCGTCTGCTGGTCGGCCGGGAAGAACGCTTCGATGGCGAGTTCCGACAAGGTGACGTCGACTGGCGTGCCGAACACGGTCGTCGTGCTGAAAAGCGACAGCACGCCGTGCGGGGTGTCGAGCCGCAACGGCACCGCGATCGGGTCGAGCGGCGTTGCCTCTTCGGGCCTTGCATCCCGTGTGCCGTACGGGGTCGCATAGCCGGCCAGTTCGTCGTGCAAGGCGGCGAGCGTTGCGTCGCCGCTCACTTCGACCTGGCGCTGCAACCGTGCGAGCAGGTGCGCGCGCCACGCGTGCCAGTTGACGATCGAAGACGCGATGCCGTCCGGATGGAGCGAGAGGCGCAACGCGTTGACCGGAGGAGCGAGCAGCGCGGGCGAAGCGGCCGCGACGAGCGGCCCCAGCGCGCGGTTTGCGGCGACGATGGTCCAGTGCCGGTCGACAGCGACGGCCGGATAGGGCTCGTGTCCCTTCAATACCCGCTCGACCGCTTCGCGTGCGGCGCCCAGTTGCGGATCGGATAGCGGCCGCTCGCGAAAGAGCGGCGCATAGCCTGCCGCGACGAGCAGCGCATTGCGCGCGCGCAGCGGCACGTCGAGCCGTTCGGCGAGATGCATGATCATTTCCCGGCTCGGCGTGGCCCGCCCCGATTCGACAAAGCTCAAATGACGCGTCGAGACGTCCGCCTCCGACGCCAGCAGCAGCTGGCTCATGCGGCGCCGCTGGCGCCATTCGCGCAACAGGTCGCCGACTGTCCTGCCTGGCGGCGGTGTCGCGCGCTCGCTCGGGGAAACGATGTGCGTGTCCATGGCGGCGATGATAGCCAATGCACGCACGAAATCCATTACCTCCGAGGTAACGGAATGCGAAGCCGTCGCCGCAGCGTGCTTTCCGCGGAATACATCCGGGCCCGCGCGTGTTTTGTCTTTCGTAGGCCGTTTTGATCTGCTGCTGTCTTACGCAGTGCGTGGGGTTCGGAAAGATGCCTTGCGAACCCTTTACCTCGCACGTAATCGACTTGCGGCTGCGCATCGCAGAACCTTCAGTCAGAGCTTGCCGCGAACGTTCGACTTCGCAAGCCGGGCTCTGGATCAACCGATCAACCTCTCTGAAGGAGTTTGCAATGAGTGCGCATACCGCTTTGATCGACCGCTATTTCGACACCTGGAATGAAACCGATGCGTCGCGCCGCATGGAGCTGATCGTCGCGACGTGGGCAAACGACGCGACGTATGCCGACCCGCTGCTGTCCGCTCAAAGCCACGAGGGCATCGACGCGATGATGCGCGCCGTGCATGAGCGCTTCCCGCAACATAGGTTTCGCCGTACGACCGCGGTCGACAGTTTCGCGGACCGCCTCAGATTCTCGTGGGAATTGTCGACGCCTGAAGGTGTTCCGATTATCAAAGGCTCCGATTTCGGTCAGGTCGATGCGAACGGAAGACTGCAGGCTGTGACCGGCTTTCTCGACGAAGCGCCGTCCGCGGTCTGATTGCCACCCCTCGTTAGCGACAAGGAGAACGTTAAATGCATGGGCCCGCTGCCGCGCCATCCGCCGCAAAATTCGCGCGTGCGCTTGGCGTTGTCGATGCGTTGTCTGCCGCTATCGCGGGCTTTGCACTATTTGCAGGCGCGCGTGCGTTCGCGTTTCTCGCGATTGTCGCGCTTCGCGAACCGGTACTCGGCGGCGCAGGGCTCGTGCTGCTTGCGATGGTCGGATGGGTCAGGTGGTTTTGCCGGCACGTCGTCGTCGGACGACCGGCCGCCGGGCGTCCGGCCGCGCCACGCGACACGCACGACGAGCAGCAATCTGCCGACGCGTCCGCTCCCGCGGTCATGACGCAGGACTACGCGACTGCGTCGGATTCCTCATCGCTTGCATAGACCCGAAGCAGCGCAGCCGGGTCCGCTCCGTGCGCGATTCTTCAGACATCCAGAGCAGCGATTAACGCATCCCATTCCATACAGTAATGACTGATATTCGGATGCGACATTCATTTAAAAAACGTGACAAGATCCGCTAAAGCACTTGATTAACCGTTCTATCGCGTTTTCAAGCGCGTGGTTAGTGCATTAATGCGGGCGCATTGATTATTGAATTGCGCTCATTCGGGTGATGAAGCGCAAGCATGATCAAAAGTGAGCTCGCAACGCCTGCCGCGACGATTGCGGAAGGCGCAATGGTCTACGTAATCGACGACGACGATTCGGTGCGCGAAGCGGTACGCGCATTGTTGACGTCGGTTGGCATGCGCGTCGAAGTCTTTTCGACCGCGCAGGAATTCTTCGCTTACGAGAGGCCGGATGTGCCCACCTGTCTGATACTCGACGTGCGATTGCGCGGGCAAAGCGGACTCGTCGTGCAGGAACAGATCGCCGCACAACATATGAGGATTCCGATTGTCTTCATGACTGCGCACGGCGATATCGAGATGTCGGTCAAGGCGATGAAGGCCGGGGCCGCCGATTTCCTGGCCAAACCGTTTCGCGACCAGGATCTGCTCGATGCAGTGACGCTCGCTCTTGCCGGCGACGAGGAACGCCGCGAAGCGGACCGATCCATTGCGGAATTGCGGCGCCGCTATGCGTTGCTGACGCCACGCGAACGGCAGGTGATGGCGCGCGTCGTCAACGGCTTGCGCAATCGGCAGATCGCCGCGGAAATGAACCTCAGCGAAAACACGACGAAATTCCATCGCAATCAGGCGATGAAAAAGATGGAGGCGAAGTCGCTGGTGGATTTCGTGCTGATGGGCGGCGTGCTTGGTTTGCGGGAAGCGCCGTACCAGAAGGGCGGGGCTGGTGTCGGGGCTGACCTCGGGGCCGGCATATGAGCCGGCCCCGCCTCGTTGCGCACCGCGACCGGTGCGCGCGGCTCAGTTCTTGACGACCGACGCCTGGTAAATCTGATCGATGGCCTTCGAGAGCGTCTTATTGAACTCGCTGTCGCTCATCGATTTCTTCAGGTCGTTGATGAGCGCACGCGAGAAGCTCGCGATCACGCCATGGTTCGACGCGAGGCGCTCGCACGCATCGTCGAGCGTATAACCGCCCGATAGTGCGACGACGCGCACGACGCGCGGATGATCGACGAGCGGCCGATAGAAGTCGGGCACTTCCGGCAGCGTGAGCTTCAGCATGACCTGGCTCGTTTCCGGCAGCGCATTGAGGCCCTTGTGCAGTTCGGCGAGCAGTACCTTTTCCGCGCCCGCCTTGTCGGGCGTCTTGATCGATACTTCCGGTTCGAGAATCGGCACGAGCCCGTGCTTGCTGATCTGCGCGCCGAATTCGAATTGCTGCCTGACGATCGCGGCAATGCCCGCAGCGGAATTCTGGTTGACCAGCGAACGCATTTTGGTGCCGAAGATGCCGAGTTTCACCGCGCGCTCGAGCAGCGCGTCGAGGCCGGGAATCGGTTTCATCAGACGCACGCCGTCGGCTTCGTCGAGCAGGCCCTTGTCGACCTTGAGGAACGGCACGACGCCGCGGTCTTCCCACAGGAACGACGGCGCGGGTTTGCCTTGCACCTGACCGTCCATCGTCATTTCGAACAGGATCGCGCCGATCACCTTGTCGCCGCTAAACGACGGGTCGGTAATGATGCGCGCGCGCATCTCGTGCATGAGCTTGAACATCTCGGCGTCGCCGCTGTAAGCGTCGTCCGGAATCCCGTATTGCCGCAATGCGCCGGGCGTCGAGCCGCCGCTCTGATCGAGAGCGGCGATGAATCCCGGCTTGTCTGTCATCTGCGCAAGCATTTTGTCGTTTGCCATGAGCATTTCTCCGTGAGCTAAAACAAAAATCGCTGCAAAGCGCACCCGGTACGGGTCCGTTGAATCCGTCGATATCAAAGTGTACTGGCAATAGCGCGCGATCTCGTGAAATCGACGCGACGCCGCGCTTGGCGGGCCGTACGCCGCCGCGCTCACGCGAGCCACACTTCGGTTGAGCCTTGGCATTTAGCAACGTATGTGCCGCACATTCCGTCCGCTTCGCCACGCTATAGCCGGATTAGGTGAAAACCCCGAGAAGCGTGTGCATCGGCGCGGAAGCCTTGTGCGACGGGACGCCAGCGCATGCGCGTCCCGTCGTCGACAAACAGTGGCGTGAAATCAACGTAACGCCACTTGTTAAGATTCTCTCATTGACATACGATTCATTGCGAACAAACCATCAGCCGTTGCTGTGCATTGCACAAAACCGCGAACGTCTCATGCCAGAAGCTTCTACCTTGTCCTCCTCCGTGGTCGCGCTGTCGCGTGGCGCCATCGTTCATCCCGCGCGCAATCCGGGCGCGCCGTTCGACCCTTCGTGGTTCGACGACATGCGGGTCAATCAGTCGGCCGTCGAGCGTCGCACCGCCACGCTCGGCACGCGCCGCACCGTCAAGAAAGATGCGCAGGCCGCCTGGCTTCTGAAAGCGATCACGTGTATCGATCTGACGACGCTGAACGGCGACGATACCGAAGGCCGCGTGCGGCGCCTGTGCGCGAAAGCGCGCCAGCCGGTGCGCGCCGATATCCTCGCCGAACTCGGCATCGCGCCGCATGGCATCACGACCGGTGCCGTGTGCGTGTACCACCGTTTCGTCGCGACGGCGGTCGATGCGCTGCGCGGCAGCGGTATTCCGGTCGCGGCCGTGTCGACCGGTTTCCCCGCCGGTCTCAATCCGCACGAGCTGAAACTGAAGGAGATCGAAGCGTCGGTTGCCGATGGCGCCGGGGAAATCGACATCGTCGTCACGCGCGAGCACGTGCTGACCGGCAACTGGCGCGCACTATATGAAGAGGTGCGGGACTTTCGCGCCGCGTGCGGCCATGCGCATCTGAAGGCGATTCTCGCGACCGGCGATATCCGCACGCTGTCGAACGTCGCCCGCGCATCGATGGTGTGCATGATGGCCGGCGCCGATTTCATCAAGACGTCGACGGGCAAGGAAGGCGTCAACGCAACGCTCGACGTGTCGCTCGTGATGGTGCGCATGATTCGCGAATATCACGCGCGCACGGGCGTGCTGATCGGCTTCAAGCCGGCCGGCGGCGTATCCGATGCGAAAACCGCGTTGCTTTACCAGATCCTGATGAAGGAAGAGCTGGGCCGCGCGTGGCTCGAACCCGAGCTGTTCCGTATCGGCGCGTCGAGTCTGCTGGCCGATATCGAGCGTCAGCTCGAGCACCACGCGAGCGGCCGTTACTCGTCCTTCAATCGCCATCCCGTTGCATAACATTGCATCCGCAAGCACTCCGATTCTCATGAGCGTAGCCGAGTATTTTTCATCGATGGATTACGGTCCCGCACCGGAGGACGACAAGCCCGCGCGCGCGTGGCTCGCGCAGCATCACGGCGTCTTCGGTCATTTCATCGGCGGCGCGTGGCGCGCGCCGTCTTCAGGCGAGCGTTTCGCGACGCACGAGCCGGCAACGGGCGACGAACTCGCGCAGATCGCGCAGGGCGACGCAGCCGATGTCGATGCGGCGGTCGCCGCCGCGCGTGCCGCGCAGCCCGCATGGCGTGCGCTCGGCGGCGCGGGGCGCGCGCGGCATCTGTATGCGCTCGCGCGCATGGTGCAGCGGCATAGCCGTCTGTTCGCGGTGCTCGAGGCGCTCGACAACGGCAAGCCGATTCGCGAAACGCGCGACCTCGATATCCCGCTTGTCGCCCGGCACTTTCTGCATCACGCGGGCTGGGCGCAACTGCAGGACAGCGAATTCGCCGACTATTCGCCGCTTGGCGTGATCGGTCAGATCGTGCCGTGGAATTTCCCGCTGCTGATGCTTGCGTGGAAGATTGCACCCGCGCTCGCAACCGGCAATTGCGTCGTGCTGAAGCCGGCCGAATACACGCCGCTCACCGCCTTGCTGTTCGCCGAACTCGCGCAGCGCGCCGGCTTGCCGGCCGGCGTGCTCAACGTCGTGACGGGCGATGGCCGCACCGGTGCGGCGCTCGTCGATCATCCGGACCTCGACAAGATCGCGTTCACCGGTTCGACCGAGGTCGGCCGCCTGATTCGCGAGGCTACCGCGGGATCCGGCAAATCGCTGACGCTCGAACTCGGCGGCAAGTCGCCGTTCATCGTGTTCGACGATGCCGATCTCGACGGCGCCGTCGAAGGCGTGGTCGACGCGATCTGGTTCAATCAGGGCCAGGTGTGTTGTGCAGGCTCGCGTCTGCTCGTGCAGGAAGGCGTCGAAGCGCGCTTCATCGAAAAGCTGAAGCGCCGCATGGCGACGCTGCGTGTCGGGCCGTCGCTCGACAAGGGCATCGATATCGGCGCGATCGTCGATCCGGTGCAACTCGAGCGGATCGAGTCGCTCGTCGAAGCAGGGCGCCGCGAAGGCTGCCAGATCTGGCAATCACCCGAAACCGGCGTGCCGAGCCGCGGCTGTTTCTATCCGCCGACGCTCGTGACCGGCGTCGCCCCCGCGTCGACGCTTGCGCAGGAAGAAATCTTCGGGCCCGTGCTGGTGACGATGAGCTTTCGCACGCCCGACGAAGCGGTTGCACTGGAAGTCGGATCGTAGCCATGTCGTTCTGTGAGCCAAGGAGTTGGTAGAATGTTTTGTCTTCCTAAGACCGCTTGTC
>NZ_JAVHZD010000031.1:0-108073 GCF_031119615.1 Paraburkholderia sp. SARCC-3016 | reverse complement strand
TGATTCGCGTTGATCGCGCCGACGACCTGCAGCGGCTTTTCGGCGGCGACTGCGGCGCGGAAGCGCGCGCCGGCGCTCGAGAGGGTCGAGGCTTTGCTAGTTGAGTTCATTGTTGATATCTCCGTGACGAACGACGGCTACGCAAGTAGTGGGCCAAACAATCTCGAAGACCCAACCCAATGATTTTTTTGAGATTTTTTGTTGTCCGTGTGAGATGTGGTTTCAAATATGAAATTTGGCTATTTCATAAGTGAATTCGTGCCGCGCGTCGAGTGTGTGTCATCGGATTTGCGATGACGCGACGAACACCCGCTACCCGATTGCCAGAAAGCGATCTTCCCGACTACCTCTCACGCAGGAAGCTTCATCCGGAAAAGCAGAATCGGATAGCGCACGGTGGACTTCCCGTGATGAAATACCGCCGCACCGTCAAGTTGCGGTACTGGTAAATAAATGTTTCCCAGGCCGTCGAGGAATGGAGCATCGACCCAGCGCAGACGTGCATCGCGCACAATCGTGCTGATCGTACCGTTGGCACTTCGCCGCTTTAACGAATTGTCGGCGAGGACGGTGTAGTAGAGATTGCCCTCGTCATCCATCGCCGTGCCGCCGACTGGCGGTAGATCGAACCACCGTCTGACGTGCCGTGCGAGGTCCGCGTCGCTTGTTTCGGCGTCGTCGAGATAGCGAGTTTCGATCTGGTACATCGGGCCGGAGAGCGGTCCGAAGTAAAGGTACTTCCCGTCGGGACTCAGTTCCAACGGATCGGCGTTGACATGGAGCGGCGTGTCGTCCGGCCCACGCACAACACGACCCTCCACGACGATCAGATCACCAGGCCTTGCGCGCGCAAAGCCCCTTCCATCGAAGCGGCGCTGCACGGTTCCTGTCTTTAGATCGAGCACAAGTATCGCGCCTTCGCCGGCATCGGTCAGATAGGCGCGTGTGCCGTTGATGCGGATATCGTCGATGTACGTGTGCTCGCGAATTGCACTGGCGGGAAAGCGGTAGATTCGTACCACGGCATCGGTACGCGGGTCGAGTCTGACGACTTTCGCGCCATTCTTTACCGGCCTCGCGCCAAACACCGGCGAACCCGTATCGACGATCCAAAGATCGCCATCGGTGCCGCGATGGATTGCGTTCACGCTCACGAACGCTTGCGCCGGGTCGCTGCCTGGCGTCCAGTTATTCCATTGAGCGGAAGGGTAAGGCACGAGATCGCCGCGTGGTCCAACGATTGCCACCTGAGGTCCGCGATTGCCGGTCCAGCGAGGAGAACTGACGAATGTCCGGCCCCGGCCGTCGAGAACTACGGCATTCCAGGGCATCTGGTCTGATCGCGCTACCGTAACGAGTGGACTATCTTCAGCGACCATAGGTTCTGCCTGACCGGGTCGCGCACCGATAGCGAGGTTCGCAGCTACGAGGAATGCCAAGGCCAATCGGCCCACAGTACTGTGCAATCGAGCCGTCATCCAATTCCCTTTCTGGGTCGCAGATAAGTGATGTGCAGGAACTCTACGCGAACCGGCCGGGCGCGTCTTCCGCTGGCGGCTGACGAGCATACGCGATCGTTCATCCACGATAGGACCGCATGCTTTCACGCAAGGATCGCCCCATCGATGCCTCAAACAAAACGTCGCTCGAGGACATTTTCACTCATGCAGTGAAACTTCTATCCGGCTGGATTGATTTTTCAATCGGCTCGTGCGGTGGACTATTCGACTACCGTTCTTGATGCCACGGCCCGGGTGGGCCGCAACCATGCTGAATTCCCTCTCCACACTGCTGATATGCCAGATGACCGGCGAACTCGTGGCACGAGCTGCGCACATTTCAATCCCGGGGCCGCTAATTGGAATGCTTCTGCTATTCGCGTGGCTGTTGCTAAGGGACGGCCCGTCGCAGGAGCTCGATCGTTTTAGTCGGGACCTGTTGTCCTGGCTCGCCCTGTTGTTCGTACCCGCAGCCACTGGCCTGGTCGCCGGTCTGAATCAACTCGCGGCCGACTGGTGGCGAATTGCTCTTGCCATCGTTGGATCGACGGTCGCAGGACTTGCGACGACGGCATGGGTGATGACTTCGCTCGACAGCATATTTTCCAGATCCGACAAGCAACCATGAAGACTGAAATTGCCGCTGCTATTCAAGACATCGCACATGTTCCCCTTTGGGGCCTGCTGGCTACGCTCGTAGCCTACCGCGCAGGATTAGGCGCTCAGCGTTTAGCAAGAGGCCATCCGCTCGCGAATCCCGTTCTCGTTGCCGTGCTCATGCTCGTCATCTTGCTGGCGACGTTGCACATTCCTTATTCGCTGTATTTCGACAGCGCGCAATACGTTCATCTGCTGCTGGGCCCGGCGACGGTTGCGCTCGCAGTTCCGATGTATCGCAACTTGCGTCACATACAGAGCAAGGCGCGTTCACTTGTTCCCGCTCTGGTTACCGGCTCGGTCGCAACCGCCGCTACGGCGATGCTGATCAGCAGATGGTCCGGTGCCGCGCCCGTGGTGACGTCCTCGCTTATCGCTCATTCGGCGACTACGCCGATCGCCATGAGCATTTCCCGGAACATTGGGGGCGATCCCGCATTGACGGCCACTTTTACGCTTTTCACTGGTATAAGCGGCGCATTGCTGGTTGGCGCGGTAATGAAGCTTCTGCGAGTTGCCGACATGCGGGCGCACGGACTTGCAGCGGGCACAGTCGGCCATGGCCTCGCCACCGCCAGGATGCTGATGGTCAGCGAGACGGCAGGCGCTTTCGGCGGTCTCGCGATCGGTCTCAATGGGGTACTGACAGCGGTGATTGCACCGTTGCTCGAACACGCATCGCGATGATGAAAGACGCGACATGGTATGGATTCCGCCCGGGCGATTAGCTTGGCTTAAGAACGCATTGGATGCGCTCTTACCCATGAATCAGCTAAAGGAAGACCATCTTCACTCTAAAAATGAAAGAGATATCTGGCCATTCCGATTACTTTGTCGGCCGTACCAGGACATGATGGAAGTGTGGATTGAATTGAATGCTTGCTGCGCAAGTGTGAAGGAGCTATACGATGAATCTCGCAGATACGGTCCAAACGAGACATACCGTCAAGGCTTTTGAACCTGGACGCGTCCTGCCACAAGCTGCTGTCGATCAACTGCTGGCGGTCTTGCAAAACAGTCCTTCTTCCGTCAATTCGCAGCCATGGCACTATGTCGTCGCATCAAGCCCGGAAGGGCGTGCTCGAATCGCCGCGGCGGCGCAGGGTCAATATGCGTACAACAGCCCGAAGATACTGCATGCATCCCACGTGGTAGTTCTGTGCATGAGCGTGGAGATGGACAACACGCATCTCGAGACGATCCTCCAGCAGGAGGACCGTGACGGGCGCTTTCATAACGCTGAGTCGAAAGCGCGCCAGGACCAAAGCCGCCGAACATACGTGGACCTCCACCGCTACGAACTGCGCGACATTCCGCAGTGGCTCGAAAAACAGGTCTATCTTGCACTCGGCGGACTGTTGCTCGGAGCAGCGGTATTGGGAATTGACGCGACACCGATGGAAGGATTTGATTCAGGCGTGCTCGATCATGAGCTCGGGCTTCGGCAACGGGGGCTGACGAGCGTCGTTCTTGCGGCCTTCGGTTATCGAAGCGATCAGGACTTCAACGCGACTTTGCCGAAGTCGAGATTGTCTCGCGAGAAGATTTTCACCTTCATATGATGCGTAAGGCGGTCGCTTGCAGCCTCAGCGAAGATATGAAAGGCGACGAGTAACTGTCCGAACACGAGCGAGATCTTCGATAGGGTACGCTCTACAGTGTGTAACGTACCCTAGCGGAAACTCTGTTTCGTCGTGCGTTTCTCTCGCACGCTTCGCTGGAGATCGGTCGGACTTTCCCCAAATTGCCGCTTGAATGCTCTGCTGAAGTGCGAAGCACTGACGAATCCGCACTGCCATGCAACGTCGCCTATGCGGAGGTCGTCGCCTCCATGAATCAGCATGCCTTTCGCTTTTTCGAGGCGCTGCTGTAAAAGGTAACGCATTACCGACGAGCCGTCCTGTTCGAACAGTCTCATCAATTGACGAGCGGACATTCCCATCGCGCTCGCCACCGAGTCCGGGTCGATATCCTCGTTTCCCAGGTTTCGCGCAATAAAACGCTTGACCTTTCTCAATCTGTCATGCGACCTCATCAGGCGCTTCGATGCTGTCAGGCTGTCTGTGAGTATCTCCAGAAGGTCGATGAAGTGCTCCGCGAACATTCTGCCGCCGTACGAACTACACTGCTCGCCATAAGCGGTGGCGCCTGCAAGCCATGACATGAGCAACGCAACGTCTGGTGACGAAGGATCGGGCGTCAAAATCTCGCGACTGGATAGCAACTTTCCCTTTCCCTCCAGCGCCGATCTCGGCAGGCGAATGATAACTGCGCGGGTGTCGGGTCCCGATGTCTGGGTATATTCGATGTTGGCGTCAAGTATAAGCAGGCCTTGTGCCTCCAGCTCGATGACCTCTCCCTGTTGTTCGATCTGGAGAAGTCCGCTTTCTGACATGAACAGGAGCAGCGTATGTTTTCTCCAGTCATCTACCCCGGAACCTGGCTGCCATTTCCACTGCTGTCTGGACAGATCCAGAGCATCAAACCGCAAATCCCCCATAGACCATGACGCCGTGCGTAGTTCGCGCTCAATTTCTCCGTCGAATTCACACTCCATGCTCCAGCTCCTTCCTACAAGTTCGGACCATTCCTCCTTCGAAATTTCCGGCTTGTTTTCAAGTGCACGTTTGACGAAATGGATCATGACTAGTAATAGCTTGGACTTCTGGCGTGTGGAGTAGTGAGTAAACGTTTTTGCTCGAAAGTCATTCCATTCTTCTTTCGCCAAGAGCAGTAGTCGGCGTTGTGAGAGCAAAGTGCCGTTCAAGCCTCGCAGTGCAACGTGCCTGCAAGCCTGCCGCGCGAGCGGTCACGCTTCTTTCTGTATCTGGAAGGTGGAAGTCGTCGGGACCTTGTGAAGGGGCGCTTCAGTACGAACTCGTGTGTACCCGGATTCGTTGAAGTATCTGCGTGGCCGCCTTCGTAAAGATATCGTCTGTATTCCAGACCGATAACAGTTCCAGACAAACCTGCGCATATATGTGATGGGGCGGAGAAAAAAGCGCGTCGTCCGTCAATATTCGCTTTGCCAGCCGCTTCGCTGCTTCGTGGCAAACGTTTTCGCTCTGAAAGCTCGATAGCGCTCTTAAGCATTCCGTGGCCCCACTGCCATCGAATTGTTTGAGCAACAGATCGTCGGCTAAGAGCCGATGAGATAGCCGTATTACCGCTCGGTAAGCAGTATTGCCGCCCAGGTTATGTAGAGCAATAAAACAGTTGATCACGTGCTTGGCGGTGAGCCGATTGCATACCGATGCATCCGACGCGAGGCGTCGCGAGAGCTTGGTTGCAGCGCTACGGCATAAGTCGTCCGATTTCCATCTTGCCAGTGCATCAAGGCAAACGGCTAAGTGCCTTCCGTTCAGATGATCCCGCAATTCTCCGTCATCACATACGCGCTTTGCGAGCCTTCGCCCTGCGACGCGGCACGCGTGCTCTGTACTCCATTTGCTCAAGGCGCCGAGGCAACTTGCTAGCCGGGTTCCATTTAATTGTCGTATCAGCCCTTCGTCGGTTGCGAGGCGATTTGCCAGACGCGTGACCGCGTCGAAACATACCCGATGCTTGTGCCACAAGCCAAGCGCCTTCATGGCGCCGGCCACCGCACTTCCATTGAGTCCGTCAAGCAGCGGTCGATCCGACGCAATGCGGCGCGTGAGCGCGATCCCCGCTCGCGTGCACGAATCGTCGTCATGCCATGTACTCAAGGCGTTCAAGCATATCGAAAGCTCGTGTCCGCTCAAACTGTTGCGAAGATTTGCGTCTGCTTCCAGTGTCTTTGCCAGTTCCATCGCCGCAGTTCGGCAGGCCAATTCCTTGTTCCATTTGCTTAACGTGCTGAGGCAGGTTGCAATGTCCGCGCCATCGAGCGAGTCGCGCAACGATTGATCGTTGCCGATCCGGGTGGCCAAAACCAATCCTAAGCTCTGGCATGCGTCTTCTCGATACCACTCGCGCAGTGTCGCCATGCAGTCAATCACCTGTCGACCGCTTAATGTGCTGGATGACTGTCTGGCTATCTCGAGAAGACGCTTGCTGAGGGTCACCGCAGCCTTTCGAGACGAGTCGCCGCTCTGCTTGCCAATCGCGTCCCAGCGTTCAGTCGATCCGGTTGCGTTGGATCCGCTGCGTTGATCGCGCTTGCTGAGACTTACTTCATCGTCATTCGCTAACAGCGATGGAAAAGCACTGTCGCCGCCATTCATCTGTCTTCCTCGTACGATATTCCGGACGACATGTTGTCCCAGCGATTTTCGCTGCGTTTGCTTATAGGCGACTTTCTTTTGCTCTTTGCCGACAACGAAGCTCTTTGATCTAAAGCGGCCCGCCTCGTTGCCGTCAATGCAGCCTGAGGCGGCGAGCAACGAATAAGTGTTCGGCCCTGCTCAATGTCGCCTTGTTCAGGATTAACCATTCTATGGAGCAGCTCATGCTTAGCATCAATAGCAATATTCCGTCGCTGGTCGCTCAGGAGAACCTGAACGCCTCGGGTAGCGCCTTATCGCAAGCCATTACTCGCCTGTCGTCGGGCAAGCGCATCAACAGCGCGGCGGACGACGCAGCGGGCCTCGCCATTTCCACCTCGCTGCAAACGCAGATCAACGGCCTGAGCCAGGGTGTATCGAACGCGAACAACGGCGTGTCGCTGGTGCAAACGGCCAGCACGGGCCTCTCCCAGATCACGGCAAGTCTGCAGCGTATTCGCCAACTGGCTGGGGAAGCAGCGGGCGGTACGTTGACGCCGGCGAACCAGGCAGCACTGCAGCAGGAAGTGAAGCAGCAGGAGAGCGAGATCAACCGTATCGCTTCTCAGACGCAGTTCAACGGCATTGGCCTGCTGAACGGCCAGGCCGGTATCGTCAACGTTCAGGTCGGCGCAAACGTCGGCCAGACCGTGGCGCTAGACCTGAGCCAGGGCGTTTCGGCGGCGTCGATCGGCGGCGGTGTCGTCGCAGCGGGCAACACGCTCGGCACGATCTCGGGCCTGAATCTGACCGCGTCAGGTGCGGTCAACACGAGTGGTAACCCGGGCGCGATCACGTCGATCAACATCATCTCGAACGGCAGCGGTGGCTTCACGTTCGAGGATCAGAACGGTGATGCGATCTCATCGGCGGCATCGGCGGCTCTGTTTACGACCACGACGACCAATGGCGTCTCGTCGCTTTCGGTACTCGGCACGGGCGCGCTCTCGCCTACGACGGAACTCACCGCGATCTCGAGCGTGGTCGCCGCTGGCGGCACGAACGCTGCATCGGGCACGGTCTTCGGCACGATCTCCGGCATTAACGTTGATCCGACGACTGGATCGAACGCTGCGGCCGACACACCAAATGCGGTCACCTCGATCAACATCGAATCGAACGGTAGCGGGGGTGTTAAGTTCGTCGATCAGAACGGAAACCAGCTTAGTGCGTCGGCGGCAGGGGCTCTCTTTAACGTCACTTCCGCAAATGGCGTGGTTTCGGGCATTGCGTTCGTGGGAGGGGCGCCAACCAGCACGATCGGTTCGGCGGTCGCGGGGGCACAGCCTGCCGGCAGCGCGCTCGCGAACATCAATTCGCTGAACGTGCCAACCGCTGTGTCGCAGATCGACGTCAGTACGACACTCGGTGCGAACAACGCGTTGCTGTCGATCGACAATGCGCTTGCCACGATCAACAACATTCAGGCATCCCTCGGCGCAGCGCAGAACCGCTTTACCGCGATCTCCCAATCGCAGCAGAACGAGTCGACCGACCTGTCGAGTGCCCAGTCGCAAATCACGGACGCTGACTTCGCGGCAACCACGGCGTCCCTGAGCAGCGCGCAAGTGCTGCAGCAAGCCGGTATCGCGGTGCTCGCGACAGCGAATGCGCAGCCGCAACAAGTGCTCAAGCTTTTGCAATAAGGTTGCCCTCCAACTAGTTCAGGCGCCATAGCGCTCCCGAATGAGCCGAATGCCTTTCAGCACGGCTCGTTCGCGGGCGCTCGTTGACAGGTCGACCCACTTGCGTGCACTGGCGCCGTGCGGGCATACGCCGACGTCCCTCTAGCAGGGCCATCGGACCGGTGAGGTATGGCCGCGGTCTGAAACGACTGAGACCGGCACAGCGCGACGCAGAAATCCCGATGTTCGAACCTTCGCCGGCTTGACCGGCCGCATGGAGCCTTTTGGATGAGTTCACCCGTTACCGCGACGGCTGCAGCCGCGGCAGCCGCCGCAGCAGCATCCGTCAAGCAGGCCGCTCAATCGTTGATTGCCGGCGCGACCGGCAGTCCGCTGGACGTCAGTTCACTCGTGTCCGCACTGGTGAAAGCGAAGACCGCCGGTCCCGCAGCCGCGATTACCGCGCAGGCCGGGAACGACAACACCGAAATTACCGGCCTCGCGACGCTATCCGCTGCAATGTCGGGCCTGCAGTCGGCCATCGCCCCGTTTCTGAACGGCAACGCGCTCTCGTCGTTCACTGCGACGATGAGCGGCGAAGGCATCACCGCGAAAGCGGGCGACGGCGCATCGGAGGCTAGCTACCTGCTCAACGTCACGCAAGTCGCGCAGGCTCAATCGATCACGTCCGGTTCGTTTTCGAATGCCGACGCCGCCGCGATGGGCACCGGCACGTTGACCATATCGCTGGGCGGCGACTCCGGCTCAAAGTCGTTTCAGGTCAGCGTCGATTCGTCGAACGACAGCCTGCAAGAAATTGCGGACGCGATCAATTCGGCATCCGGCAATCCCGGCGTCAAGGCAACCGTCATTACGGGCGCGAATGGCCAATCGATCTCGCTGCAGTCCGCAGCGGCTGGCGCGTCGAGAACGATCGGCGTCAACGTGGACACGACGAGCGGAAGCCCGCTGTCGAAACTGGCGGTCACGTCGTCGACCAGCACGGATCCCAATGCTCCGGCCGGCTCGTCGACGATCAGCTCCGCCGGCGCCTTCTGGTCGCAGACGACCGCCGCGCAGGACGCGCAGTTGACCGTCAATGGCCAGCTCGTCACGGCTTCGACCAACACGGTTAGCGGCGCGATCCCCGGCGTCACGTTGACGCTCGATCCCAACAACGTGACGACGCTCGGCAAGCAAACGCTTACGATTGCATCGGACGACAGTTCTGTCGAAGACGACCTGTCCGCTTTCGTCTCAGCCTACAACGCGGTGATCGACCAGTTGAATACGCTTGCTGCGCCGGGCGCTGCGGGCGTTCAGGGCAGCGGCGGCACGCTGCTCGGCGACGAGATGATCAACCAGATCGGCGCGTCGCTCGGCAGTATCGTGGGTAGCACAGTGTCGAGCGGCGGCTTGCAGGGCACGCTCGCTTCGCTCGGCATCACGTTCCAGTCCGATACCGGTGGCCAGCCATTCGCAGAGCTGCAAATCGATGCGGATGCAAACTTCCCCACGCTTGACGACGCCGTGACGAACAATCAGGCGCTGATCGGCGCGCTGTTCAACGATACGGGCGGTATTGCACAGCAGCTGAACGCGGTACTCGACGCGTACACGTCCAGTACCGGTATCATCGCGACGCGCACGACTTCGCTGACCGACGACATCACTGCACTTTCCAAACAGCAGGACGATCTGAACGATTTCGCCGCGCAACTGACGTCGATGTTTAATGATCAATTCACCGCGCTCAATACGCTGATGGCTCAGGCGCAACAGAATCAGAGCTTTCTGACGCAACTATTCGGCGGCGCCAACAGCAGCGGTACGCTCGCGCAGAACAGCAAGTGAGCGCTCCCAAGCACGCGAGTGCGACTAGAACCTCGATGTGCCCGGTTCGAATCCGAATAGCGCGCGGCCGACGAGTTCGAAGTTCGTGGTCGCTGCGATAGCGAGATGCTGTCCTGCGGCGTTGATGTCGCGAAAACAACGTTCCAGATGGTTGCCCTCGAAGAGTGCCGCACCGCCGACGAGACGGCGTGCGAGCGTGACCGCGTCGATTGCGCATTCGGTCGCATGAGTCGATGCGAGCCGGACTGCAGCGCGTTCTTCGAGTGACATCCTGCCCCCAGCTTGCGCGCACTCCCACAGCCTTGTGACCTCATCGAAAAGATAAGCGCGCGCCGCGCGCAGCAGTGCTTCCGCACGCGCCATATCCACCTGTGCGACGGCTTTCTCGCTTAGCAGCGTTGACGTTCCGCCAGCTCTTCTGGTCCGCGCGATCTCATGTGCGTCGTCGAGTGCGGCCCGTGCAATTCCCAGCACGACCGCTGCAATGCAGGTGACGAACAGACTCGGCATGGGAAGCGAGTACAGCGGGCCCGGGTCGCGAGGTATAGGGCTGAATCCCGGTATTTTCAACGTGTGTGTCTCGGGCACGAGGAGATCGTGCACCATGTAGTCGTTGCTTCCGGTTGCACGCAGACCGCTGACATGCCACACATCGATGATCTGCACATCGCGGCGAGGGAAAAGACAGATGCGGTATTCGGGCGCGCCGTCCGAACCGGCGAGGGGTACATCGCCTTCGTATGTCGTGCAATTGCCGAGTACCCAGTCGCTATAACCAATGAAACTGCCATAACTCCAGCGTCCGCTTACGCGATAACCACCGTCTGCTCGAGTGGCCCGGCCTGTTGGATTGAGCGTACCGGCGAGCACCGCTTGCCCGGTGAACACTTCTCTCGCGAAGCTTTCGTCGAGCATCCCGGCCAGCCAGGCATAGCCGGCGGATATCACCGCACACCAGCCGATGGAGCCGTCAAGCCGCGCAAGCGCTTCGACTACTGTCAGAAACGATCGGGGGTCAAGCTGCTGTCCGCCTAGGGCGAGCGGTACCAGCATGCTGAAGATTCGTGCTTCTTTTAGTGCGTCAACCAGTTCGACCGGCAACTGGCGTTCAGTGTCGAAACGATCTCGAGATGCGTCGACCAGCGGTTTGAGGCGATGCACGGCGGCGAGAAGTCCAGGTAGTTCTGAAGTGCTAAGCATGATAGATCGATGTCATTCGATGAAGAGACCTGCTGGTTATTCGAAGAGGTCACGTATTACCTGGATCTCTCAGTCTGTTCTGGCCAGGTTATGGATGCGGACCGATACTCCCTCTCTTTTTAGTGTCGCGTTGTTTCCGGTTTATGCGCGCGCTCCTTCCAATGGAAGAACGTCCAGGATCAACCGACTATTCCAATTCGTTTCGATAAGCTAAGTGTTGGTCACTCGAACACTTTCGACCTCGTTGAAGTCAGTCTAAATCACGCGCCATCATCCAGAATTGGACTTTCGATGCCTAAGAGTCGTGAAAGCCGATGTTCAGATTCGGCGCCGCGGCTTGACGCTCTGGCAGAGATTGGCGAGTTGTTTGTCGTTCCTGGTAAACAGGTTTCTGCACAATTTGAGTATGCTTATGTCATGCGTTGCCTCACCTCGTGCGTAACCGGTAATGTCATCAATGAACAATGACTTCTCGTTCCGGGATCACCTCTTGTCGTCCATCGGGCAAGCGCCGCAGTTCGATCCGCTAAGTGGGTTTCAGCGACAAACGCAATCGGAAATGGAGTCGCGCGCCCGAACGTTCTACGAAAGCATTGCGCGGCGACGTACGGTGCGCGACTTTTCAGCGGAGCCGGTTCCTGACGAGGTGATCAGGCTGGCATTGCGAGCGGCGGGCACGGCGCCCTCAGGCGCTAACCTTCAGCCGTGGCATTTTGTTGTGGTCAAGAGCCCGCTTCTGAAGCGTCGTATAAGATTGGCCGCCGAAGAAGAAGAGAGGACGTTTTACGACACGCGAGCGCCGCAGGAATGGCTCGATGCGTTGAAGCCGCTCGGAACCGATGCAAGAAAGCCGTTTCTCGAAATAGCACCGGTGCTGATTGCGATTTTTTCCCAGAACCATACTGAGTTGGAGGAGGATACACGTGTCAAACATTATTACGTGTCGCACTCCACGGGCATTGCGACAGGCTTCCTGATCACGGCCCTCCATGAGGCAGGGCTGGTGACGCTTACGCATACGCCGAGTCCGATGGGATTTCTCAACGAAATCTGCCAAAGGCCCGCCACCGAAAAGCCGTTCCTGCTTCTGGTCACCGGGTTCCCTGCCGACGACTGCCAGGTACCGCGATTCGGAGGTGTAAAAAAATCCGACGAGGAATTCTCGAGCTGGCTATAACGGAAAGATCCGTCTGCAGCCCGCGGCAGTTTCATCGCATCAGGTCGAGTTCGCTTTGCTTCAGCATCCTGTGCCGTGCGGAAAAAACAGGCGGTGCGTATTGCACGCGAACGTCTGACCATCGACAGGATCCTGACGCCCGAGGCGTTCGAGAATGCGATGCGCGTGCTGCTTGCGATCGGCGGTTCGACGAACGGCATTATCCATCTCGCGGCCATCGCGGGGCGCTGCGGACTCGAGATCGACATGAAGGCGCTCGATAGAATGGGCCGCGAAACGCCAGTGCTTGTCGATCTGAAGCCTTCCGGCCAGCACTATATGGAAGATTTCCATCACTCGGGCGGCATGGCGACCTTGCTTCGCGAACTGAAGCCCTTGCTCAATCTGAATGCCCTCACCGTGACGGGGCGCACGCTCGGGGAAGAAATCGAGCGCGCGGGCGAGGGTTCGCGCAGGACGTCGTCAAACCGTTCGACCAGCCGATCTATCCGCAGGGCGGTATCGCCGTACTCGAGGGCAATCTGGCGCCCGGCGGCGCGATCATCAAGCAATCCGCGGCCGATCCGGCTTTGATGGAGCACACCGGGCGCGCCGTTGTCTTCGAGAACGCCGAGGATATGGCCAATCGCATCGACCTCGACGATCTCGATGTCACCGCCGACGACATCCTCGTGCTGAAGAACATCGGCCCGAAAGGCGCACCGGGTATGCCGGAGGCCGGCTACATTCCGATTCCGCGCAAGCTTGCGCGTGCGGGAGTAAAAGACATCGTGCGCATTTCGGATGGCCGCATGAGCGGCACGGCGTTCGGCACCATCGTTCTGCACGTAACGCCTGAAGCGGCGGTCGGCGGCCCGCTAGCCTATGTGAAGACGGGAGACCGCATCCGGCTAAGCGTCGCGCAACGCAAGCTCGAATGGATGGTGTCCGGGGCGGAACTCGCCGAGCGCATGCGCGCCGAGCCGGTCGTGGCACCTACCGCCGGACGCGGTTATCGCAAGTTGTTCCTCGAAACGGTCACGCAGGCGGATCAGGGTGTGGATTTCGATTTCCTTCGAGCGGAAGAGGTGAAAGCGAAAATACCGCGCTCGTCATAAAAAGGCCGGCCTAAGGCCCGTTTAGCCGAGTCTCCACCGAGTTTCCATGATCTGTTAGCCGCGCACTCGGCCGCGGGCGATCGGATTCGTCGAAAACCTGCGCCTGTTGAGGGACGTTTTTTGACACGCTGATCTTCCCAACACGATGACCGGGGAGCTCGGCATCGGGTATGCGCCCGGCCTGAGCATTACTTCCGAAGGGCGATCTCGGCAGCCTTGCTGGCGTACCGGACGACGCACGTTGGCGGCTGTTCAATCGCTCGCGCCGCCGGCGGCGAGCCGTACCCTGCGTGCGGCATCATCGTCGATGCCGAGGTGGCAGCCGGCCGTTTCGGGTGCCATGAGAAGCGTGACGAACGTGATCGTCGACACCAGCATCAGCCACAGCGCAATTGGCCAGGGCTCGCCGCCCGACCAGGCGAGCCCCGCGGTCGCGATCAGCGGCGACGGTCCGCCAGCGACGATAGCCACCAGCTGAGCGCCGATCGACATGCCCGAGTAACGCACCTGCGGCTCGAACAGTTCGGCGAAATACGCTGCTTGCGGCGCATACATCGCTGCCCAGCCTATGGCCAGCGCGAGCACCAGGGCGAGCGCGACCAGCATCGGCTCTCCGGTGCGCAGCAGCGAGAAGAACGGAAACGCGAACGCCAGCGTAAACAGGCTGCCGCCGATGAATATCGGGCGCCGGCCGAAGCGGTCAGTCATCAGCCCGAACAACGGAATGGTCACAGTGGTGGCGAGCGCGCCCAACACGACCGCGCCGAGTATCACGCCACGCGGCACGTGAAGGTGCTGCGTCGCATACGAGAGGCTGAACACGCTGAAAATGAAAAACGATCCGTTTTCGGCAAAGCGCGCACCGATAGCAATCAGGATGCGCTTTTTTCTGCGCCGGAAAACTTCGATCACTGGAAAACGCGCAACCTGCTTCTTTCTTTCGATCGCCGCGAATACCGGCGTCTCTTCCACCGCGATCCGGATGAACAGGCCGACAGCCACCAGCACGATGCTCAGGACAAACGGCACGCGCCAGCCCCAGCTTTCGAACTCGCTTCCCGACAGCGCAGCCACCAGCGTGATCACGCCGGTCGACAGCAACAGTCCGACCGGCACACCCATTTGCGGCCACGCGCTATGCCAGCCACGGCGATGCGCCGGTGCATGCTCGACTACCATCAGCACGGCGCCGCCCCATTCTCCACCAAGCGCGATACCTTGCACGAGGCGCAACAACGTGAGCAGCACAGGCGCCCAGATGCCGATGGTTGCATATGTGGGCAACAAACCGACAAGGCAGGTGGATAGACCCATGATGCCGAGTGTGGCCACCAGCACCGTCTTTCTACCGAGGCGATCGCCAAAGTGCCCGAAGATGATGCCGCCCACAGGCCGCGCGACGAAGCCCACCGCGAAGGTACCGAAGCTCGCCATGGTCGCCGCGAACGGACTGGTGTTGGGGAAAAACAGATGTCCGAACACCAGCGCGGCGGCGGTGCCGTAGATGAAGAAGTCGTACCATTCAATCACGCTGCCGATCAGACTCGACAGACGTGCACGCCTGAGCGTAGTGGAGGGCAGCCGGATGCTGCCGAGCGATTCACCGTGGACATCCATTGCGCGCTCCTTCATGCGGATGCACCGCTTGTCGGGCCGGCACGCGCATACCGCCGCGCGACACCGGCGCCGTACGGGCCCTAGACCGGGAACTTGTTTTCCGTTGCGTCCTGAGCACCGCCGAACGCCTGTTTCAGGCGAATCACCGCGATCGTAATGTCGGCGATGAAGCGGTTGTACATGAACAGCAGGCCGGTCAAGCCCGCGATCTGCTCCGCCGTGAGCTGTTCGGTCATATCGCGCCACGCAACTCCGCCCGGCTTTGCAAACCCGCGAATGTGCTCGCGGGCGATCTTGCGGATTCGCCATGAAGTCTTGTCGTATTCGGCGCTCAACGCGACAGGTTTGAGCGCATCCTCATAGGCGATTTCGAGGTAGTCGGGCCATGCGGCGAGTACCCGGTAATCGCTCGCTGGCCCGTGATGCAGCGACGCATCGCGGATGTCCCGCAACACACGTTGCACCCGCTCGCCCGCAACGTCCGGATCGATCAGATGGAATTTATCGACCCCTTCGGGCAATCCGTACGGCAGCAACCGCGCGTCCGCGCCGCTCAACTGCCTGTCGGATCGGCCGCCGGCGTCGCGTTCATGCCATGCCTCGTTCCATGCGCTAATCAGAATCAGATACTTCGGATTCCCATAGTTCAGGGCGTCGAGCGCTGCCTTCAGCTTGTCGATATCCTGCATGCTCCAGCCGTTCTTCAACAACTTCGGCGTCGGGTCGGGCGGCGCGTCGCCGGGAATGATTGACGCCTCGCGAACCTTGTCGGCCCCCTGTTCCGCATACCGGGTCGAGATCTGCGGCTTGAGCGCCTCCCATGCGGCCGGGACGAAATGTTGGAACTGCGACATGACGCGGATACCGAATGCAACCCATGGTACCCGCAACGTGTTGTGAATATCTTCATACACTTCGGCAAGTTTGCCGCTCGCCTGATGGTGATCGACTTGTGGAAACTTCTGCAGAACCGGCCGCTGCGACATACAAACCTCCTCGTCAGTAGGTCTCGCTCAATTACGAGACTTATTGGTATCGTAATTGAGCGCGCGCGAATTTCAAGGCAATGTTGTGCGTCGACGAGGAGGGAACGCGACCGCAATGCAGCACGCCGGGTCGTTAAGAAGGATATCGAAGCGATCTTGATTTGCCGCGCAGAAGCCTGTCGAAGCGGCTGCGCAGCGTGTTGCTGTCCGTCGGTTTTCGCGCTGCTGCAGCGCGACGCCTCCACACGCGGAACATCAAAGCCGAACCACCTGGGACTTTCCCGCATCGGCGGGCTCTGCTTGTCCGGGTCGACAGCCCACCAGTGTTAAGCTGATGCATGAAAGGCGCGTCGGGCAGCGGCTATGCGCAAGGCGGCCGCGCGTTGGCGAACAGACATCGTCTATCGGACACACTGACCACCATGGCACATGGAACTGCATCCGCGCTGGAACAGGACGCCCCGCGCGCTGGCCGGCCGCGCAATCCCGAAACGGAGAAGCAGATCGTCCGCGCGGCGGCGCAGATTCTGTGCGATGAGGGCTACGACGGCTTGACGATGGAAAAAGTCGCGGCGCGTGCGAACGTCAGCAAGATGACCGTATACCGCCGCTGGAAGTCGCGTGCCGATCTTATCGCCGCCGTGCTCGATGAAGCGAACCTCGCATGGCCGATGCCGAACCCGCAGTCCAGCAGCCTCGCCGATGATCTCAGCATCCTGTATCGCAACTGGGTAAATGGCATGAAAGGGGCGGGCCGCGTTATTCCCGCGCTGATCGCCGAGGCGGTGCAGAATCCGGATCTCGCCACACTGCTGCACGAGCGCTTCATTCTGCCGCGACGGTTACTGGCGGTCGCAATCGTCGAACAAGCAATCCGGCGCGGTGAAATACCGGCCGGCGCCGACGCGCAAACCGCCATCGACATGTTCATGGGACGCATGTGGTACCGTCAACTCGTGACAGGGGCGAGTATTCGCGTGGCCGACGAGCAGAAAGTCGTCACGTTGCTGCTGAACGGCTTGCGCAACAGCGGCTAGTGTCGCGCGACTGCAGCGGCGTCACCGCATTCGTCAATGCCCGCTCGATGACGAACCGCAGATCAAGGTTAGCGATGGTGCTAAACCAGGCTGTCCGGTAACGCCGGCCGCGCGTAATGCGTTTCCCTAGCGCATGCGGTAGCGTGAGCCACGGAAAAACTGGATCGAAAAATCGATGAACTGGCGTACCCGGACCTGTTGTCTGGTCCGCCCTGAATAAACGATCGATACTCCATTTGCAAAGCTGGCGGGCGGCATATGAGACGGCAGCACACGTACTAACGTGCCGTGATGCAGTTCCTCGCTAATCATGTCCAAGGGGAGGAGGGCGATGCCCATTCCCTGCACGGCTGCGATGCGGGCGGACGAGTAACTGGGCACTCTTAGCACGCTGCGCAGCGGTTCGATCCGGAACATATCGCTACCGTCGGTCAGGTCCCATGTTCGTTGCGTCCGGTCCGCGACCATCAACAGGCGATGAACGGCAAGTGACGTCGGCGTGGTCGGAACGCCATGGTTGGCTAAATAGTCGCGAGACGCGGTGAGTCCTTCGTCGAACGTCAACAGCGTACGGGATATCTGCGACGAAGCAGGTTGATAACGCCTGTCGGTGAAGCTGACATCAAAGCGGTCAGCCCGGAAGTCGTCGGACGAATAATGGGAGCGTACATCGAAAGTCACCGGTGCCTGCGTTGCATGATAAGCCGCGAGCACATCGCATACGTGCGACGACGCCGACGCGGCAGATATGCCGATGCGCAGTACGCCCTGCTTCGCCCTGCTAGTCCGGATCAGTTTCGCGTCCATGTCATCGAGCATTCGGACCAGTTTCCGACAATCGTCGAGATACTGTTCTCCGATATCGGTCAACGAGACCGAACGGGTAGACCGGTTGAGCAGGCGGACATTAAGATGCGCTTCAAGCATATTGACGCTGCGAGTAACCGCCGCGGCCGACATGCCGAGTTCCTTCGCGGCTATCGAAAACCCTTTCGATTCGACTACGCGTATGAATACGCGCATTCCCAGTAGCTGATCCATTTGAGTAGCCTAGAGCGCCGACTCCACATCGAACGACATTGATTTGGATAAGGGAAGCGCCGGTCAATGCCCGCACCGTTGTCG
The DNA here is from genome assembly GCF_031119615.1 of Paraburkholderia sp. SARCC-3016. Classification (NCBI taxonomy): domain Bacteria; kingdom Pseudomonadati; phylum Pseudomonadota; class Betaproteobacteria; order Burkholderiales; family Burkholderiaceae; genus Paraburkholderia; species Paraburkholderia sp. SARCC-3016. The sequence continues at coordinate 89,955 of NZ_JAVHZD010000031.1, read as the reverse complement.
ACTTCCGGTTAGGGCGATGGCCAGGCGATCTCTGTAGTTCAATATTGTTAGTTCGGGTGGGCGCGTTGTCCGGTTACATCGAAACACGAAGAATCGCCAGGGCGCAGGCGTTGTCGCCAAGGCATCGGGCTTACGGTTGGGAGGGCCTCGAGGCGCTTCGCTGGTTGCGAGCGGTACGTGCACAAATTACCGGGCCTCAGACGCGCGGTGCGACGGTGCGTGCGCCGTCGCTGCGCCGTTTCTAACGATGGGACGATTGCTTGAATTCGACGCGCGTCGACGAGCGTACCCGCTCACCGGGCGATTGCAACCGATGTGTCAGCACCGAGGCCGTCTCATTCATCGTGCGGGCCCGATTTCTTTCGCCCCGGTTCGAATGGGCGACAACTCCATACCGCTGTGGCCGCGCCCGTGCCCGTCACCACCGGCCCCAGTAACCGAAGCGGAACGACACTGACGGCCCCCACCAGCCCGGCCAGCCATACCATGGGTAGGGGCCGTAGTACGGAGAGTAATAGGCGGGCGCGACGTAGACCGGCACCGGATAAACGTACGCGGCGCCACCCTGCGACGCCGGCGGGATGTTCTGTGCGTCGGCGCCGTTGGCGAGGCCAGAGCCTGGGACGGGCACCTCGCGCTGCGTAGCGTAGGCAGGCACGGCGGGATAGTAGCCGTACGGGTAATACCCGTATGGATAGTAGCCTGGGCCGACGTAGTAGCAGCCATACAGTGCAAGCAGTGCGGCAGCGCTACCTGCACGCACCGCCGCCGCGAAGGGTCCCATGACATGTTCCTGAATAGTCGCGATAGCTGGCGACGTCTTTCAAGCTTAGCCTGGCCGAATGTTGGCTGCCTGCTTTCCCTTCGGACCTTGCTTGATGTCAAATGTCACCTTCTGATTTTCCTGCAATGGTTTGAAGCCTTGTGACTGGATTTCGGAGAAGGTGCAAAGAGATTTTCACCGCCGTCGTCCGGCGTGATGAAGCCGTAGCCCCTTGCATCGTTAAACCATTTCACGGTGCCAGTTGCCCATTCTTTTCCTTTGATTCAAAGCGGGCAGGTCGTTAAACGACGCGCAACCCCAGCATTTCCCGTGCCCGGCCGGACGTGTGCCGCCACACGATTTTTCACCGTGTACGCTAGCGCTAACGCGAACGCGCGCCACAGATCGCACTCCCTCCGCGTCAAGCATCGCAAAGCGCCGGAGCAACTAGTGGTCGATCCGATTCTCGCGGCTGTCGACACGCGACCCAATCGATGCGTGGCTTGAGATCAGCAGATAGCGGATGTCGCGCAGCACATTCACGATGCCGTCGGCACACATGCAGCGGCATCGCCATCGTTTTGAAGGGAGTGGTACATGGACTGCACCAGAGAAAAGGTCGAAATTCCGGAGATCAGCGCCAGGCTACGGGAACGCGTCGCGGTGCTGGCCGACGAACCTTCAAGCCTCATCGACCGCTGCTACGGCGAGGTGTTGAGGATCGGCGAGTACGCAGACCTGAGCCGATCTGCGCGCGAGGACGTGCGCGACGTGATCGGCCTGTTCGTCGGGCGCTGGTGTGGTTCGATGCTCGAGCAACCGTCGCTCACGCATGCAGACCTGGAAGATTTCGGCGTCTGGGTCAGACGGCGCGTCCATCAGGGTATATCGCTCAATTCCATTTTGCGTGCATTGCGTCGCGCCATCGAGCAGCTTTGGCTCGCGCATCTTGCTCTCGTGGCGCACGACCGCCCGCTAGGCGACGAACTGCTATTCGTGCTCTCGCCTTACCTGCTCAGGTTCTCCGAGTCCATGAATCAATTGATCGAACGCGTATTTCTCGACGAGCGGTTCAAGGATTCCCGCTGGCGCGATGAACTGCGCTGCAAGCTTGGTGATTTGCTGTTCGATGAGAGGCGACGAAGCGCTGTTCTGCAACATCGGGCGTGGCCTCGGTTTCGATTCGACCACGCCTTGCACGGCAGTCGCCGTCGATTACGACACGGGCGCGCCGTCGGCAATCACCAGGGCAGACCCGCTGCAGAACGTTATTGGTGAATTCGCACGGCATTTCGAGGTACCGGTCGATCGCGTCGTCCATGTTGTGCGCCGCAATCGACTGCTCGTATGGGTTCCATGCACGCGCGAGACGACTCCGATTTTCAATCAGCGATTGTTGTCGGATTCGCTTGCTGCCTTTGCGTGCAGCGCGAACGAGGTCCGGGCTGTCGGCGTTGGACTGATGAACCACGGGGCGAAGGGATGGGCCATGTCGGCAGAGGAAGCGATAACGGCACTCGACCTCGCTCGTTGCTGCGAGAACAAAACGAAAGTGCACCTCTATTCCGATATCGCCGTCTATGAAGGCATTCGATGCAGCTCCAGCGCACTTCGTTACTTCGAGTCCGTGCTTGGTGAATTGACGCATGAGAAAGGACTGTTGAAGACGCTGGAGTGCTACTTCGATAAAAACCAGCATCGCAAGGCAACAGCCGCCGCACTTGAGATACATCCGAATACGCTGAACTATCGGCTCGACCGCGTCGAGGCGTTGCTCGGTGTCAGACTCGACGCGCCAAGCTCAATTGTTCCACTCTTCGTCGCACTAAAGATGCGGCATATCCCCAGACTTCACTAGCGTTTCGACGCGGCCAGGAAGCTGACGTCGCGGTAGGTCCCGCAAACGTCGCTTCGTTAACTCGCGGCTTCTTCCTCCGCTTCCTGGTAACGGGCAAACTTTGACGTTTTACCGATTCCGGGATTGAAGCAGTTGCACGGGTCGAGCCGGCGATAGAACTCGGCCAGCACCGGTTTGGCATAGTACAGATGGCCGACATTGTGCTCGGCAGGATATTCCGCGCCGCGCGCATCGAGCAGCTTCCACATTCGGTGTTCCACATCGAGACAATCGTACCCCTTCTCGACTATGTAGTCCTGGTGGAAGACGTGGCACAAAAAATGTCCGTAATAAAGCTTGATCGCGATCGGCTCCTCAATTTCTCGTGGCAGCTTCTCTACCCAATCCCGATCATTGCGCCGCAATGCGATGTCCAGTGCGACGATATCTTCCACCTCCCGCGCGTGAATCGCGCGATACCGCACGGCCGCGCCAGCGGCTGCAAAACGATGCAGGAACGCTTTCTCGCCTTCCTTGTCGGTGCACTCGAAGTAGCTTCCCGTGGCATGAGCGAAATAGCCCTGGAGATAGGCTTGCGCTTCGGCAACGCAATCCGCCGTCACCTTAAGAAGAAGGTGATGTTCGTATTTGTCCCGATACTCACGCATCCTGCGAGGCAAATGGTCCGGAAATAGCTTGCTTGCGAACTGCATAACGCGGTCGGTCAGATGGGCAGGCAGAAATCCCATTCGTTCGAACAGCGCATCGAAGCGGCTCTTCAACGCAAAGAGACCAGGAAGCCGCGACGTCCCAAGGTACAGGATCGCGAGGAAAGTGTCCTTGCCATAGACCGCAGCGATATCGAACGCGTCACGGTGAAGATACTCACCTGAGATCGGGAGCCTGGAGAAATTTTTCAGCACATGGCGACGGATGTCGGTTAGCTCATCGGGCTGATTGGTTCCGATGTAAAAGACCTTGCTATCCTGGTCGATCGGAAACGTGTCGAGGCGAACTGCAAAAACCATCAGCTTGCCCGCGGACCCGGATGCTTCGTACAGGCGGTGGGTGTCGGCGTTGTAGCGCGCGGGTGTATCGGCATCGATTTCGCGCACATGGCGCGCGTAATTGCGATCGGAGGCGGCACCCGCATCGAGCTTGACATCCTGATCCGAGAAATCGCGATTTTCCAGACGCCCGAGTATGCGCTCGGGCGTATCGCCGAGCTCAATGCCAAGGTGGTTGACCAGGTTCAGCTGCCCGTCTTCATCGATTTGCGCGTATAGCGCGAGCTGGGTGAAGGCGGGTCCACGATTGACGAGGGCACCTCCGGAATTGTTGCATATTCCCCCGAACACCGAGGCCCCGATGCAGCTCGATCCGATCACCGAGTGCGGCTCACGTCCAATTGGCGCGAGTGTCTTTTCGAGCTGGTCGAGAGTTGTACCGGGCAGACAGACAACTTGACGTCCATCGTCGATGACATAGAGCTTCCTCATACGGGTCGTACTGACGATCACTACCTCGCGGTCGTAGTCGTTGCCGTCCGGAGTGGAACCTCCGGTGAGTCCGGTATTCGATGCTTGTGTGATTACGATGACGTCGTTCGCTACGCATGCGCGCAGCACGTTCCATTGCTCGACAAGCGTGCCGGGCCGGACCACGGCCAGAGCATTGCCTTCTCCGAAGCGAAATCCCCTGCGGTACCGCCGGGTCTCCGACGCCGAGGTCAGTACGAACTTTGCGCCAACTATCTGCTTGAGATCTTCAATGAATTTTCCTTGGTCTTTGCGATCGCGAGATGACGCCACGCCAGTTCTTGCTTGACGGAATGTTGACATTACAGCTCCTGGTTGGTGAGCGTTCAATACGCCTTAGACTCATGACAAGTGATGGTTCTACTTCCGCAGACCGATCTGCGCTTTCAGATTTGCACTGACGTTTTGCCATCGGCTTTGAACCAGGCAAGATAGTCGAGGCGTTGCTGAGCGACGGCGTACGGAAGCACGACTAAAGGTTCCGCGCAGCTTGGGAAACGATTCTGTCGTGACGACAAGCTTTCCAGCGGCGATCTCCCATTCAAGTCGAATGCTCATCCCTTTGTGCTTAGCCATCCGTCGAACGTACGCGTTGATTTGCATGCCTTTGCGTTGACAGAATACATAGATGCGCTTACAAGCGAACGCTCGACTAGCCATACGGAGACATTTCCTTCTGGTCAGGATTTGACTGTATGACTTCAATTTCCTCTCGACTCCCTTTCGTTTTGTTATTTACCTGTACCGAACCATGCAGCACTCGACCGCCCTCTTCGTCGCCGCGAGCAGGGGACTGCGGCCTTCGCACAGGGCACTGTGCTTTCGTGCAAGCAGAGAACCGCTTTGTCATTGCGTTCGAACATCGAAATTTTCGTGAAAGCAATGCGCCAGTTTTCTTATTATTCAAATCAGGCGATCCGTGGTTCTAATGCGAAATCCTGGGTGCGTTTTCAATTGTCCCGACATTGAGATCACGTTGACTTTGGGCACTCCTCTTAACAATCGACCAGTCGACGAGTAGTCCTGTACAGAGATGGCTGGTGCTGGTTGAGCAAATTGTCTTGCTCCCGGTGGACGTTAACGTCCCATGTCGTCAGCCCGAACGCCGCAGCGAAACTGAAGGATCGGGAAGTGCATGGAAACGGTCTGACCGTCGGCGAGTGTGCATTCTCAGCGATGCGGACAACCGAAGTCGGGAATGACGAGGCGAAGCTACTGTCTGGAAGACAAACGGGTCTGGACTCGTGCGAATGGATCGCAACGCCTCTGCGAGGCCTCTCCCATCCGTATCCATCCCGCCTTCACGATTGGGCACAACTCGATTGTGAAAATGCACAATGGCGCGCCGTATGCCCGATGTATATCGTGTGTGACTACAGATATGTTCGAGCGTTAGCTTTGACGGCATGGCCGGCCACTCCATAGAGTCGGTACGCGGTTGAAGGGGCTACCGGCTCTCTCGGATACCTAACTCGATTCGCGTCGGCGTAGTCATTCCCCGTTCGTGTTCACGCGTAGGTCGCATTCCTGATGGACGCGATTATTGCCGCGGTTCTACCGCTATTCGATTTATGTTTTCCCATGCCGCGATGCATACGCGCGACCAGGACTTGCCAATGCTTCGATGCATATCAGGGCATGTGTCACGCATGGCATAGATGACCAGATGTTTACATAGGACCGTGCGCAACGCCTACGAACGACACGTATCGCTGCAGAGAGCCTCGCCTATCTATGGGAACCAAAAGCAAGATATTGATCGTCGAATGGGACACATCGAAGGCCGAAATACTGTGGGACGAAATCCAGCAGTCAGGACATGAACCTCTTGTGGCCTTCTCGGTTCAGCGAGCGACGCTGTTGATAGCGCAGGAGCATCCGCACGCCGTGCTTCTACGCTGGCGGATGCCGGACGCATCGGCCCTTTCGCTGATCGATGATCTGCGCAGGCATGTGACGACCAGCCGCTTGCCGATCATAGTGCTTGGAGAACAGGATGCGGGCGAGGACGAGTGCATTCGCGCGCTGGAGGCAGGCGCGCACGACTATGTAAAAGGTCCCTATGGCACGCGGGAATTGCTCGCTCGTATCGGGGTCGCGCTGCGCCCAGTCTCGTATCGCAATGCGCGCAACGAGGTGTCGATCGGGTTGCTGACGATGGATCTCGATGCACGCCGGGCGTTTGCGCGAACCGCACCGGATGCAGACGAGGTCGACCTACGGTTGGGACCAACCAGTTATAGGTTGCTGAGATTCTTCATCGAGAACACGCACAAAGTGCTTTCGCGCAAAGAAATTATCGACAGCATCTGGCTCGGCAGGTCGGTGCATGAAGGGATCGTCGACGTTTACGTCAAGTCACTAAGGGCAACGCTGCAGCCGATGCGAAAGAGCCTTGCGATCGAGACGGTGCGTGGGGCAGGCTTTCGACTGTCGTCTGTCGTTGCCGCGCCGCAGCCGCCGCGGCCTGCCGTTGGTTCGCCTCGACTGGGCAAATGCTCCCTCACCGGCGGTCGGCCGCACAACGGCGCCACGCGCAATGAACCTGTGCTTGTTTCCGATCTCAACGCCGCGATCGAGAAGATCCGGCGTCTGAAGGATCTGTTGCATGAAGCCGCCGAGGAAAACCGGCTTTTGCGCGATGAATTCGAGGCGACGCAGTCTGCAGCATCGGACAATCGTGGGCCTGTGCCGCCGTGAAAAAGGCCGGTAAGCGATGCGATGCCATGAATCGTAACGCGACGCTCTGAAAAACCTTATGCGTCCGGTAGTGTTATAAAGTATCGTTTGGGGATATGATCGGTTACGCGCAAGTTAGATCGAAGTAAAGGCAGCCGGATCCGGCAAGAAGTGAATTTGAAATAGTAAGTAATCCAATGTAAATGAAAGTATCGCTGTGGAGGTGCGCGTCGACCGCCATTTTTTCCCGCGTGATCCCCGCAAGTCCAGGCTGGCCTTGCCGCGACCAGGCAGGTCGGCTGGCGGTTTCGCGTGGAAAGCTTCGGCAATCTCCAGGTGGTTAACGGCCGCCGCAACGAAGTGCAGACACGTTGGCCAGGTCAACCGGCGGCCGATGCCGTTGCGGAGCTGATCGACGTCTCGTCGCAGTCAGCTAATGAACAGTTTTCTCTGGATCCGTGACCTTTTACGGCGCGGATCTCTTCGCCAATTCGTCAAGAGGTTGACTATGAAGAAGCGCATGTTGGGCAGGAGCGGACTCGAGGTATCGGCAATTGGCCTTGGATGTATGGGCATGAGCGGTGTCTATGGGCAGGCGGGCGAACGCACCGCAATGGTGTCCCTGATTCGCGACGCGGTCGACGAAGGCGTTACCCTTTTCGATACGGCGGAAGTGTATGGGCCCTTCATCAATGAGGAACTGGTCGGTGAAGCGCTGGCACGAGTGCGCGATAAGGTAGTGATCTCCACCAAGTTTGGCTACGCCCTCGAAACGGCAGTTGGAGGCGCATGGCCGACGCAGCTCAACAGTCGTCCGGACAATATCAAAGCAGTTGCCGATGCATCGCTCAAGCGATTGCGCACCGACCGTATCGATTTGTTCTTTCAGCATCGCGTGGATCCCGCTGTACCGATCGAGGAAGTGGCTTCGGCAGTGGGTGAGCTTGTCAAGGCAGGGAAGGTTTTGCACTTTGGCCTATCCGAGGCAAGTGCCGATACGATTCGTCGCGCTCACGCGATTCATCCTGTCGCAGCGGTTCAAAGCGAATACTCGTTGTGGTCAAGGGAGCCCGAAGAGGAAATCTTCGGCGTACTCGAGGAACTCGGAATTGGCTTTATCTCGTATAGCCCGTTGGGCCGCGGCTTTCTAGCGGGTGCCGTGAATGCCGAGACGAATTTTGGCGCCGACGATTTCCGAAGCTATCTGCCCCGTTTCGCGAGCGCGGCACGTCGGCAAAACTTGGCGTTGGTCGAAGCTCTCGCCAGAATTGCCCGGCGAAAGGATGCAACGGTGGCTCAAGTTGCATTGGCATGGCTGCTAGCGAAGAGACCGTGGATCGTGCCGATCCCCGGCACGCGCAAGCATTCCAGGATGATTGAAAATATCGGGGCGGTCAATGTCACGCTAACAGCGAATGACCTGGAGAGCATCGACCGTGACCATCCTGGGCGTGTTATCGGTGCACGCTACGGCGATTCGGATATGGCGATGGTGAATGGCTGATCTTGCAAAGGTGCCAAAGCATCGAAGCTGCGAGCGGGAATGCGTGCATTCTTCAGAGCGAATCGTGGTGCTGTAACCGGCTGATCGTGCCCGCGGCGCCAATTCATGGCGACGCGGACCGCCAGCGCGCTCACTCGCGGGCGCGCGCGTCACAGCAGATCAACACTGCCTTTCTGCGACTGAATCGCATATGAAGCATCGCAAGTCCATATCGAGGACAGCCGGTGCAGATCGTGGCTATCCTTGATTTATCACCTAACGGTCTGATGTAACCACAGTAAATTGCCGAGCGAAACGCTGCATAGGCGGCGCATCGCACGAGCGCAACAATGAGTAATAACAACATCGCAGCGACAAATCGAAATATCCCGGTATGGAATAAGGCGTCGGGTGTACGGAAAATGAAGGCAATCGGAAATACGAATAAGGCCTGGACTGCGATGGCTGCAATTGAAATCGTCTTCAAATAGGCGCGAACCATCTTTACCGTTTCATCGCTCATTTGCACTTGCGTAAGATGGGGCCGCAGCATCGCCCGTTGTGCCAATGCGTGCTACGGCACGCGGAGTTCAACTTCCAAAATAGAGATTGCAATAGCTAACGGGCCCACGCATCCTTCTACGATTTGTCTGGTCGGGCCAATATTGAATCCGGACGGATAGCGATCGGGTTCTTGATCTCGATGGACTTTCGCCGTCACGACACTCATTTTGTTTCTGGCGGCGCTTTGGTCAGACTCGTACGACCCTTGGACTTGAGCCCAGGAAAATTCGGGCAACAGCAGCGAGGTTAGCAGGACTGCTCGCATTAGCTTGTTGTGCCTCCATCTATCCTGTGAGATGCGGCGGGAAGGAGTGCGCACGCGCGCAATCATTTCTTTCATAGTTCACTCCAAATGGTAAAGGCAGGTGAAAATTCGAGCGGATATGGAAACGTTGCATGACTAATCAATCAATTCAAATATTGTCTGATGCGATGAATAAAAACATGGAAATACCGAACTTCGCAACGGTCAGGCGAACTGTGAATCGGGAAATTTTTAACGAGAAAATATAGAGATGCTAACTACGGTTCGCGAGTCGATCCGATTGATGTGCGGAAATTTGACGGTGATTACAGGCGAGCAGACGCGGACCGGGACCGGCGCGGCGTGTTCGCGTTAACGTTACGTGATGTGCCTGCAAAACTGCGTTATGAGTATCGACAATTCATCTATATCGAAATGCGACAGCGCCGCCTCAGCGGCGTGCCGTTCGCCTGGTGACTTCTCACAAGCCGATTGCGCATTTTTCCAGTTCCAAACCGCAACGATACGTGGTCACATGGTCACATAAGCGGGCCAGGGGTAAGTTCATCGGAGCCCGCAGTCACGCACCCCTTGCGCACGGACAGGCAAAGACGATGATGGGCGATTGAAATGGACTTGACTGCGCGAATGCCTGATCCTCCCGAGATCAGCAGCGAACTCCGAAACAACATCAGCGCGCTTTACGAAGAACCGGGGTATCTGATCGACCACTGTTATGCGACGGTGATGAGCGTCGAAGGATATGAAAAGCTGGGCCTGTCAGAGAGAAAAGATGTCTACGACTCACTGTGTCTGGTCGTCAGACGCTGGTGCAGCCAGGTCCTGGGTTGCGATCACACGCTATCCGATGAAATCGAACAGTTCGAAGCGGCGATCAGGCGACGTGTTCATCAGGGAATATCGCTCGTTTCGGTGCTGTGTGCATTCCGGTTGGGCGTGAAGGAGCTATGGCTTGCTCATCTCGGTCTTGCAGAGCACGAGCGAGCGCTGCGCGAAGAACTGCTATTTGCAATTTCGCCGTACCTCTACGAATACGCGGATTTCATGACGGACCTTATCCGGCGTATTTTTATAGACGAGCAGTTCCAGCACACGCGCTGGCGCGCCGAGATGCGCCGCCAGTTATTTGAACTCGTGTTCACTGGCGGCCTCGACGAACAGGACTTCGACAGGATTGCCCGCAGCTTGAGTGTCGATCCAACGTTGCCACGCGTAGCGCTTGCCATCGATTGGGAACTCATCGACGCGTCGAGGTCAAGCCCCGAAGACACAATAGAGCGTCTTGCACTTAACCTCGGCGGTGCGGTCAATGTCGAGGCCGAACACGTGGTGCATGGAATGCGCCATGGTCGTCTTATCGCGTGGATACCGTGCGCACGCGGCGACTCGCTGATCTTCAATCAGCGCGCGCTGTTAGGCTCGATCGTCGAGTTTGCGAACCGGACGTCCGGAGTCCGGCGCGTGGGCGTTGGACTGATGAATCGGGGTCCGAAAGGATGGGCAGCTTCTGCCGACGAAGCGACCTCCGCTCTCGACGTCGCCTTGCGAAGCAGTGACGCCACCAAGGTTTTGCCGTATGCCGACATTGCGATTGATGAGAGCATCCGCGCCAACCGGAACGCGCTTCGCTATTTCGAAGCGGTGCTGGGAGAGATTTTGCGCGAGAGGGACCTGCTGAAGACGTTGGAATGCTACTTCGATAGCCGACAGCATCGGAAGAAGACCGCAGCGACGCTTGGTATTCACCCGAATACGCTGAACTACCGGCTTGAACGGATCGAGGCGTTGCTCGGCGCCGAACTCGACGCGCCGGCCTGGATCACCCGGATATTTGTTGCGCTGAATCTGCGCAACGCAGCGGCTGCGAATCTGGGCGAACAGATCGAAGACCAGACATCCGGGGTGGCAAAGTGAATTCACGATGGCGGCCTCGGTTCGGCACATCATCGGCCGGGCCGATTGATCTCGCTGGGTCTCGAAGGTCGCCCGGACATTCCGCAATATGCGGTGCCTCTCTGAAAGCGGACGCACCGGCCGATGCCGTTTGGTTCGCGCAGGACGAACGTACGTCAGGGAAAGGGGGAATGACAGCGCATGCATGCCTTCTGCCTTAGACTGGCCGTTCATGAGCGTGCCCGCGGGCAGACACCGTCGTTGAAGCCTGATTGTCAGGAAAATGCAGGCTTCCATGTCGTCGCGCCTTTGGCAACGAAGACCGCGGCATAGGCATCCCGCTACCGGTGCGCTATCGAACCATTCACCAGGAGAGTCGGAATGAAAACCTACAGCCATTTCATCGATGGTCAATACGTCGAGCCAGCCGACGGGGAATGGATGGACACCATCAATCCGTACACGGGCGAAGCATGGGCGCGCATTCCCAAAGGCAGCGCGAAAGACGTGGATCGCGCGGTACAGGCGGCGAAACGGGCGATGTCGTCGGGGCCTTATGCCGCGATGACCGCATCAGAGCGCGGCAAGATGATGCTGCGCCTCGCCGATCTGGTCGCCGCGAACGCGCAGCGTCTGGCGGAAATCGAGGTGCGCGACAACGGCAAGCTGCTGTCGGAGATGCGCGGTCAGCTCAACTATCACCCTGAATGGTGGCGCTACTTCGGCGGCATCGCCGACAAGCTCGAAGGCGCTGTCGTGCCGATCGACAAGCCCGATCACTTCGCGTTCACGACGCATGAACCGGTGGGCGTGGTCGGCGCGCTGACCGCGTGGAATTCGCCGCTGCTGTTCATCGCGTGGAAGTGCGCACCGGCGATTGCGGCCGGTTGTTCAGTGGTGGTGAAGCCTTCGGAGTTTACGTCGGCCTCGACGCTGGAATTCGCGGCGCTGACCAAAGAAGCGGGCTTTCCCGACGGCGTGTTCAACGTGGTGGCCGGACTGGGACCCACGGTCGGTGCGGCGCTGGTCGAGCATCCGGATGTCGCCAAGGTTACGTTCACGGGCTCGGATGCGACGGGCGCGGCGATCTATGCGCAGGCCGCCAAAACCATGAAGCGCGTTACGCTGGAGCTCGGGGGCAAATCGCCGAATATCGTGTTCGACGACGCGGATCTCGACAAGGCCGCGAGCGGCGCGATTTCCGGTATCTTCGCGGCGACGGGGCAGACCTGTATCGCCGGCTCGCGGCTGCTCGTGCAGAACTCGATCAAGGATGCGTTTACGAAGCGTCTCGTCGAACTGGGCGGGTCGGCCAGGAAGGGCGATCCAATGGACCCGCAGACGAATATCGGGCCAGTCACGACGCCCGCGCAGTACCGGAAGGTGCTCGACTATATCGGCATTGCGAAGGCCGAAGGCGCGCACTGCGTGCTCGGCGGCGAGGCGGCAAGCGGATTACCCGGCGGCCAGTTTGTCGAGCCGACGATTTTTGTCGATGTGACGCCGGCCATGCGCATTGCGCGTGAAGAAGTGTTCGGCCCCGTGCTGTCGATCATCGGGTTCGACGACGAGGACGAAGCGATCCGCCTCGCCAACGACACGATCTATGGGCTCGCTGCAGGCGTATGGACGGAAAACATCGGACGCGCAATGCGAATGTCGAAGGCCCTGAAAGCGGGCACGGTGTGGGTGAACACCTATCGCGCGGTCAGCTACATGATGCCGTTCGGCGGCATGAAGCATTCGGGCATCGGCCGCGAAAGCGGCATCGAGGCCGTCCGGCATTACCTCGAAACCAAGAGCACGTGGATTTCCTACGCGGAAGGCGTGCCGTCGAATCCGTTTGTCATGCGCTGATGCTTTGCAGCGTCGCACGGCGACATTGCTACCGCGTTAAAGGGCCTGCTGCGTCGCGCCGCGGTGAGACGTTTCATTCCGAGGTGCGAGCCGGCCCATGCACCCGCTCGGCGTAGGGGGCATAAATTTGTAGGGCCTGTTGCTCGAAAGGCGACACGGATGCTTCCGGAGCGCTTTCGAGCTTCGCGCATGTGATCATGCCTTTCGCCAGCAAAAGGTCATCCCGCGAGAAATGACCGCGTGCCGCCTCGCCCATCTGCTCCCATTCGGCGGCGGTTACATGTTCCTCGACCGCTGGCAAGGCTCTCGATTCTTCCAGCGACATATGATCGAGCAGCGCCGGCATCAACTGCCTGATCGCTTGCGACAAAGCTGAACGGTGTTGTGAGCCGGCACCGCTGCGCCAGCTTTGCAACTCATCGTTTATGCGAGCGACGATTGTCGCGATGTCCAAGTGATGGTTCTCCATCAAAAGCGAAATCTCAGCCGTTTCGGCGGAGCCGCGGTCCTTCAGCCTGGGCCACAAGAACTCGTCTTCGAGTGTGTGATGCGCATGCAAAATGGCGCACAGGAAATGGATATGACCCGCTACCACGTCGGTCCGCGGCCGGTCGTCGGGCAGAACGCCGTCGACCAGCGCCGGAGCACGACGAAACTCGCGCCTGAACATGGCATGGACGTCGAGCATCGTTCGGGTATCGGCATAAGGCCCTTCAGGCGTCGTTTCTCTGCTCATGGTTCAACTCGGTTCCAAGAGTGCGCGTGCAGGCACTCGCAAAGGTGCGCCGATGCGATTCATACGGGGCAAGCGCGTCGCGGGAGCGCGGCCCCGGCTCGAAGCTTATGCGAGCGACGCGCGCACGCGGATCGGAAGCTTCGTTCGACGACCGTGCGTTTCGCGTCCAGGCCGTGCGAAACCGCTTGCCGTAGCGCTCGAACGGACGCAACCCGATGTGGTGCGGTGACAAGTGGCAACGGATGTGCCTGAAGCTGCAACAATGAATCTCGCCGCGCATGCTCATCAACGAGCGCATGCAGGTCTACACTGGGTCACCGGATGCGTACAGATGGATACGCAGCACGTTTCCTGGAGAGACAGTCATGAAAATCGCAAAGTTCGTCGTCGCAAGCCTCATGGCCATTCCGGCCGCCTTTGCGTTTGCACAATCGACGCCGCCTTCGATCAACGACGATGTGAGGGCAAGCATCGCGCAAGAGAAGATGACATATCGCTACGCCGATCGCGTCGACGAGACACAAGCTCAGATAAACGATGCGAAACGGGCCGGCCTGCTGCCGCATCGGATGGCCGAAGTCGACATGGGCCGTTATTCGCTGTCGGTCGTCCGCCCTTCATTCTGATCGACCCGCGGCTCGCTTCAGGTCTGTCCCGAACGCACGTCGACGAGCCGGTCGCGGATAGCGCGCCAGATGCGCGGCACGATCCGCAGGCCGGCGGTCATGCCGGGATCGTAGTAATGCACGATCAATGTGCGGCGCTCGCCTCGCTCGACATGAAGGTTTGCGTGCCGCGTCACAAAGCCATTGAACGCGTAGACATTGCCGGGCACGCACGCGATCCGGTCGCAACGTTGTCGCGAGAGATCGCGGCGCGTCTGTGCACGGCGGATGGCGAGCGGAAGGCGCCGCAGCGCGATCATCCAGGCCTTCGCAATCACGTTGGTCGCGGCCGACAGCTGCTGGCGCTGCCGGCGATAGACGATCAGATCGCCATTTTCCGCGGCGTCGTGCGCCGACCGCAGCGGAATCAGCAGTGTCAGGATATGTGAATCGTAGTGCCGCAGATGGCTCTGGGCGGGCAGCGTACGGTTTATGCAACGCAATACGCAAAGCGATTCGCCATCGACTTTTAGCCCCTTCTGTGCGGCCCAGCGTTGCGAGTGGACGCGGGCCTGCTGTTCGACACGCAGAAATTCGCCGCGCTGCCGGAGCAGCTCGACGACGCGCGCGGTCGTCTGGATCGCACGGCGGCCATCGGCCGGTAGCCACGTGTCGCGCGTTTCGTCGATGGTCGCATTGATCTCGTCGAGCACGGTCTGCGGCACGACGTTCTCGTACAGGCGCACGCGAGGCGGTGCGATATCGGTGTCGTCCTCAAGCATCTGTGGAGACTCCGGCAGGCACTGCCTCGCAAGGCGCTAAGCACGATAGCCGTCGCGCGGGCGGCCAGGCGATTGTCGGATCCGGGTAGGAGGAGGGGAGCGAAGTTCGAAGCAAAATCTTTCGGTAACCGGTCGGAATGCGTCCTTGTCACCTTAAGTCATGCAATGGCGGCCGAATAGACAAAACATATCTTCGATCCGCCACATTTCACCGCATCGGGCAATGCATGCGGGCGCCGCTGTTATGCAATGACCCGCGTCAGGAAATACGCGCGGCTATTCTCATGAACCGATTCGTCGAGCGCGATATCCTCGGCGCTCGCCCAGCGATAATCCGAATGCTGGTCGAGCGGCAGATGGGACAGGCGCTGGGGCACGCGGAAGCGATAACCGAGCACGACGTAATGGGTCGATATGCCTTCCTTGCCGCTGAAGTTATCGTCGTAAAAGTGTTCGTAGACGCCCATCAGTTCGGCATCGGAGCGATCGGCGCGATGCAAGCCCAGTTCTTCGAGCATGAGGCGTGTGAACGCATCGTCGAGACGTTCGTTCTTGCGCACGCGGCCGCCGGGGACGAACCATACGCCTTGCGCGGGACGATTGACGCGCCGCCCGAGCAGATAGCGGTCCTGGCTGTCATGCAGAATCAGGTCCAGCGCGATCAGCGGCGTGTTCGAGACGACATTGAGAAATTCGGTATTGCCAAGCTTTGCCATAGGGGGCTCCTCAAGCACTCAATCAGAGGTCGCGCTCACGCAGCCCGAGCGGGCTTTCCGCCGGTTCGACGTCGATGCAGCGCGCGCGCAGGGTCGACTCGAATTCGCCGAGCACGCTGTCGCGCGAGAGCGCGGCGAGCGCATAGTCGCGTCCCGCGCGGCCGAGGCGTTCGCGACGCACCGGATCGGCCGCGAGTGCCACGATCGATGCAACGAGCGGCTCGAGCGCTTCAGGCGGCACAACGACGCCGCGCGGCGCAACCGTGTCGAACAGTTCAGTGCCCTCATGCGCCATCGCGATCACGGGACGGCCGCTTGCAAGCATGCCGGTCAGCTTCGACGGCATCACGAGGTCGGCCGCGTCGGCGCGCTGCGGCAGCAGATGGATGTCGGCGAAATTGAGCAGCTCGTTGAGCTTGTCCATCGGCTGCAATGGAATGAAGCGCGTGTTCGGCAGATCGCCGCATACGGCCATCAGCGTGTCTCTCGCCGGCCCCTGGCCGCAAAATACGAAGACGATATCGCGGCGTTCGACGAGCGCAACCGCAGCAGCCCCAAGCACTTCGAGTCCTTGCTTCGCGCCCATGTTGCCCGAGTAGAGCACCACGTTCGCATCGTCGGGAATTTCGAGCTCGGCCCGCAGCGGGATCTTTGCACCGGCCTCGGCGTCGAGCGGATGGATGGCCGACGTATCGACCCAGTTCGCGAAGTGAACGACCTTGTTGCGCGGCACGCCCTTATGCAATGCATGCTCGATCATCTTGGCCGAGATCGTCGAGACGGTGTCGAAGCGACGCAGCAGATTGCGTTCGATCGCGAGTGCCATGCGCTTGCGCCAGTCGCCTTTGAGCACGCCTAGCTTGAACGCCGCATCGACCTCGTAGTCCTGGACATGCAGCCATGCATGCGCGCCGCTCAGTCGCGCGACGAGCCAGCCCGCCGGGGCGTTAAGCAGGCTCGGCGCGATGCTGAGCACGGCATTCGGCCGCCAGAAGACATGGCGCAGCAGCACGGGAAAACTCGAGAGCGCGAAGCTCGCAAGATGCACGAGGCGGCGCGCACCCTTGGGTTTTGCCGGCACCCAGAGCGGAGCGCGCCAGATATGCACGCCTTCGCTGCGCTCTTTGGCATAGCGAATCGATGAGAAACCGGGTGCTACCCGCCAGGCGGGATAGTAGGGCGGTGCGCAGACCACGCGCACATCGTGGCCGGCGGCGGCGAGCGACGCGGCCATGTCGGCGGTATAGCGACCGATCCCGGTGAGCTCCGGTGCGTAGTTGATGCCGTAGACGAGAATCTTCATCGGGCCTCACGATGTGTCGACGCAAGACGCATTGCGTGTGGAGCGCATCTTGCCCGCACTGCACCATCGGGACCCGCCAGGATATCGCCGTGCGCCGCCAATCGTGAAGCCCGCTCAGGCGGGCAGCTTCACGACGCCAAACTACCGTTGCTATCCGCCAAAAAAATTAATGCACTTGCGTTGTGTTTCGTCGAGGCGCTTTACTGCTGCTACGCATCCCCCTTTATTCATTTGCGAGATTTTTTCCATGTCGAAAACCGCGTTGATCACGGGTATCACGGGCCAGGATGGTTCTTACCTGGCAGAATTCCTCCTGGCCAAGGGTTATACCGTTCACGGCATCAAGCGGCGCACTTCGCTGTTCAATACCGAGCGCATCGACCATCTCTACCATGCTCCGCAGGACAAGGATCGCCGTTTCATCCTGCATCATGGCGATATGACGGATTCGTCGAACCTGATCCGCATCATCCAGGCGGTGCAGCCCGACGAGATCTATAACCTCGCGGCCCAGAGCCATGTGGCGGTGTCGTTCGAGGAACCGGAATACACGGGCAATGCCGACGGCCTCGGCACGCTGCGCATTCTCGAAGCGATCCGCCTGCACGGGCTGACGCGCAAGACGCGCTTCTATCAGGCGTCGACGTCCGAGCTCTACGGCAAGGTCCAGGAAATCCCGCAGAAGGAAACCACGCCGTTCTATCCGCGCAGCCCGTATGCGGTCGCGAAGATGTACGCGTACTGGATGACGGTCAACTATCGCGAAGCCTATGGCATGTATGCATGCAACGGCATCCTGTTCAATCACGAATCGCCGCTGCGCGGCGAGACCTTCGTGACGCGCAAGATCACGCGTGCGCTCGCCCGCATCTCGCTGGGCCTGCAAGACCGTCTGTATCTGGGCAATCTCGATTCGCTGCGCGACTGGGGCCACGCGCGCGACTACGTCGAGATGCAATGGATGATGCTTCAGCAGGACAAGCCCGAGGACTTCGTGATCGCGACCGGCAAGCAGCATAGCGTGCGCGAATTCGTCGACCTCGCGGCGCGCCATGTCGGCATCGAGATCCGCTGGGAAGGCAAGGGCGACGACGAACGCGGCATCGTGTCGGACGTCACGCTCGATCCGCGCGTGAAGGTCGGCGACGTCATCGTCGAAGTCGATCCGCGCTACTACCGCCCGACCGAGGTCGAGACGCTGCTCGGCGACCCGAGCAAGGCGAAGGAACGGCTCGGCTGGGAGCCGCGTACGAGCTTCGAACAACTCGTGCGCGAGATGATGGTCAGCGACCTGACCGAAGCCCGCAAGGACTCGCTTGTCCACCAGCACGGCTTCCCGGTTTACGAACGCCAGGAGTAAGGACGTGATCATTTCCAGACGCAAGCGCGTATTCGTCGCGGGGCACCGCGGCATGGTCGGCTCGGCAATCGTGCGGCGGCTCGAGGCCGACGGCAACGTCGACGTGGTCAAGCGCAGCTCGAAGGAGCTCGATCTGACCAACCAGTCGGCCGTGCGCGACTTCTTCAGTTCGCAGCGCATCGACGTCGTGTATCTGGCCGCGGCGCGCGTCGGCGGCATCCATGCCAACGATACGTATCCGGGCCAGTTCATCTACCGCAACCTGATGATCGAATCGAATGTGATTCACCAGGCCGCGCAGACAGGCATCGAACATCTGTTGTTCCTCGGTTCCTCGTGCATCTATCCGAAGCACGCGCCCCAGCCGATCGTCGAGGACGCGCTGCTGACCGGCCCGCTCGAAGAAACCAACGAGCCGTACGCGCTCGCGAAGATTGCGGGCATCAAGCTCTGCGAGTCGTATAACCGCCAGTACAAGGTCGATTACCGCAGCCTGATGCCGACCAATCTCTACGGCCCCGGCGACAACTATCACCCCGTCAACAGCCACGTGATTCCCGCGCTGATCCGCCGCTTCCACGAGGCGAAGGAAAGCGGCGCGCCGAGCACGGTGCTCTGGGGCACGGGACAGGTGCGCCGCGAGTTCCTGCATGTCGACGATCTCGCATCGGCCTGCGTGCTGACGATGAACGTGCCGAAGAGCGTCTACTATTCGGTCGCTTCGCCGCGCTGTTCGCATCTGAACGTCGGCTCGTCGACCGACGTGACCGTGCTCGAGATTGCGCAGATGGTCGCGCGTGTGGTCGGCTATACGGGCCGCATCGAGCACGATCTGACGAAGCCGGACGGTACGCCGCGCAAGCTCATGAGCAGCGAAAAGCTGGCCTCGCTGGGCTGGGAGCCGCGCATCGGTCTCGAAGAGGGACTGCGCGGCGCGTACGAGGACTTTCTCGAGTCCGAGGCGCTCGCTGTCGCGCAATGAGTCAGCGGGTACAGGCGATGGAAAGCCGCGGCGAGGTGTCTCATGGGCACGTGCAAGGTCACGCATTTCGCAGCCCGCCGTCGCCGGTACAACCGATGCAGCCCGTACCGCATCCGCCGGCGGATGCCGATGTCGAGGCGGCCACGGAACCGGGCCGCTATCTGAACCTTGCGCTGTTCAAGGTGCCGGCCGGCTTTCGCGGCCGGCCGGGCTGGTATGTGCAACTGTGGTGGGTCGTGCAGGCGCTGCTGTTCCGGCCGTCGCCGCAAATCGCCTATGGCTGGCGGCGCATGCTGCTGCGTTGCTTCGGCGCGCGCGTCGGCGTCGGCGCAATCATCCGGCCGACGGTGCAAGTCACGTATCCGTGGAAGGTCACGATCGGCGATCACGCCTGGATCGGCGACGACGTTACGCTGTATTCGCTCGGCCCGATCGACATCGGCGCGCATTCGGTCGTCTCGCAGAAGTCGTATATCTGCGCCGGCGATCACGACTACGAGACCGTCGATTTCGCGATTCGCGGACGGCCCGTGCGGATCGGCACGCAGGTCTGGATCGCGTCCGATGTGTTCGTCGCGCCCGGCGTGACGATCGATGACGGCGTTGTCGTCGGCGCACGCAGCACCGTGGTGCGCTCGCTGGAAAAGGGGTTCGTGTACGTGGGCAACCCGGCGCGCGCGGTGAAGCCGCGCAAGCCGAGCGTGTGACATGCGCGCGCGACGACGCAACGTTCGTCGTCGTGTCGCGCTGACTGCCTCCTCCCTGTATTACTCCTCGTCTTCGTCGTCCATGCACGACACCGCTGCGGCCGCGAGTGTGTCATCTCCCAACGACGCTACCCGTCGCGACGACCCGATAACTTCCCGTTGCATTCGCCCGATGGCGGCTAGCGCTTAGCGCCTATGCCACAGCCATCCATCCATCGTAAATGCCACGTCGTCGAAGGTGGGCGACGATCGCCGGCGCATCGGCGGCACTGCTGCTGATCGATCCACTTCGCTTTGAAGAAGATCCAGAAACCTGAGGCCCCTTTGCACCCGGGTGCAAAGGGGCCTCCCTCATCTTGGGCAACGATGCAAAACTTCGCGCTTGCCTACGACGTAGCTCTCGTCACGTCCTCGACCACAGCGGGCTTCCGCTCGGCCGGGAACAACGCGTTGCGAATCTTGAGGAAAGGAAACTCGATGGCTCGCGTCGTCACGTAGCCTAGAGCGATGGCGATGACAAACTGCGCCGCCATGATTGCCGCCCAGGCGGAAATCGCCGGCACATGCAGCGCGGTAGCCTTGCGAATCAGCATGTCCGCCGGCGCGAGCGCCAACGAATGCCACAGGTAAATGCCGTAGGAGTACACGCCGATCCACGCAATCAGCCGATAAAGCATCGTCTCGCGAATGGGCCGCGAATACTCCACCGTCAACACGATCAATGCACAGAATCCGATCGCCTGAATCGTATATCCGATGCTCCGGTCGAGCGGCACGTTGCGCGTGCCGAATACGAGCCACAGCACAAGGCCGAGCACCGCGGCGATCAGAAGACCCTTGCGGCCGGCGATCGCGCGATACGCCGCCGGCTTCATCCAGTACAGCGCCGCGAGCATCACGCCGAACAGCAGGCTGTCGATGCGATATTGCGTGTAGAAAGCAGTCTCGTCGATCAGACCGTCGTGGACAGCGACGCATCGGGCGATCAGCACCGCCACGCAGATCGAGCCGAGCACCACGAGCACGGTATCGATGCGCGCCCGAAAACGTGCCAGCAGGATCAGCAGCAGCGGCAGAAACAGATAGAAATGCTCTTCGACGGCAAGACTCCATGTCTGCGCGATCGACGAACCGAAGTAGTTCTGTGTATGCGTCAGGTTCTGCACGAGGAAGGTGTCGAGCGGATGCCGTCCCGCAATGACATGAAACAGAATCAGCACGTAATACGCGGGCCAGATCTTGAAGATGCGCCGCACGATAAAGCGCGTGGCGTCGATGCGCCCTTCCTGGGCGTACTGCTTCAGCAGCAATCCGCCGACCAGAAAGCCCGACAGCGTGAAGAACAGGTTCACGCCTTCCAGTCCGAAACTCTTCAACGGGTACTCGATCGCGGCAACCACCGCGCTGCCGGTCGGAAAAGAGTGAAAGTGAGTCCCCATCACCGCGATGATTGCGATTCCCCGAATAAAGTCGAGTTCGATCGATCGCTTGCCTCCGGGAATGCGTGTCGCGCCGAAAAGGCCCATGGTTCCCCCTACAAGATCGCACTGAGTATGAACGGCATCCCGCCTGCGCACATCATCGCGACCCGCCAGGATATCGCCGTGTGTCGCCAAGTGCAGGTCGGGTTTTCGGATGGCGTCAACCGTGAACGGCGAACGCGGGTCATTGTTTGTCCGCTGCGCCAAACCTGTAATTGTCGGTCGGCGGGACGTCGGTGGGCGACTTGTAGAGCGAATCGGCATTGCGCCCTATCTGGTCGGCACCGTAGGCGTAGTCGTAAAAGCTGTGCGGCGCCGAGCCGGCGGATGCGCCGCCGGTCGCCGTCAGTTTCAACTTCGGTGCTTTGCCGCCAGACGATCCGGAACTCGAACCCGACGCACCCGCCTGGCTGCCCGCCATGCCGCCGAGGCCTCGCGAACCTCCGCCGCCAGCGGATCCCATCGTCGAGCCTGCCGAACTGCGCTGCCCCAATCCGCCCGAGATGCCGCCGAATCCACCGCCCGACGAGCCGGACACGCGGCCGATGCTGCCCTGCGACGACGAACCGATGCCGCCCGATGAGCCCATGCGCAGCGACGAGGACATACCGCCTCTGCGGTTCTGATTGCCGTTCGTCGCTTGCGCAAGCGCAGTTGCGGGCGCGAGCGACATCAGGACGACGCTTGCCGTGCAGGCGAAACAGAAACCCGATAGCGCAGCCAGCCTCGTTAGGCGAGTCATCTCTTTCATGGTGTTAGCGCTTCCTTGAAGCGGACGCGAGATTCACGCTGCCGACCAGCTGGCGCGCGGCGGTCTCGATCCGGAAATGACGCTGGTAGCAGGCGAGCGCGGTATCGCGCATGGCCTCGCGCGAGGTGGCGGTCGTCTCGAGCGCCCAGCGCCGCAGCGCATCGGCCACGCTGTCGCGCGTGTCGTCGCACACCCAGCCGCCGCCGGAGGCTTCGATTTCGCGCCAGATGTTGACCTTGTTCGTGATGATCACCGGCGTGCGCGAGGCCAGCGCCTCGACGACCGCGATACCGAAATTTTCCTGGTGCGACGGCAGCACGAACACTTCGGCCGTGCGCAGTGCGCTCCATTTGATCTCGCCAGCGAGCATGCCGGTCCAGACGATGCGTTCAGCGATGCCGCGCGCGGCGGCCACACGCTTGAGCCGTTCGAGCAAGGCGGGCTCGCCTGGGCCCGCGATCACGAGGCACAGCTCGCTATCGAGCGCCGCGATATTCGCGAAGGCATCGATCAGCAGGTCGCATCCTTTCTTCTCGTGGATGCGCGAGAGGAACAGCAGCACGCGCTTGTTCCGGACCTCGGGGAACGCGTTGCGAAACGTCTCCGCCGGAACCTCGCCGCCATCGGGCACCGAGTCGATACCGAAGCCGTTGACCGCGAGCCGGTGCCGCGCGGTCAGAAACGGCCGGCGCGCGAGCTCGAGTTCGGTTTCGCAAGTGAACAGCACGCGCTCGGCGCGATTGAACACCCACCGTTCGAGCAAGGCCCAGTAGATCCGCTTCTTCAGATGCTTTTTCGGGTACGTGCGCTGAAACCAGGGGTCGAGCATGCCGTGCGGGAACACGAATAGCGGCGTGCGCGAGCCGATCACGCCGGACCACGCGGCGACGCTGTGAAATTGCCAGATGCCGTGCACCACGAATGCATCGAAGCGCGCGCGGTTCGCGCGCAGCCAGCGCACGAGCGGCATGCTCAAGCCGTAGAAGCCGCGACCCGGCCCGACGCGATGCACGGGCGCATCGACGCGCTCGAAAGCGGGGCCGTCGGGCGCATCGAGCGTCACGACTTCGCTTGCGCAGCCGAATGGCGTCATATGCCGGACCAGCTGCACGACCGCTTCGGCGACGCCGCCCATGCGCGGGTCCAGCGACGGCAGGATATGCAGCACACGCAGCGGCTGGCGGCTCGTCGAGGAAGTCGTTGCGATCGGGGGCGCGGAGGGCAACTGGTCGGCCGCCGGGGATTCGACTGGATTCACAGGTAGAACTCCTTGGGTCGCGGCGCATCGCCGCTCCGATGCCGGACGATCTGTTCGAAGTACGAGGCGCCGGCGCGCGCGGTCAATCGTTCGCGCGCCCATTTCACGCGAATCCGACGCGAGCCCATCGACAGCGCGCCGCTGCGTTCCAGGTCGGCAATCGCCGCGGCGATGGCGCGACTGTCGCCCGGTCGCACGACGCGGCCGTTGCGCGGAAGGTCGAGCAGGATCGACGCACCCGCGCAGCGCGAGGCGACGACTGCTGCGCCCGCCATCAAGGCCTCGCTGACGACCGCGCCCCAGCCGTCGTCCTTGCTGATCGACGGCAGCACGAGCACATCGAATTCGCGCATGCGGCGCTGAACCTCTTCGATCGGCAGCACGCCGCAGAACTCGGCGTCGATGCCGGACTCGCGCGCTTGCGCAACGAGACGCTCGCGCAACTCGCCGTCGCCGATCAGCGTGAGCCGCGCGCGAGGGGCGAGCTCGCGCATCGCCGGCAGCAGGAACTGCACGCCTTTCTTTTCGATCAGCCGGCCGACGTAGGCGATGCGCAATTGCGCGGCGCTCGTGCGCGGCGCATCGATTTCCGCGGGCGGCGGCAGGAAGTACGCGAACGGAAACACGCGATCGCGCCGGTAACCGACCGAACGGAACCATGGCGGACCATGCCGCCCGATCGCGAGTACGAACTGCACCTGGCGGCGTAGCGCGGCTTCGGTGATCCACGATTGAACGTAGCGAACCACGCCCGCGAGGCCCGCGTTGTCGCGCGGCTCCGACATGATCGCGAACGCACGCCGCTCGCGCCGCACGATCTCGAGCGCGGTCGTCAGCGTGCTGAACCAGCGGATTCCCGAGAACACGTGCAGGCACCGTTCGCCGCCGCGTTGCACGAGCGCGGCGATCTCCTCAGCGGACGGCGCGACCACGGTGGGCGGCAATGCCGTCGAACCGTCGCCCCAGCCGAGCGCCTGACGCTCCTCGGGTACGCCTTCGTGCGCGACGCAGCTCACTTCGACGCTCGGCCCGAAGCGTTCGGCGACTGCATTGATGAACGCCGACTTGTGCGGCGACACACACGGTTCCCAGAAAACGATGCGCGAATAGAGAGGCGATGGCGTGTTCATGTCAGTACGCGCTTGGCAATGGCCGGGCAGCCGGCGAGCAGCGTGTCGGCCGGATAGTCGCCGGCACGCAGCAGTGCGCCGGCCGCGAGAATCGACGCGCTGCCGACCGACGAGCCGCCGAGCAGCACCGAGCCGGTGCCGACCCAGCTGCCGTCGGCGACCGTGATCGGCAGCGAATAGCCTTCGCCCGCGCGCCGCCGCTGGTCGCCGATCCGATGCGAGCCGGTGTGAAAGATCACGCGCGGCGCGATGTCGCAGCGCGCGCCGATCACGATGGCCGCATCGGGGGCGACGATAAACAGCGTACCGAGGCCGACCCACGTGTCCTCGCCGATCGCGATCCGGCCGTGTCCATAGAACTTGACGCCGCCGGTCACCTTGCAGCCCGCCCCGATCTCGAAGCCGAGCGCATTGAGCAACGTGCGTTTGAGCGCGAAGCAGCGCGTCGCCGGCAGGATCGCAAGCGCGAGGTTGGCCACGGGGTTGCGCAGCGCGCGGAGGATGCGTTTCATCGTGGGCTCAGCTCCGGAGTAACGCCGAGGAATTCGACGAGACGCCGTCCGACCGACCGGCGGCTGCACCGCTCGACGATCCTGCGTTGCCCGGCCGCGGCAATCGCCGCATACCGCTCGGGATCGGTGGCGATCGCGGCGAGCAGATTCGCGAGCGTGGCGGCTTGCGCATCGGGCAGGATCGCCGCGGTGTCGCGGTCGAACAGCAACGGGATGTCGCTGATGTCGGTGGTCAGCACGAGCAGGCCGTGGCTCGCGAGTTCGATGACCTTCGACGGGAATGTCGTTGCATTGAACGCGCTTTCCGGCAGCTTCAGCGAGAGGCCGACGTCGGCGCGCGCGAGAATCTGCTTGTACTCGTCGGGGCCGGTGTCCTGACGCACGTCGAGCGTGAAGCCGCTCGGCTCGAGTTCGCGCGCGAGCGCGGCCAGCTTGTCGCCGCCGCCGAAACCGGTGACGACGAAATGCATGCGCGCGGCGAGTTCGGGGCGTTCGCGCGCCAGCGTGCGCAGCGCCGACGCGAACAGATCGAGCCCGGTGTCGGTGCTGATCGAGCCACCGTAGAGGAACGTGACGCGCGAGCCGAACGCCGGGCGGCGAAGCCTGACGTCGGGCACGATGTCGGGCGACACGCCGTTGACCACGCACGCGTGGTCGATCTTCATCACGTCGGCGAGCTGCCGCGAGACGACGATCGCGCGCGGGCTGCAGACGCGCGACATCAAACGCAGGCTCAAGCGGTTCACATAGCCGCGCAGATTCTTTTCGTCGGCGCGCGGACCGTCCTCGAGATCCATCACGATCCGGTCGCGGCCGAGCCGCCAGCGCAGGAAAGCCGCGACGGGCACGTATTCGGGGAAGTAGTTGTAGAACACCACGCCGTCGCCGCGGCGCATCTGGCGCAGCGCAAAGCCCACATAGACGAGCGCCGCGAACACGCGGTTCAGGCCGCGCACGCTGATCGCCGGCAGATACGCGCAGGCGAGCTGCTGGTCGCGGCAGACGAAGCCGCCGAAGTAGCGCCGTTTCGCGCTTGCGGTGACGATCGGCGAACTGACGATCAGCGACGCGCCGGCCTGGCTGCGTACGCCGGCCGCCATGCCCATGACCTTGTTGGACGCCGCGTTGACGGGGAAGGTCGTGCCGTTGTGGCGGTTATAACGGGGCAGGACGATCGGCGCGAAAAAGAATTGGCGTGGCTTCATGAGTTCTGAACCGAAGGGGTGGGCACGGCGTGCCGGTTGCCGGCGTCGTACAGACGCGGCTCCGTCAGACGGGTCAGCTCATGGAGATCCGTCGTTGCGCGCACCTGGCGTGCAACGTGTACCGCGAAGATCACCATGACGAGCTTGTCGAAGTCCGCCGTTACGCCGCTCTGGCAAAACAGCAGCAGCAGGAACAGCGCGCAGATGCCGCCGCCCGCCACGCGCAGCAGCATGCCGATCACGGCGAAGCCGAGCCAGCCATAGTTGAACAGCATGTTGAACACGCCGTTCTGAAACGGCGCATCTTCAAACCGCTGAGCCATGCCATGACGGATGAAGTATTCGAGCGCCGCAGTCTCCGGCACGCCGAACGGCGCCTCGAACAGGATGTGGCCGAGTATTTCAAACGGCTGGAATATGCGCAGGCCCGTCGATACATCATTGCCCGACAGGATCCGTTCGATCCGGCTCGGCTCGGCCGCGAACACCGGCAACGCGAGCGCTGCCAGCCCGAGCGCCGCGAGGCAGATCATCACGCTCTTGTTGATGTGGCGGTGGTAGAACGCCCCCATGACGGCGAGGTTCGCGACGAGCCCGAACATTGTCTGCGAGATCAGGCAGGCGGCCAGCGCCACGACGCTTGCGGCGAGCCGCGGGCGGCCGCGCAGCAGATGCAGGCACAGGAAGTTCAGGAACAGGCTCACGCCGCCGAGATACGAGGGCTCCGAGAAAGTCGCCGTCGAGCGAATGCTGAAATCGAGGCCATGTTCGGCCGCGTGCTGGGCCCACGCCGACGCAAGCGCGTTGTCGTTGCTGTTCACGAAGAAGCGCGTCGGCACGAACAGCGCAATGCCTTTGCGAGTCGCGATCGATTGCAGCAGCGCGAGGCCGGTCAGCGCGAGCAACATCAGCAACGGCCACCAGCCGTTGAACTTCGCGATGTTGTGGCGCGGCTGACCGTTGAGCCCCCAGGCGAGCAGCAGCATGCCGACGGCCAGCCGTGCTTCGCGCGGCATGTTGGGCATTTCGGGCAGGTAGATCGTGTTCCAGAGCAGGCTCAGCGACGTGGCGATCACGAGGATGCCGGTGGTCAGCGGCGTGATGCGCATGCGCGTGTTCAATGCGAGCGCAACGAAAAGGAGCGCGGAGACCGACGCGAAATAGTTGAGCCCGTACTGGATCGCGGGCACGAGCAGAATCAGCCCGTGCGCAAACGGATTGGCGCGGAAGTCCGCGCGCATGCGCGCGATCTGGTGTTTCATGAGGCGCCTCCCGGCGGCCAATGCATGGCAGCGTTCATGCGGTGACCTCGACCGTCTCGACATGCCGCATGCCGAGCAGCCGGCCGTACAGCGCCTTGCCGCCGCGTGCGCCGAGCAGGCCGATCGCGAGCCAGAACGCGGTGCGCTTCGAACCGCGGTCGGCGATCAGCGCGCGCACGAAGTAGTCGACCGAGGCGAGATAGCTCGAGCCGAGCCGCGCCTTGCCGTTCGCGATCAGCGCATCGACCTGGACGCGCCGCCGGAACGCCGCGAAGTCGGTGTGCGTGTTCATTTCGGCGCCCCACTTTTTTTCGATCGCGGCGAGGCCGGCCATGCGCCGCTGCAGGTTCACGCTCGTGCGGTCGCCGCCGTGCTGGATGAAGGTCACGAGCGCGTCGTCGACGTAGCCGAAATTGCCGAACGACAGGCAGCGCAGCCACATGTCGAAATCCTGGAAGCTCGGCAGCGTTTCGTCGAACAGGCCCGCCTCGACGAGCACGTCCTTCCTGACCAGCACGAGGCTCGTCGAGGTCGGGCATTCGCCGCCGAGCGCCTGCGTGCGCGTGAGCACCGGCGCGCTCGGGCGGCAGCGCCGCGCGTGATTGAACTCGACGTCGACGTCGATGTAGTGGCATAGCGCGGCGACGTACGGCGTGCGCTCGAGCAGCGCGACCTGCTCGCGGATCTTGCCGGGCATCCAGAGGTCGTCGTCGTCGAGAAACGCGATGCACTCGCCGCGCGCGCGCAGGATGCCCGTATTGCGCGCGCCGCACGCGCCTTTGGTGCGCGCATTGGCGATCACGATCACGTTCTCGCCGAGGCCGGCGAGCGCGTCGCGGACCGCCTGCTGCTCGGCGGGCTCGGTGTTGTCGTCGACCACGATGACCTCGAGGGCCGGATAGTCCTGCGCGAGCACGGTTTCGACGGCGCGGCGGACCATCTTCGCGCGGCGGTAGGTCGGGATGACCGCGGTGACCAGGGGCGAGTTCATCGATAGCTCCTCACGGTTCAGGCGAAGCGCAGCACGCGGCGCAGCGCAAACATCTGTTCAGGGTTGAAACGGTTGACGTGCCAGAGGCCATAGGCAGCGCCGACGAGGCCCGCCACGATCAGGCGCGCGAGCGCCGGCCAGTCGAGCGAGCCGATCGCGCGGCTCGCGAGCATCGCAAACAGACAGACGCCGACGCCGAGCACGACTTGCCAGCGCAGCGCGCGATAGAGCGCGCTGAACGGCATCTCGAGCAGGCGCGCCGTCACGCCGAGGTGAATCGGCGCGCTCGTCAGCGTGGCGACGAGATACCCCGCGGCGATGCCTTGCACGCCCCAGTGCGCGCCGACGAGCCAGCAGGCGATATGCAGTACCGCGACGCAGAAGTTCAGGATCAGCAGCCAGTCGGTGCGGCCTTTGACCATGAATACGGCGGGCGCCGTGCTCAACACCGACTGCACGAACCCGACCGGCGCGAGCCAGACGAGCAGCGTGGCGACGCCTGCCCATTTGGGGCCGAGCGCGACCGCGATAAACGGCTCGCGCAGCGCGACGAGGCCGCCCATCAGCGGCGCCGTGATCAGCGCGACGAACGACACGCTTTGCAGATAGCTCTCGCGCTGCTTGTCGGGGTCGGTCTGATGCGCGCTCAACACCGGGTAGAGCGCCTTGGACGCGACGAAGGCGATGCTCTGCAGCGGATAGAGCATGATCTTGAACGCGAGCGAGTAAGGGCCGAGCGCGATCGCGCCGAGCACCTTGCCGACGATCATCGAATCGGCATTGCGGTTCAGGTAGATCACGAGGTTCGACAGCGTCAGATTCGACGAGAAGCCGAAGATGTTGCGGACTTCCTTGCCGTCCCAGCGCAGCGTCGGGCGCCACGACGACGCGAGATACATCTGCGCCGACGACATCGTCGATTGCACGAGCGCCTGCACGACGAGACTCGTGATCCCGAGACCGAGGCGCGCCGAGACGATCGCCGCGCACATGCCGCTCGTGTACGAGAGCACGTCGGAGCGCGCGACCGTGCGGAACTGCGACGCGCGTTCGAGCAGCGCCTGGTGCGCGGCGCCGAAGGCCATGATCGGGAAGGTCAGCGCGAGCCAGCACAGCACGTGGCTCAGCGAGGCGGAGTTGAACAGCCGCGCGAGCGGCACCGAGAACGCGACGATCACGAGCGCGATTGCCGAGCCCGCGCTGAGGTTGACCCAGAACACCGAATTCGCGAGCGTCGGCGACATGTCGCGGCTGCGGATCAGCGCGGGGCCGGTGCCCATGTCGCGCAGCAGGCCCGCGAAGTTGGTGACGATGGTCGCGAGCGCCATCACGCCGAAGTCGGCGGGGCTCAGCAGGTGCGACAGAACCGACAGGCCGACGAGCTGGACCACGCTCTTGGCGATCTGCGCTGTCGCGAGCCAGCGCGCATTGCGTCCGACCGATGGCAAAGGTTGGGAAGTGGACATAGTCGGATCAGCTCGCATCGAAGAGTGGGCGGAACAGCGGGCTCAGCCGCCGGCTGCCGCGTTCGCTGAGGTGGTCGCTATCGATATAAAGCGGGATCAGCGCCTGCGAGCCGTAGCAGCGGGCATCGCGGCACAGCAAGGGCAGCGGATCGAGCGTCTTGACGCCGCAGCTCGCCGCGGCGTCGTCGATCGCCGCGCGCGCGACGGCGTTGCGCTTGAAATAAGCGGCCTCGGAGATCGACACATCGTCCGTATGCCTGCCGAGAATCAACGATTTCGCGAGCGTGTTCGGCACATCTTCGTTCATCTCGGGAATCGGCATCAGCACATACACCGGCCGGCTCTGCGCAAGCGTGCAGAGATCCCGGGTCAGGAAGCTCGCGAAGCGCGTGCGGCGTTCGGCCGGATCGGCGAGCGGTCGTTCGCCGTTGTAGCCGATCAGCATGGTCGGGTCGTCGACCGTGTTCTTGCCGTCGACATACATCGAGAACCGCGCGACGACGATGACCGGCACGCTCGGCGGGTACTGCTTGAGATCTTCGGCAACGTGCTTCGCGAATTTGCGGCACGGCTCCTCGGTGTACTTGCCGAACCGGCTCGCGCCGACGAAGGGCGGGCAGCCGGACGTGCCGTAGAACATCACGCTGTCGTGAGAGTCGGCGGCCGCCGCGACGACGCCGGGAATGACCGCGTTGCCGTGACTGTCGCCCCAGACGATTGCGCCGATCTTCGGCGAGTCCCCGTATTTGCAGCCGATCTCGCGCGAGCCGTCGAGCATGCGCTGCACGCTCCTGTTCAGGCATTCGACGCGGCGCGGATCGAAATCGGTGCTCTCGGCGGAAGCGAGCCGCGCCGCGCTCGGCAGTCGCGCGGCCGCGCCGTTCGAGAAGGTGACCGCCGTGCAGGCGAGCACGACGGCGACCGGCACGCTCGCGAGCGTGGCGATCCCGCGCGGGCCGAAGCGTTCGCGCAGGCCCGCGGCCCGGCGTTCGACGAGCTCGTACGAAAGGAAGCCGAGCAGCACCGAGAGCGCAAGCCCGCTCGCGATAACCGCCGGATCGCGATCCGGCAAATCGAAGTAGCGGATCAGCACGGTCAGCGGCCAGTGCCACAGGTAGATCGAATACGACCAGCGTCCGAGCAGTTGCAGCGGCTTGAAGGTCGAGAACGCGCTGTCGTTCGCGGACGCGAGGATGACGAGCGCCGCGCCGAGCGCCGGCACGAGCGTCATGACGCCGGGCCAGTCGTAGGCCTCGGTGAAGAGCATGCCCGCGCAGACGATCGCGGCGAGACCGATCGCCTGGAGTAACGAGGCGGTGCGCGCGTCGAACGTGAAGCGCCCAGCGTTGAGCATCACGAGACCGCCGGCCACCATCTCCCAGGCGCGCGTCGGCAGCAGGAAGAAGTTGGCCTCGGGTGCGCTGCGCGCGATCACCGGGTCGAGCGCGAACGAGATAAGCCCGATCAGCACCAGCAGCACCTGGAACACGCCGCGCTTATTGCCGAACACACGTGCGCCGAGCATCAGGATGATCGGATACACCATGTAGAACTGCCATTCGACCGCGAGCGACCACGTATGCAGCATCCACTTGGACTGCGAGGACGCGTCGAAATAGCCGGCTTCGCGCCAGAACACGAAGTTCGAGATGAAGGTCAACGACGCGCCCGCGTGCTCGGCAAGCAGCTTGTACGCGCGCTGGTCGAGATAGAACCAGCCGAACACCATCAGCACCGCGGCGAGCACCGCGAGCGCGGGCACGATCCGCGTAAAGCGCGCAACGTAGAAGTCCCACAGGCTGAAACGCGTCTTCTCGAGCCGGCCGACGACGATCGACGTCATCAGATAGCCCGAGATCACGAAGAACACATCGACGCCGATAAAGCCGCCGTTGAAGCCCGGAGTCTGGAAGTGGAACAGCGCGACGAGCGCGACCGCCACTCCTCTTAACGCATTGATGTCTCGTCTGAAGCGCATGATGCTGCGTGTTCCGTGTGAAAGACCTTGAGGGATCCTTGCCGGCAATGCGTGATGCCGTTGCCTGCTACGGCCGGTCGTGCTGCGTTTTCTGTGCTGCTGCGAGCCTGGTTAACCAACCAACCTCGCTGACTGCTGTTTACCTGCTGGCCGCCGTCGCGGGCCGCTTGCCGGCGCCCGCGGCATCGAGCGGGCGGAACGGCGACAACTGGAATCCCTCGTGCAGCGCCGGCGAAGACGGCGCGATCTGCAGATCGGCGAACGTGCTGCGTTGTCCGTCGGGCATCGCCTTCACGAAATTCACATCGCCTGCGCCGAACACCGGTCCGACGTCGATATACGGCGTCGCGCGCAGGTCGATCGAGGCCGCCTTGCCGCCGATCACCGCATTGCGGCGCAGGACATTGCCCTGCGGCGCGCCCGGCGCGTTCTCGAGCAGCGTCGCAAGGCTCGGGTAGCGGGTCGAGTAGGGCGGCTGGTTGTAGCGGACCAGTGCGAGCTGCTGTCGAAGCTGGCCGTTCGGATCGTTGGCGAGGCCCTTCTGCCACGACAGTCCGCGCGAATCGATATGGATCGCCGGCGTGCAGTTCACGAACAGGTTGTCCTCGACGAGGTTGTCGCGCCCGCCGCCGATGAAGATCGCCTGATTGACCTTCGAGAACACGTTGCGGCGGATCGTCGTGCCGCCGCCCTGGTCGTCGAGATAGATGCCCATCGTCGCCTGCGGTTGCGCGGCGCTGCCGATGTCGTGCAGGAAGTTGCCTTCGATCAGCGTGCCGCGCGCGGTCCAGTCGCGGCCCGTGTAGATCGCGCCCGTGTCGTCGGATTCCTGTGCGACGTGGTCGATCTCGTTGCCGGTGATCACATGGTCGTTGCCGCCGAAAATGATGGCGGCGTGCGGACCGTTGTAGATATGGTTGCGCTCGATCCGGTCGCCGACGCCCGTCACGCTGATCGCGGGCCGGTACGCGCGCGAACGCAGCGCGTAATCGTGTATCACGCTGTCTTCGATCGTGACGTTGCCGGCCGCGAGGGTCTGGCGGTTGCCCGCGAAAACCACGAAGCCGCCTTCGCCCGTGTTCGACACGTCCATGAAGCGGTAATGGCTGTTGCTCGCGGTCGACCAGACTGCAGTGCTGCCCGCGTTGCGCACCTTCGCGTGATCGATCTCGATGTTCTGGCCGCCGACGATCTCGATTGCGTTGCCGCGCGTGTCCTCGAAGCCGAGGTCGTGGATCGTCAGATTTCCCGCGGCGCTTGCGACGAGCAGCTGATTGGTGACCGACGCTTCGACGTCGCCGTCGGAGAGCGGCGCGGGCGGCCAGAAGTAGACCGTCATCGACGCGCGGTCGAGATACCATTCGCCGGGCCGGTCGAGTTGCGACAGCGCGTTCTCGAACACCATGCGCTGGCCGGCTTTCATGCCAAGCATGGGCGCCGGCCCGGCGAGCGTGACGATCCCCGAGGACGGGTCGACCGATTCGACGGGCAGCGTCGTATCGGCCCAGTTACGCGCCCAGTAACCCATCGCGCGCAACTCGGGTTCGGCCTTCAGCGCGTCGAGCGGCGCGCCCGTGACCGTGAAGCTCGTGCCCTTCTCGCCGCCCGGCAGCGACGCGATCGTCGCAAAACCGTGGCTTGGCCAGCGCGCGAGCGTCTGCGGTTCGCCGCGATAGAACAGTTCGAGCGGCGCGGGCGTGACGCGAATTCCAAAGCCCTGGCGCTCGAAGGTGCCCGCATCGTCGATGCCGCTATCGGCGAGCTTCGCGACGAGCACATGACTGCGCGCGGCAGCCGGCAGACGCACCGCCGCCGTGTCGTTTCCGTCCGGCGCATGAAAACCGCGCACGATCTTCGCACCCGACAAGGTGGTGCGGTCCGCGCCCGCGCCCGACAGGCTGACCGGCGTACCGCGCCAGCTCGGGTCGAACCGGATCTGCAGCGGTTGCGCGAGCCGGTAGGTGCCCGGGCCGAGCACGATGTCGAGACGATCGGCCTTGCCGCCCGCGAAGCGCGACTTGCTTGCGGCGAGCACGGCCACCGCCGCGCGCAGCCCGAGCTCGCCGCTTGTCCGGGTGGGCGCGGTGGCGGCGCTCGCCTGTTCATCGGCCGGCGTATTGGTGGCGGCGGCGCTCACGTGAAGCGTCAGTGCGCTCGCGACGGCCGGCAGCAGGCACGCGCCGAGCCCGAACCAGCGGGCCGCGCGCCGTGCCGGACCTGCGGTGTGCGATGAAGTGCAAAGCGTCATGGTCAGGCCTTCGCGTGGGCACGCGGCGCGCCCGGATAGGCGTAGGTGCCGTAACCATAGGTTTTGTCGCCAGGCCGCGGTTTCACGTCGTTGAGCACGAGCCCGTCGAGCATCACGCCCACGTGCGCGAGGCGTTTGGCCGATTCCTTGATCTGCGCGACGGTCGTCGAACCCTGGCGCACCACGAGGAACGCGGAGCCCGCGAGCTGACCGAGCGAACCGACGTCGGCGACCGCAAGCACCGGCGGCGTGTCGATCAGCACGACGTCGTACTGCTTCGCGATTTCCGCGACGAAGTTCGTGAAGCGCCTGCTCATCAGCAGTTCGGACGGATTGCTCGGCGCGACACCGCGTGCGAGCACGTCGAGGCGCGGCAGCAACGCGCGATGAACGACCTCTTCGAACGGCTTTTCGAGCGCGATCAGCTCCGCGAGCCCCGGGCCTTCGCGCTGGCCGAAATGGCGATGCAGGTCGCCGTCGCGCATGTCGGCGTCGATTAGCAGCACGCGCTGCTGCGAGTTCGCGAGCACGGCGGCGAGATTGGCCGAGGTGAACGACTTGCCGACACCAGGCGTCGGCCCCGACAGCAGCACGACATTGTTGCTCGCTTCGAGCAGCAGAAACTGGAGCGCCGTGCGGAAGCTGCGCAGCGCCTCGATCGGCAGGCTGTCGCTGTCGGTGTGCGCGAGCAGCGTGATGCGGCCGGCTTGCGCCGGCGACCACATGCGTCCGTACGCACGCGTGTCGCGCGCCTGCTGCAGTTTGCTGTGCGGGATGCTCGCATAGACGGGCAGGCCGGTATCGCGTTCGATATCGCGCGCATGCATGACAGCCTGCGACAGTTGCCGGCGGAACCATGCGATCAGGCAGCCGCCGAACAGGCCTACCGCCGCGCCGAGCACCACCACGAGCTTGCGGTTCGGCTTGACGGGAATCTCCGAAACGACCGCGGTATCGACGAGCCGCGCGTTACCGGTCTTGCCCGCGCGCGCGATTCGCAACTGTTCCGCGCTGTTGAGCAGGCCCGTATAGAGATCGGTGTTGACCTGCACGTCGCGCTGCAGCCGCAGCTCGTTCTGTTCGAGCTGGGGCAGCTGGCGCGTTTTCGAATCGATCTGCGCGAGCCGCTGCCTGAGCACGGTCTCCTGATTCGTAATCGCGATCACGGCGGGGTGATCGTTGGTGAAGCGTGCGATCAGTTCGTTGCGCTTCTGTTCGAGATCGGCGAGCTTGTTCTGCGCGTCGACGGTCTGCTGAAGCACCGCCGCGCCTTCCTGCGTGAGGTCGATCGTCTGGTTGGCGGCGCGGAACCGGTTGTATGCGCTCTCCGATTCCTCGAGCTGATGCTTGAGTTGCGGCAACTGCTGGTTGAGGAACGCCAGCGACTTCTCGGCTTCGGCGGACTTGCGCTCGATGTTCTGGGCGATGTACTGCCGGCCGATCTCGGTGAGTACCGCGCTCGTCTGATGCGCATCGCGGCCTTGCAGGCTCGCCTGGATCACATCCGAGTCCTTGGAGGTCTGCGCGATGCGCATCGCCCGTTGCAGTGCTTCGACGGCCGTCACCTCGGAGACGCGCTTGAGCCAGAAGGTGCCGCCTGGCTGTGCATGGAGACTCGTGACATCGGCCGTCAGCGGACCGTCCGCGGTCTGTGCCGTAAGCGGCTCGCCGACGTGGCCGGTCACGCGGATGCCGGCCTTGTCGTTCACGATCGTGTACTGGCCGTTCGGACCCGCGATCAGCTTGAACGGTTTGCCATACAGCGCTCGCGGCGGGTCGAAGGTCGCGACCTGCGCCTGCTCCTGCGCCCATACGTAACCGCCATAGCCGAAGAAGCCCGGCGTCGAGAGGCCCTTCTGCATGGTCGACCACCAACGGCCGAATATCGGGAAGCGTTGCGGCTCGACGTCGATCGTGAGGCCCTGGCTGCGCACCGCGGGCGTGAGCACGAGCCGCGACTGCAGGATTTCCATCTCGTCCGAGGCCTCGGACTTGATGTCGAACATCTGCGACACGCTCGACAGCGTGTCGGTCGGCGAATTCGGATTGTCCTCGACCTGGATCAGGATGTCCGACTGGTAGATCGGCGCGGCGAGCACCGCATAGCCGATCGCGACGGCCGTCGTGACGGCGGTGATGCCCGTGATCATCCAGCGGTTGTCGTAGAGCGTATCGATAAACGCGCTCGCATCGACGATGCTGCCCGCCGGCTCGGCGGCGGGCGCTGGATGGAGGGTGGCGACTTTCAGGCCGCGCCTGTCGTTACCGGGCTGCTTGTAAGACGGGTTAGTCGGTCGGTCCACGGTACGGCTCCTGCTTCAATGAGTTGCAACGTCTGTGGCGCAGCGCGGAATCGCCGCTGGGCCGGTTTCACCGGGAATGAGGACGAGGATCGTGTTGCGCGCCTCGGCTCATCCGCGGGCGGTCGATCAATTGCCGTACGCCGACTTGCTGTAGAACGCGGCCTGTGCGCTCGGCACGACATTGTTGATGACGCGGCCCCAGCGGACGACCGCGGCCGTATCGACGAACACGACGTCTTTCGCCTTGAGCTCGAAGTTCTCGGCGAGCGCGAGCGCGCTCGGGTTTGACGCGTCGAGGTGGAAGATCACGTGCTTGTCGGCCGTGATATTGCGCACGACATAGACCTGTTTCGCGTCGGCCGTGTTCTGGCTCACGCCGCCGGCATCGCCGAGCGCCTCGTTGAGCGACAGCTCGCCGTTGCGCAGGAACAGCGTGGTCGGGCGCGTGACTTCGCCCATCAGGAATACCTTGCTGTCCTCGCGTGCGAACACGCGGACCATGTCGCCGTTGCGCAGCATCACGTCCGACGGATTGATGCCTTTGTCGACCAGCGCCGGGATATCGACGATGACCGACTTGCCGTCGCGGATCACCGCGATATTCGCGCGGTCGCCGACCGCGGTGAAGCCGCCCGCGCGATTGATCGCCTCGGTCAGCGTCATCGGCACGTCGTTGAAGATCTGCAGACCCGGCGAGCGCACTTCCCCGTCCATGTAGACGCGCTTGCTCCGGTACGACTGCACGCGCAGCGTGATCTGCGGGTCGCGCACATATTTGCCGAGTTGCGCGGCGAGCGCATTGCGCGCCTGCATCTCGGTGAGTCCGCCGACGTGAACCGCTCCGGCATAGGCGAACTGGATCAAGCCGTTGGTATCGACGGTGTAGCCCGTCGATACCGAGGCCGAACCCGTGAAGTCGATCCCGACCGTCTGCACGTTCGTGGTCGGCAGGTTCAGCTCGGGGTGGTCCCATACCTCGATGGCGAGCACGTCGCCGGGGCCGATCTTGTAAGGCGACGGCGTGGCGAACAGCGCCTGTACATCCGCCGGGATGCGGGTCGGCGCGGCGAGCCGCTCGGCCTTGATCAGCGCGGGGGTGATCTCGGTCAGCGCACCGGGAGGCGGCTGATCGCTGTTGGCCGCGCCCGAGCCCGTGGTGTGCGCGGCGGGCATGCCCGACACGGTCGTGCCGTAGGTATCCTGAGTCATGCTGCTGAAATGCTGGCCCGGATCGAGCCCGCAAGCGCCAAGCGAGAGCAGCAGCGACAGCGCGCCGCCAAGCCCGAGCGCGCGCGCCGCACGCCTCGGCCATTGGAGGAACGTGTGAACCGGCGAAGATGCCGGCAAGGAAGCGGTATGTCCGATCTGATTCATCTAGTTCGTAGCTGAACGACTGAAGGCCGGCAGACGTGATCCGCCGGATGAGCCACCTGTAGAGGAGTCAATAACCGCTCAGGAAGCAGCCTGGTTCTGGCGGTTCTGCAAGCGATATTCGGTTGGCGAGACGAAGAGCCGCTTGCGAAAAATCTTTGCAAGCCGGTCGCCGTTGGCCATGCCGATGCGTCGTGCGATCTTGTCGACCGGCAGGTCGGTTTCGATCAGCAGACGGCACACCATGTCGAGGCGTGCGCGCAACAGATACTCGGACGGCGTGATGCCGATTTCATCCTTGAAACGGCGCAGATAGTTGCGCTCGCTCATTGCCGCGACCTGCGCGGCGTCGGCGACCGATATGGATCGCTCGCAGTTGTCCTTGAGCCAGCGTGCGGACGCGCGGACCTTGTCGGCCACGCTGGTGACGCCTGCTTCGGCGAGCAGCATGGCGAGCTTGGCGCCGGTGCCGGGCAGGACCTGTTCGCCGACTTCGCGCGCGACGTCATGACCGAGGTCGTACTTGACGAGCATCAGCGCGCTGGCCATCGCCGAAAAGCAGTCCTCGTCGCTGTCGGCATCGCCGTGGCTGCCGAAGCCGGGCCTGTCGCCCGCGCCCAGCAGGCCCGACGAAGTGGAGTTCGAGCGCGCGCCCGGTGTGCTGCGCAACGTTCCGCTCGCGTAGCCGAAGCGCATCCGGCCGAGCAACGCTTCTTCGAGCGAGGCATCCTGCGCGCCTTTGCCGCCGCCGATGAACAGCGCGTCGAAATTCTGGTACTGGCGTACGTCGAAGCGCTCGGTCCACAGATGGACGGACGACGAGCACGGCACGTTGCCGCCGGCGAGCGACAGCATCTTGACGGTATATATCCAGTTCACCGCGCTTCCCGCGACGGCCAGCTGGTTCGCCTTGTTGAACACCTCGGCGACGATGCCGGCGCGCAGCAGCGAAAAGCCCTCGAACAGGACGATACCGATCTGGCGCGCGGGACCCCGCGCCGCCGTCCACGGTTCGGGACTATTGCCGGAGACCGTCTCCACTTCCTTGACGAGGCGGGGAACGATACGGTCTGACTCTACAAGCTGTGCAACGTACGGCATGTCGCGTTTCCTCAGAAACGTTTCCCCGGGATGTCGTCATTTTGTTTTGTACATCGTGCTGCATGTGCTGCTTACTGCTTCATATCGGGCTGAGTTGCTCCTGTGCCCCGTCTGACGGTTGAAGCGCCTTCGGCTGGCTCCGGTTCGAGCCGTCGGCCACGGGCTTCAACCGTGCGGGATTGATGTTGTCCATGCAGCGCGCGTTGACCGCGACCATCTCTGTACCATCCGGCATCTCGCTATAAAAGAACGTCTCGACGCCGCAGACCGAACAGACCTGGTGTCTGCTCGCGCGCCTGTTGAAACCGTATTCCTGCGTGTTGCCGCCGGCGGTCACCCGGAAACGCTCCGGCGCCGCGAACCAGAAGATCAGACCGCGCTTCCTGCAGTTCGAGCAGTTGCACGAGATCGTGTGGTCCAGGTCGAGATCGATGGTGAAGCGCACGGCGCCACAGTCGCAACCGCCCGCGTAGTGCTGCTGTGCCATGTCTCTCCTCATTCGCGTCAAACGCGCCTCGGGTCGCAGGCGATGCGGTGATCGACGGATGCCGCCGCAACTCCTGACGCACTTGCGCACCGCGCAGGCTCCAAGGCACGTGCAGTATATCGAGAACAAATGATTGCACACGCAACGGGACAGCGAAATTGCAAAATTAATTCCGAACGAATGCCCCGACCGTCGTCAGTTCACATTCGGTTCACATTTGGAAAATTATTCGGGTTATTTGGATGCATGCTGCATTCAATGGTCGAACAAATTTTGCGTTTTGTCGTTATAAAAATGTCGTAAAGCCTTGCTACGTCCTGGTCTCGGGTTGTTGCAAAAATCCTGGAATTCGAGTGCATGGTTGGCTACGCAACGACATGATTTATTCAATAAATTCGTGATAAATGTGCTGCTGTGGCGCATTTCGGCATGGTATGCAATCGCGGACAAAAGACGGTCCTGGCGGATAAAGCTGGCGGAAAAAAGCTAATAATTTAA
The DNA here is from genome assembly GCF_031119615.1 of Paraburkholderia sp. SARCC-3016. Classification (NCBI taxonomy): domain Bacteria; kingdom Pseudomonadati; phylum Pseudomonadota; class Betaproteobacteria; order Burkholderiales; family Burkholderiaceae; genus Paraburkholderia; species Paraburkholderia sp. SARCC-3016. The sequence continues at coordinate 49,843 of NZ_JAVHZD010000031.1, read as the reverse complement.
CTTCCCCAAACCACTGCCGTACTTTAGATTGAGCGACGCCGCGTCGGCCGGCCGAGCCGGCCATGGCGGCGGCACGGCCGCCGGCAGCATGTCGGGTGAGAAGCCGACCGGCGAAACCCCATTCGGAGAAGAGCGCATGAGCAACGGGGACATCGAGACGCCCGCCGGGCGCGTGTCGCCGGGGCGCAGTACGGGCGCAGCCAATCGCGCAACCGGTCCCGTGCGCATCGCGATCGTTCATGACTGGCTTGTGACCTATGCGGGCGCCGAACACGTCCTCGAGCAGATCATCGCGTGCTTTCCAGACGCCGACCTGTTCGCGCTAGTCGACTTTCTGGAAGACCGCTCATTTCTGCGCGGCAAGCCGGTCAGGACCACCTTCATCCAGAAGCTGCCGCGGGCGCGCGCAAAGTACCGCGCGTATCTGCCGCTGATGCCGTTTGCCATCGAGCAGTTCGATCTGTCCGCGTACGACGTCGTGATCTCGAACAGCGTTGCGGTCGCGAAGGGCGTGCTGACCGGCCCAGACCAGGTGCATATCAGCTATGTGCATTCGCCGATCCGCTATGCGTGGGACCTGCAGCACCAGTACCTGAACCAGCCGAAGCGGACGAGCGGACTCAAATCCGTATTCACGCGGCTTCTCCTGCACTATCTGCGAACCTGGGACGTCCCGCCCGTCAACACGGTAGACTCGTTCATTGCCAATTCGACGACGAGTGCACGCCGGATCTGGAAGGTCTATCAGCGTGACGCGGCAGTGATCTTTCCGCCGGTGGATGTCGAAGGCTTCCCATTGCATGTGCAGAAAGAGGATTTCTATCTGACCGCGGCGCAGCTTGTGCCCGACCGGAGGATCGACCTGATTGTCGAAGCGTTCGCGCGGATGCCCGAACGGCGGCTCGTCGTGATCGGCGACGGCCCGGAGATGCACAAGTTGAGTGCGATGTCGGCGCCGAATGTCGAGGTGATGGGCGCTCAGCCGTTCGCGGTGCTGCGCGACTGGATGCGGCGCGCCAAGGCATTCGTGTTTGCCGCCCAGGAAGACTTCGGCACCGCGGTCGTCGAAGCGCAGGCATGCGGCACGCCGGTGATCGCGTTCGGCAAGGGCGGTGTGCTCGAAACGGTGCGGGGTCTGTCCGACGCGCACCCGACCGGCATGGTGTTCGGCGAGCAGACGGCGGAAGCGATCGTCGCGGCGGTCGAAGACTTTGCGGCGAATCCGCGTCGTTTCTCGCCGATCGATTGCCGGGCAAATGCCGAGCGTTTCTCGGCGGCGCTGTTTCGTACGCGCTTTTTCGCGCACGTGCGCGCGAGGGTTCCGGCGTTGCGAGACGCGGCGCTGCCGTTGCTCGAGGCGCCTCGCCAAGGGGGAGTGCGTTGAATTACGTTTCGTTTGACCGGCAATGGCGCTTCGACAGTTCGAGGTCGACAGCGCCGTCGTGACTGGCCGGTCGCCAGCGGCAACGTTGCAATCGAGTACCAACCCCTGCTCCGGCGTCGCGCATCGCAAACGGTGTCATGCGGTTCAGACTCCCGCGAACCAGTCGTATCCCTGCTTCTCCCAGTACCCGCCCGGGAACGAGTTGGTCACCTCGATGGCCTCGATATGCTTCGCGCTCTTGAATCCAAGCTTCGTCGGAATGCGCAATCGCACCGGCGCGCCCCATTGAGGCTCGAGCGCTTGCGAGTCGAAATCGAGTGCGAGCAGGGTCTGCGGATGAAGCGCGCTTGCCATGTCGATACTGGTGGAATACCCGTCGAAGCAGGTGAACGCGACATAGCGCGCGCTCAGATCGGCGCCGACGTGACGGAGAAACACATGCAGCGGCACGCCGCTCCATTGCCCGATCTGGCTCCAGCCTTCAATGCAGATATGCCGCGTAATCTGGCTCTCCTGCGGCAGCGCCATCAGCGCCGCGAGTGTCCACGGCCGCTTCTCGGCGACGCGTCCCGCGACCTTGAGCAGCCAGCCGTCCGGTACTTCCCGCACCTGCCACTCCGGGTAATACGCGTTGAAGCGGAACGGCCGTGTGATCGCGCTAGCCGGATACGTTTGCACGAGCCGGTCGCGGCTGAACAGCGCCGCCTGAACCCGATCGTCGAAGCGAAGCACGGATTCGAGTGCCGCGTCGACGCCGGAATGAGTCGAGAGGTCGCAGCCGCTCAACAGCGCGAGGCCGCCCAGCGAAAGCGTCCGACGCAAAAAGCCTCGCCGGCTGGCACGGGCCAGCTCCGTTCTGATTTCGTCGGCATTCACCGCAACGTGATTGCGTTGGTCTTTCATCGCTGTTCCTCCGTTTCGCGAGGCTCGGCGAGGATCATCGATTTCAATGTCCGCGGGTGGATCGCGACGAGCGTGACGTGAACGACCGCGAACGCGACAATCCCGAACATGATCGCGAGATGGATATGACGCGCGAGCGGATAGCCGCCGAATACGTACGCAAGCCAGCCGAACTGCACCGGCTTCCAGATCGCGAGTCCGGTCGCTACCTGCAACACGACGGCGACGATCACGCCCACATAGAGGCCGCGTTGCACCGCGTTGTAATGCCCGAGCCGGTGCGCAAGCCGCAGACGCAGCGCCGCGATGAGATCGCGTGCGAACGCGCCGATCGAAGGCGGCCGCAGATCGTCGCGGAAATGGCCGGATACGAAGCCGTAAAGCAGATACGCGAGCCCATCGGCGCACAGCAGCCACATCGCGCTCAGATGCCATGCAAGGGCGCCGCCGAGCCAGCCGCCGAGACCCGTCCAGGCCGGAAAGACGAACGGCAGATCGGGCGATGCGTTGTAGATTTCCCAGCCGCTGAAAATCATGCATCCCATTGCGTAGACGCCGATCCAGTGCATCACGCGGATCGGAACCGGATGAGCGGGTCGCGACGACCCATGAGCATGGCGCATCGGCGTCTCCTCAGAATGAAGTTGGCGTGACGGAACACCCGGTGGGGCACCGGGTTGCGGTTTACATCGGGGGCTTCACGCCGCCGATGCCGACAGCGACGAGACCGGCCGTCGCCTGGCCGCCATTCGTCACCGCCTGCACGAATACCGATGCGCCTTGCGTCAGGTCTGCCGTCGTGCCGGGACGAAACGTGACGATCGGTGCGGTCGGCGGCACGAGGATGCTTTGCTCGCCGCCCTTGTAGGAAACAGTCAGCTTCTTTACGCCGTTCTGCGCGGACGACGCGCTGACGTTGCCGTTCGTCATCGCGCTGTTCACCGTCGCGCCGGAAGGCGTGGAGACCGATGCGACATTGCCGTTCGTCATGGCACTCGACGTGGTCGAATGACTGCCGGCGAGCGTCGTATCGGGCAGCTTGTCCCATGCATAGTGACCTTCGCCGACACCCTTCATCGCGGGCGGAAAGACGACGACTTCGAGCGCGACCTGGGACGGGCCGACGCTTTTGGTCGCCGTACCGATGTAGCTGCCTTGCTCGATCTTGTCGAGACTCGAATTGACCACGCCCAGGTATTTCGTGTCGGCGGTGAGCGCGATCGGCAGATCGTCTCCTGCCGTCGTATGCACGACGATCTTGCCGGCCTCGACCGACGAGATGGTGCCGCGAATGCGCGAAGGGGCGGCAGGCGGGGCGGCGATGGCCGTTACGCTGGAGAACAGGAGGGCGGCAAGCGCGACGCTCATTCGTTTCATCGTTGTTCCTTTTTCAGACGGGTAGAGAGTGGATCGGCAGGCATCGGGATGCGCGTATTTGCATCGAGCCCGTGGACCACAGCATGGCGCCGCGCGGGCTTTGCCGGTATCGGTCAAATGTCCGATGCAGGCGATTCCCTGACCAGAACGGCTGGCGCCGCTGAAAATTGCGCGGGCAAAAAAAAAGACCGGGGGGGTGCCCCGGTCTGCGTGCCGCGCCAAGCGCCGATATGCCGACGCGCATTGGCGCGCGCCGGCTATCCCGCCTTACGCCGACATCACGGTCACCGACTTTGTCACGAGGTACGGTTCGAGCGCTTCCGGGCCGCCTTCCGAACCGTAGCCCGAATCCTTGACGCCGCCAAACGGCATTTCCGGCCACGGCGTGGCGGGCTGATTGATCCACAGCATGCCGACTTCGACCGAATTCGACAGCAGATGCACATTGCGGAACGAACGCGTGAATGCGTAACCCGCCAGACCGTAAGGTAGGCGGTTGGCTTCCGCGATCGCGTCCTCGAGCGAATCGAAGCCGCGAATCGCCGCGATCGGACCGAACGGCTCTTCGTTGAACACGTCGGCGTCGAGCGGCACATCGGTCAGCACGGTCGGGCGGAAGAAGTTGCCCGCATCCGAGAAACGCTCGCCGCCCGTCGCCACGGTCGCGCCTTTCGCGCGCGCGTTGGCGACGATGTTTGTCATCGCAGTCAAACGGCGCGGATTCGCGAGCGGTCCGAGCGTCGTGCCTTCGGCGAGACCGTCGCCGAGCTTCAGCCCTTCCGCGTGCTTGACGAGCGCACGCGCGAACTCTTCGCGCACGCTGTTGTGCACGAGGAAGCGCGTCGGCGAGATGCACACCTGGCCCGCGTTGCGGAATTTGGCGCCGCCCGACGCGCGCACGGCGAGTTCGATATCGGCGTCTTCCGCGACGATCACCGGTGCATGGCCGCCGAGTTCCATCGTCGCGCGCTTCATATGCTGGCCGGCGAGTGCCGCCAGTTGCTTGCCGACCGCAGTCGAACCCGTGAAGGTGACCTTACGGATAACCGGATGCGAGATCAGGAAGCGCGAAATCTCGGCCGGGTCGCCGTATACGAGGCCGACCACGCCGGCCGGCACGCCGGCATCGACAAACGCGCGCAGCAGCTGTGCCGGCGATGCGGGCGTTTCTTCCGGCGCTTTCACGATGAAAGAGCAACCGGTGGTCAGCGCCGCCGACAGTTTCCGCACGACCTGGTTGACCGGGAAGTTCCACGGCGTAAAGGCCGCGACCGGTCCGACCGGTTCCTTGATGACCGTTTGCTGTGCGGCGGGATTGCGCGGCGGCACGATGCGGCCATATACGCGGCGGCCTTCGTCGGCGAACCAGTCGATGATGTCGGCGCCCGACATGACTTCGATGCGCGCTTCGGCAAACGGCTTGCCCTGTTCCTGCGTCATCAGCCGGGCAATCGAATCGGCGCGTTCGCGCAGCAACGCGGCGGCCTTGCGCATCATCGCCGCGCGATCGAACGCCGGAATCTTGCGCCAGGTGTCGAAGCCGCGCCGCGCCGCTGCGACCGCACGCTCGAGGTCGGCGACGCCGGCGTGTGCGACCTTGCCGATCACATTGCCGGTCGCGGGATTGACGACGTCGATGGTTTTGCCGCTTGAGCTGGCGCACCATTCGCCGTCGATAAGCAAAAGGGTATCGGTGTAAGTTGCGGTATCCATATTTCTCCGTTCTCGTGGGAGTAAAAGGCGGCGCGACCGCTGCTTGGGCGGTCGGTCGGGCGCGGTGAGGGATGCTATGTGTGCAGAGGAACAGGGGTCTTCATCCCTTAATGGTACAGAGAGTTCGGGTGGCCTGCTGAAGGTGGGCTTGCCGGGCGGGTTTTAACGCCGGTTTTTAGGCCGTGTTTCAAGCGGCGCAATCGGGCATTGCGGCGTCGGCGTGATAAAAAGAAGACCTGGCAAATATCACGAGGCGACCGCGAGATGACGATCGACACCCATCTGGCAAGAATCCGCGCAAAGACGGCCAACGGCGAGCGCCTGATCATCGGGCTGACCGGTGCGCCTGGCGCGGGCAAGTCGACGCTTGCGCAGAGGCTTGTGCAACATCTGGGCAGCGATGCCGTCGTCGTGCCGATGGACGGCTATCACCTCGCGAATAGCGTGCTTGCGCAACTGGGCCGCGCGGATCGCAAGGGCGCCGAAGATACCTTCGACAGCGCAGGCTATGTGGCGCTACTGCGTCGCTTGCGCGCGCAGTCCAAAGATGAAATCGTCTACGCGCCGATGTTCCGGCGCGAGATCGAGGAGCCGATTGCCAACGCGATTCCGGTGTTGCCGGACACCCCCGTCGTCATTACCGAGGGCAACTATCTGCTGCTCGATCGCGGCCATTGGCGGCATGTGCGCGAACTGATCGACGAAATCTGGTTCGTCGACATCGACGGCGATCTGCGTCGCGAGCGGCTGATCGCGCGGCACATGCAGTTCGGCCGGTCCGCCGAGGCCGCAAAGGAATGGGTCGAACGCAGCGACGAAGCCAATGCGCGCCTGATCGACGCCACGCGAGACCGGGCGGATTACGTGATCGATCTCGAGCCCGGCAAGCGATGAGCCGGCGCGCATACGCATCGATCAGTGCGGCATGCCGGCGAATTGCGGCAAGTCGGGATGCGTCATCCAGTCGAAGCGGCGCTTCGTGAACATCTCGACATTCGGTTCAACGCGTTCAGGCTCGTCAAGGCTGCCGAGCGCCACGAACACCATGCCGGGAAAGGTTTCCAGATTGCTGCTGAAGAGCCGCGCACCGCAATCGGGACAGAAATTGCGGTCGAGTCCCTTTCCCGATTCGGCAACGTAATGGAATGACTTCGGCGTGCCGCTAATCAACGTGAAGTCCTCTTGCGGAACGCCGAAGAAGGTCGCCATCGCACCGCCGCCCGACTTCTGGCAGTCCTTGCAATAGCAGTCGGCGATAAATGTCGGATCGCTATCGAACTCGAACCTGATGGCGCCGCACGAGCAGCGCGCTGTGTACTTCTTCGCCATGACTGTCTCCTCGTCGATCAGGGGGAAAACAGTCTGTGCAAACTTCTGCTGATCGTCTTGCCTGCGCGGCCAAATATTTGAAGAACGAACGATTCGCCACGGACTGTCTTTAGCGGGACGCGCGGCGGCCGGGCCGTGATCCACGCGCACGATCGGCCCTTCACCGGGCACATCGCCGCGACGCCAGCGGCGCGCTCGCATGCTGCATCGCGACATGAAAACCGATTTCCATGTTCGATTTTGGTTGATATAGTTTTGTTATGTTTGATCTTGTTCGTTTTTGCCTTAATTCGAACACAAACATCGGTTCAAACATCGTTTGGGCACCCCAACTACACAATCAAAGGAGACGTCCGATGAAGAAGAGTCTTGCCTGTCTGCTCGCTACCTCCCTCTTTGCCTTTGCGGCAGGGGCGCATGCCGGCGACAAACCGCTGCGTTCGGTCGGCGTGACGGTCGGCGATCTGGCCAACCCGTACTTCGTCGCGGTCGGGCAAAGCGTAACGCGCGAAGCGCACAAGATCAACCCGAATGCACAGGTGACGGTCGTGTCGGCCAAATACGATCTGAATACGCAGGTCGGGCAGATCGACAATTTCATCGCGAACAAGGTGGACCTGATCATCCTCGGCGCGGCCGATTCGAAAGGCATCGGGCCCGAAGTGAAGAAAGCCGAGAAGGCCGGCATCGTGGTCGTCGCGGTGGACGTGAGCGCCGAAGGCGCCGATGCGACCGTCATGTCCGACAACACGATGGCCGGGCAGGAGTCGTGCAAATACATCGCGCAGCAGATGAACGGCAAAGGCAATCTCGTGATCGTCAACGGGCCGCCGGTCTCGTCGATCATCGATCGCGTCACGGGCTGCAAGGCCGCGCTGGCCAAGTATCCGTCCATCAAGATTCTTTCCGACAACCAGGACGCGGGCGGCAGCCGCGACGGCGGTTTGACGTCGATGTCGAACCTGCTCGCCGCGTATCCGAAGATCGACGCGGTGTTCGGCGTCAACGATCCGACCGCGATCGGCGCCGAACTCGCCGTCAAGCAGGCCAAGCGTTCCGATATCAAGCTGATCGGCGGCGTCGACGGCGGTCCCGATGGCGTGCAGGCGCTCAAGACCCCGCAGTCGCTGTTCGTCGTCTCGCCCGCGCAGGATCCGAACGGCATGGCCGCGCAAGCGGTCGACGTCGGCTATGCGCTGATGAACGGCAAGCCTCCGAAGGACAAGGTCAAGCTGCTGCCCACGCCGCCGATCACGCGCGCAAACGTCGCTACGTATCAGGGCTGGATTCGCGACTAGGCGGCCTCAGCCGTAATCCGGCGACGGCGAGCGGCCCGTTTCGACACTGCGCGCTCGCCGTCCGCGTTTCGAGGACGACGATGACCAATCCAGTTTTGCAAATGACCGGCGTCGACAAGTCGTTCGGCGCGACGCGTGCGCTGGCGGGCGTGAAGCTGACCGTCCATGCTGGCGAGATTCACGCGTTGATGGGCGAGAACGGCGCCGGCAAAAGCACGCTGATGAAGATTCTTTCCGGCGTCTACCAGCCCGATGCGGGCGAGATCCGCATCGACGGCAACACCGTGCGCCTTGCGAACCCGGCCGCGAGCCGCGCGTTGGGCGTGAGCCTCATCTATCAGGAGCTCGCGGTCGCGCCGCATATGTCGGTGGCGGAGAACGTCTTTATGGGCAGCGAGCCGCGTTCGCGGCTTGGCTTCACCGACCGTGCATCGATGCTGCGCCGTACCGACGAAGTGCTGCGGCAGCTCGGCGCGAAGTTTCGTGCGTCGGATCGTGCGGGTGCGCTGTCGATCGCCGAACAGCAGCAGGTCGAAATCGCGCGGGCGCTGATTCATCACGGCCGCGTACTGATCATGGACGAGCCCACGGCCGCCTTGTCGGACCGCGAAGCCGAGCATCTGTTTTCCGTCGTGCGCCGGCTTCGCGACGAAGGCATGGCCGTTATCTACATCAGCCACCGCATGGCCGAGGTCTATGCGCTCGCGGACCGCGTCACGGTGCTGCGCGACGGCAAATACGTCGGCGAACTCGCGCGCGACGCGCTCGACTCGACAAAGCTCGTGCAGATGATGGTGGGCCGGCCGCTCGACGACTTCTACCGGCACGAGCGGCATGCGAATACGGATCGCGATGCCGCGCCTGAACCCGTATTGCGAGTCGAAGACGTCGGCGGCGACGGAATTCAGCCGGCCACATTCACGGTCCATCGCGGCGAAGTGCTGGGTCTCGCGGGCCTCGTCGGCGCCGGCCGCACCGAACTCGTGCGTCTGATTTTCGGCGCGGACGCAAAGACGTCCGGTTCGATACGGCTGAACGGCAAACCGGTCGACATACGCGATCCGCGCGCCGCGATGAACGCCGGCATTGCCTATGTGCCGGAAGACCGCAAATCGCTGGGGCTGTTCCTGCAGCTCGGCGTGCGCGAGAACGCGATTCTCAATGTCGCGAGCCGCCACGCGCGCTTCGGCCTTGTCGACCACAAAGCCTTGCGCAAGCGCGCGAAAGGCGCGGTCGCGCGGCTCAACGTCAAGGCGTCGCATCTCGAACTGCCGGTCGGCCGTCTGTCGGGCGGCAATCAGCAGAAGGTGCTGCTCGCGCGCTGGCTCGAGATCGGCCCGAAGGTGCTGATTCTCGACGAACCGACGCGCGGCGTCGACATCGGCGCAAAGAGCGAGATCTATCAAATCGTTCATGCACTCGCCGAATCGGGCGTCGGCGTGATCGTTATTTCGAGCGAGCTGCCTGAAGTGGTCGGCATCTGCGATCGCGTGCTCGTCATGCGCGAAGGGGCGATTACCGGCGAGCTTACCGGCGACGCGATCACGCAGGAAAACATCATGCGCCTTGCGACCGATACCGATGCTGTCGCGGCGTCACATCATGCAAGTGTGGGAGACGACATTCACCATGGCTGAGACAACTGAAACGCGGGCCGGCCCGCCAATGGGCGTCGATACGAACGGATCGGGCAAGCACGCCGCTTTGTCGGCGCGCGCGCTGCTGCATCGCATGGGCATGTTGCCGGTGCTGGTCGTGCTGTATGTCGTGTTCTATTTCCTCACGGTGCATTTCAGCGCCGACGGCACATCGAATTTCGCCACTGCCGCCAACACGATGAACGTGCTGCGGCAGGTTGCGATCAATCTCGTGCTGGCGGCCGGCATGACCTTCGTCGTGCTGACGGCGGGCATCGATCTGTCGGTGGGTTCGATTCTCGCGGTGTCGGCCGTGCTCGGCATGCAGCTGTCGCTGATGGGCGGCCTTGCCGCATGGTCGATTCCGGCGTTCATTGCGTCAGGGCTCGTGATGGGCGCGGTGAACGGCGTGATGGTCGCATTTCTCGACATCAATCCGTTCGTCGTCACGCTCGGCACGATGACCGCGTTTCGCGGTGCCGCATATCTGCTGTCGAACGGCACCACGGTGCTCAACAACTCGATTCCGAGCTTCGAATGGATCGGCAACGACGATTTCCTGCATGTGCCGTGGCTGATCTGGATCGCCGTGGTCGTGGTGCTGGTTTCGTGGGTCATCCTCAGAAAGACCGTGCTCGGCATTCATATCTATTCGGTCGGCGGCAGTCCGCAAGCGGCGCGGCTCACCGGTATCCGCGTGCGCGGCGTGCTGCTGTTCGTCTATTCGATCAGCGGGCTTTTTTCGGGACTGGCCGGCGCGATGTCGGCGAGCAAGCTTTATGCGGCAAGCGGCAACTGGGGCAGCGGCTACGAGCTCGATGCGATCGCGGCGGTCGTGCTTGGCGGCACGAGCCTGATGGGCGGTGTGGGCACGATCTGGGGAACGGTCGTCGGCGCGCTGATTATCGGCGTGATGAACAACGGGCTCACCATTCTCGGCTTGTCTTCTTTCTGGCAGTACGTCGCCAAAGGCGTCGTGATCGTCCTCGCCGTGATTCTCGATAAATGGCGCCAAAAGGGAGCGGCAAACTGACATGGCGAACCGGGACGAATCCACCTTTGTGATCGGCATCGACTTCGGAACCGATTCATGCCGGAGCGTCGTGGTCGACGCCGGCACCGGGGAACAGCAGGGCAGTGCCGTTGCGTTCTACCGTCGATGGAACGAGGGCCGTTACTGCGACCCCGATCGCGGCATCTACCGGCAGCATCCGCTCGACTATATCGAGGCGCTCACGCAAGCGGTTCGCGCGTCGCTCGACGCGGCAGGCGAGGCGGTGCGGCAGCGCGTGAAAGGGCTCTCGATCGCGACGACAGGCTCCACTTCTGTCGCGGTCGATCGCGACGGCATGCCGCTGTCGCTGACCGGGCGCTTTCGCGACAATCCGAACGCGATGTTCGTGCTGTGGAAGGACCATTCGGCCGTGCGCGAGGCGGACGAAATCAACGCGCTGGCGCACGGCTGGGAAGGCGAGGACTTCACGCGCTACGTGGGCGGCGTGTATTCGGCCGAATGGTTCTGGGCCAATATGCTGCACGTGTTTCGAGTCGACGCGGACGTGCACGCGCAGACATACAGCTGGGTCGAGCATTGCGACTGGATGCCGGCGCTGCTCACCGGAACGACGGCGCCCGCGCAACTGCGGCGCAGCCGCTGCGCGGCAGGGCATAAGGCGATGTGGCACGAGGCGTTCGACGGTCTGCCGAGCGACGCATTCCTGTCGCGTCTCGATCCGCTGCTGTCGGGTATGCGCGAGCGGCTCTATCGCGACACGTACACGGCGGACGTTGCCGCCGGCCGTTTGACGGGCGAATGGGCGCAGACGCTCGGGCTTGCGACCGACGTGATCGTCGGAGTCGGCGCGTTCGATGCGCATATGGGCGCGGTCGGCGCCGGCGCGCAGTCGCATACGCTCGTCAAGGTGATGGGCACCTCGACGTGCGATGTCGTCGTCGTGCCGACCGAGGAGGTCGGCGATCGCGTCGTAAGCGGCATTTGCGGACAGGTCGACGGTTCGGTGATTCGCGGCATGACCGGACTCGAGGCGGGGCAATCGGCTTTCGGCGACGTCTACGCGTGGTTTCGCCGGCTGCTTTCATGGCCGCTCGGCCTGCTTGCCGAAGCCGATATGACGCAGCAGCAGCGCGACGAACTCGCCTCGCGCATTCTGCCCGCGCTCGAACGGGCGGCCGCGAGTGAAGATCCGCTGCTCACGGGCATCGTCGCGGTCGATTGGCTCAACGGGCGGCGCACGCCCTATGCCGATCAGAGCTTGCGCGGCGCGCTGTTCGGCCTGTCGCTCGGCAGCGATGCGCCGAAGGTCTATCGCGCGCTGATCGAAGCCACCGCATTCGGCGCGCGCGCCATCATCGAGCGGTTTCAGGAGGAAGGCGTCCGCATCGACGACGTGATCGCCGTGGGCGGCGTCGCCCGAAAATCGCCGCTCAATATGCAGATCGCCGCCGACGTGTTCGGCAAGGAAATTCGCGTGACCGCGGCCGACCAGGCCGTGGCGCTCGGCGCGGCGATGTTCGCGGCCGTTGCCGCCGGCATTCACGGCACCGCGCAACAGGCGCAACGCGCGATGGGTGCGGGCTTCGAGCACGTCTACCGGCCCGATGCGAAGTCGAGCGTCGTCTATGAACAGCTGTATCGCAGGTACCGCTCGTACGGCGCGCTCGTCGAGCAGGCCGGACGCGAGATGCGGCATCACGTATCGGAAACAGAAGACACATCATGTTCACTGAACTGAAACGCGAGGCCTACGAGGCGAACCTCGAGATTCCGAAGCAGGGGCTCGCCATCTACACATTCGGCAATGTGAGCGCGTTCGATGCGGCGCGCGGCGTGTTCGCGATCAAGCCGAGCGGCGTGCCTTATGAGGTGTTGACGGCCGACTCGATGGTGGTCGTCGATCTCGATGGGGAAATCGTGGAAGCGGGCGGCCGCCCCTCGTCGGATACGAAAACGCATGCGGTGCTGTATCGCGCGTTCGACGGCATCGGCGGCATCTGCCATTCGCATTCGATGTATGCGGTTGCCTGGGCGCAAGCGTGCCGCGAAATTCCCGTATTCGGCACGACGCATGCCGATCATCTGACCGAGCCGATTCCTGTGACGGAACCGATGGACGACGCCGCGATCGAGCGCGACTACGAGGTCGAAACCGGCCATCAGATCGTCGAGCGGCTGCGCGGGCTCGATCCGCATGAAGTCGAAATGATCATCGTGGCATGCCACGGGCCCTTCACGTGGGGCAAGTCGGCGCAAAAGGCGGTATATAACAGCCGCGTGCTCGAAGAGATTGCACAGATGGCTTATCTGACCCGCACGATCAACCCGGTCGCGCCGCCGATCAAGCAGACGCTGATCCGCAAACACTATCTGCGCAAGCACGGCGCCGGCGCCTATTACGGGCAGGCGGGGCAGGCGGAAGCGCCCGACGTGGTCGACGGATTAAAATAGCTCGTAGATAACCCGCGCGGCATGCGTTTTCGTGGCCGCATTTCGGACCCGGATTCGATGCCCACGCCTGAGAAAACCACAACGGATAGCGTACTGGCCGATCACCGTCGCGAGCTGATTCTCGACGCGCTGGCCAAAGGCGGTCAGTGCCGGGTGACCGACCTCGCACAGCAGTTCTCGTTGTCGCCGATGACCGTGCGGCGCGACCTGCAGGTCCTCGAAGAGCAAGGCCGGCTGCGGCGCGTGCACGGCGGCGCGGTGCTCGTCGATTCCGAAATCGACTACCCGCTGCGCGCGCGCGAAGGGCAAACGCAGAAGCAGCGCATCGGCCAGCAGGCCGCGGCGCTGATCCGCAACGGCATGGTGGTCTACCTCGACTCCGGCACGACGGCCATGGAACTTGCGCGCCGCATTCGCGAAGGGCTGCCCGATGTGAACCAGCTGTCGATCGTCACGCATGGCATCAATCTGGCGATGGAACTGGCCGGCCATCCCGCGTACGATGTGCATCTGATCGGCGGCGAGCTGTACCGCAACGGGCTCGCTACCGTCGGGCCGGTGGCGCTGGCGCAGGTCGGGCAACTGCATTTCGACCTGTTTTTCATGGGCGCGCGCGGCATCGACCTCGAAGCCGGATGGACCAATGCCAACCAGCTCGAAACGCAGCTCAAGCACGCGGCGATCGAACGCAGCCGCGACGTATGCGCGATCGCGGACAGCACGAAGTGGGGGCAACGCGGTTTCGTCTCGATCGTGCCGTTCGAGCGCGTATCGGCCTGGGTGTGCGACAACGAGTTGCCGCAGGCCGCACGCGTTGCCGCCGACAACGCCGGCATCGAATTGCTGATTGCGAGCTGATGTCGCCCACCCTGCATGGCCGGGCGAAGGCGCGCGAATATTGACGAAGACACGACTCAATGCATCGACAACTGGACTCTCTGCGCTGTAAATGTGTGCTGTTCGATATGGACGGCACCCTGCTCGATTCGCGTGCGCCGATGCACCGCGCGTACACGGAGTGGGCCAACCGCTACGGGCTCGATCCTTCGCTCGTGATCCGCGAGGCGCAAGGGCGGCGCACGATCGACACGCTGTGGGCGCTCGCGCCCGCCGGTACCGATGTCGAAGCGGACGCGGTCGCGCTGATGCAGCGCGAGTACGAAGACACCGAGGGCATCGTCGAGATTCCGGGCGCGGGCGACCTGCTGCGCGCGTTGCTGCCCCATCGCTGGGCCGTCGTGACGTCGGCGGACCGTGCGCTTGCGCAAAGACGTCTCGCGGCGGCCGGCTTGCCCGCGCCGCAACTGCTGATCAGCGCCGAAGACGTGGTGCGCGGCAAGCCTGCGCCGGACGGGTTCGAACTCGCAGCGCGGCGCATGGAATTCGACGCGCGCCATGGGGTGGTGTTCGAAGATGCGCCGGCCGGTATCGAGGCCGGCGTCGCGGCGGGCGCGAAAGTGGTGGCCGTCGGCTTTGCCTCGGCCGCGGCGGGGCTCGGCGAGACCGTTCGCGTGCACGACCTGCGCGGCATTCGCGCGTCGATGGATGGCGACGACATCCTGCTTCAACTCACCGCGTGAGTGCCAGGTAAATATCGCGCCCATGCCGCGCGGACGTCGCGGCGGGTAAGCCCTGGCTGCCAGCCGGCCTCCCGGCAGGATCATTTCGATTCAGAAAGCGTTATCCTTCGCATCAGTGCGTGGGGGCCTGCGGCGGCGAACCGGCCGCGGGCGTGCCGGCTTTGCCGCGAAGCCGATCAGCGATCTTTTGAACGAACGAGATGAGAGACGATCCGTTGCCGCGCATTGTTGTCGTCGGGAGCGTGAATATGGATCTCGCGACGTATGTGCCGCGCTTCCCGCGACCGGGCGAAACGCTGAAAGGGAGCCGGTTTCTCGTCGCGCCCGGCGGCAAGGGCGGGAATCAGGCGATTGCGGCGGCGCGGCTCGGCGCGCAGGTCGCGTTGATCGCCTGTGTCGGCAACGATGAATTCGGCGCGCGGCTCATGGCGAGTCTCGAGGCGGAGGGAATCGACTGTTCGGGCGTCGCCGTCAGCGAGCACGCCGCGAGCGGTATCGCGATGGTCGTGGTCGACGAGGCCGGCAACAATTCGATCGTCACGGTGCAAGGCAGCAACGGCGATCTGACGCCGGAACTGGTCGCCCGGAATCTTCAGATGCTTACCGTCGCGCGGATCATCGTGTGCGACCTGACGGTGCCGCTCGCGACGGTCGAAAGCGTGCTTTCCATCGCGGAGCGCTTTGATATTCCCGTTCTGTTCAATGCTTCGCCTGTGCAAAGCGCGCTGCCTGCGCGGCTGCTTCGACAGGTCGATTACCTCGTCGTGAACGAAGTGGAAGCCGCGACGCTCGCGGGGTGCCGGCTCGATTCGATCGACGACGCGATCAGGATCGCACGCGCGCTGCACGACGCCGGCGCGCCTCATGTACTCGTCACGCTCGGCGCGCGCGGCGTGGTCGCGTATTTCGCCGACGAAGGCGGTACGCAGGTCGAATTCTTCCCGGCTGCCGCCGTGACCGCGATCGATACGACCGGCGCCGGCGATACGTTCGCCGGCGCGTTTGCGACGGCCATCGTCGCGGGTGCGTCGGGACCGCGCGCCGTCGCGTTCGCGCAGGCGGCCGCGGCCACGTGCGTGACACGTGCCGGCGCGGCGCCATCGATTCCCTATCTGCACGAGATCGGCATCGATATCTGATGCGGGCGATGTGGGGCGCTTATTGGCGCTCAGCGGCGCCGCCGCGATCGTGAATCGACGCGTCCTGCACGCAGTGCGCCGATCTCGCGTTCCATCGTTTCACGGACCAGCTTCAGAAATGTCTCCACCACGGGGTTCGCGTGCTGTAGTTGCGGACACAACGTAAACCCACGAAACAGGATAGCCGGCGTAAACGGCCTGAATGCAATACGGCGCGGATTCGCATCGAGCGCTGCGAGCGGGTTCACGATACCGATGCCGAGGCCGCGCGATACCAATGCGCAGATCGTCGCGCCATAAGGCGTTTCCACTGCGGGCACCTGGTCCGCGCCGGCGGGCCGCAACACGCGATCGAGCGGCGCCCGCGTGTCGTCCGCGTACGAAGGCAGGATCAGGCGTTCGCCGCGCAGATCGCCGGCATCGATGCTTGCGCGCGCCGCAAGCGGATGCTTCACCGGCAGCGCACAGAGTCCCGGCAGCCGGTAGAGATCGGCGCTCGTCACGCCGAATGCATCGGGCGTCACTGTCGCAAACCCGACGTCGCAGTATGCGGACGACACCCACCGTTGAATGGTCGCTTCGCTGCGCATTTCGAGCGACACGATCACGCGCGGATAGGCAGCAAGAAATCGCTCGATCACCATCGGCAGGAACGAAAGGGCGATCACCGGCGCCGCGACGATGCGCAGACGCCCGGTGCCGAGCTGGCGAATCTCGCGCGCCGAATGCTCGAGCTTCTCGAGCCCGACGAAGCTGCGGTCGACTTCACGATAGAACGCGCTTCCCGCATCGGTCGCGCGAATGCGGCCGCCGATCCGTGTGAAAAGCGCGAGGCCGGTGGCCGCTTCGAGTTCCGCGATCAGGCGGCTGATGCTCGGCTGCGAGGTGCCCAGTTCCTGAGCCGCGGCTGTCATCGAGCCTCGCAGCATGACGAGGCGAAATGCTTCGACCTGCCTGAGATTCATCCATCCTCCGCTAGTGAACGCACATTGAATCGTTAGCTTGCCATATCAGAAATGAATAGAAGCCCTTTTTGGCGCTATTTGACCGGATGATGCGCGCAAATCTAGACTGGCCTCAACCTTGGTCCTCTCGCCCCGTACACCGCCCGAAGCAAGCCCATGCGCCCTGACGCGTTGCTGTTCCACGAAGCTTTTCGCTGCGCTCCGTACTGGTGGGACGCGGCACCCCCTGAAAGTGCGCCGCTGCCGCTGCCGTCCAGCGTGGACGTCGCGATTATCGGCAGCGGCTACTGCGGGCTGTCGGCTGCCGCGCAGGCCGCGCTGCACGGCGCGCGCGTGGCCGTGCTCGATGCGGCCGAAATCGGCGCGGGCGGCAGCACGCGCAGCGGCGGCATGGTCTCGAGCGGACAGAAGCTCGCGCTGACGAACGCGATTCGCGGTGTTTCCGCCGAGCGGCTCGCGCGCCTCATGCATGAATCGATGGCGAGCTTCGACTATCTGCAGCAGCTCGTGATCGGCGAAAGGCTCGACGCCGATCTGCGCATCACCGGCCGCTTTTTCGGCGCTTTCACGCCCGGTCATTTCAACGAGTTGCGACGCCAGGGCCAGTTGCTGGGCGAGAAGACCGGTGTGACCGTTCATGTGATCGAACGCGACGCGCAGCGTGCGATCGTCGGTTCCGACTATTACTACGGCGGCATTCTTGTCGACGAATACGGCGGATTGCATACGGCGAAGTATCATCGCGCGTTGCGCGAACTCGCACGGCGTCGCGGTGCAACATTACATTCGCATGCCGAAGTAGAGCGTATCGAAAGAACCTCGGCGTTCCCTTCCGGTAGCGCGCGATTTCGTCTGCATACGCGTCGCGGCACGCTCGATGCGAGGCACGTGCTGGTGGCGACCAACGGCTATACGGGGCGGCTGCTGCCGTTCTTCGCGCGCCGCGTGCTGCCGGTGGCGAGCTACCAGATCGCCACCGAGCCGCTACCGGCCGGCCTCATGGATGTGCTCAATCCAGGGCGGCGGATGATCAGCGATTCGAAGCGCAATCTTTTCTATACGCGTCCTTCGCCGGACGGCATGCGCATGATTTTCGGCTCGCGGCCCGCGATACGCGAACTCGACGAACGCGGCGCGGCGCGCCATCTGTATGCGAAGCTCGTGCAATTGTGGCCGGCCCTGCGCGATGTGCGCATCACGCATGCGTGGAAGGGCTACGTGGCCATGACGAGCGACAAGCTCGCGCATACGGGCTCGCACGACGGCATTCACTATGCGCTTGGCTGCAACGGCAACGGCGTCGCGCTGATGAGCTATCTCGGCCATCGCATCGCGAAACACATGCTCGGCATCGAGCGCGACGCCGGTGCGTTCGGCGAAGGCGCGTTTCCGTTGAGCGG
Source organism: Paraburkholderia sp. SARCC-3016 (assembly GCF_031119615.1). Taxonomy (NCBI): domain Bacteria; kingdom Pseudomonadati; phylum Pseudomonadota; class Betaproteobacteria; order Burkholderiales; family Burkholderiaceae; genus Paraburkholderia; species Paraburkholderia sp. SARCC-3016. The sequence continues at coordinate 31,652 of NZ_JAVHZD010000031.1, read as the reverse complement.
CGCGGGTATGGCAAGGCAGCTCGCCGTGCCGCTCGGCAGCGCGCTTTACCAGCTCGACGACATGTGGCGCGGCCGCGTGCGCGCTGCGTTGTCCTGAGCGTCAACCGAACAACAAGGGTATGGCTCGCGCAGCCACGAGCCGGTTCTGGTTTCGTTCACCACCGTTTCTTTCGGGAGGAGCCTCATCATGCGTTTCAGTCACTTTGCACGCTGTCTTGCGATGGCGATGTCGCTGTGCGTCGCCGCGGTATCGGCCGCTCATGCCGAGGACGTGGGCACGCTGACGCCGGGCAAGATCGTGGCCGGCGTCGATGCGAACAACAAGCCTTACTCGTACATCGACAATGGCAAGATGACCGGCTTCGACGTCGAGCTGATACGCGCGATCGCCGCGAAGCTCGGCCTCACCGCCGACTTTCGTGCACAGGACTTCTCGGGACTGCTGCCGAGCGTTGCGAACCAGCAGATCGACCTTGCAGCGGGCTCGATTTCGATCACGAAAGACCGGCTCAAGATGGTCGATTTTTCCGAAGGGTATCTGACTGGACTGCTCAGCGTCGCGACCTTGCCGGGCACCACGATTTCGAGCGACGTCGGGTCCGTCAAAGGAAAACGTATCGGTGTGATTCAAGGCACGATCGAAGACACCTATTCGTCAAGCTACCTGCCGGACGCGCAGATCGTGCGCTTTCCGAACCTCAATGCCGGCTTCCTTGCGCTGCGCAATAAATACATTGACGGCTACTTTGTCGACAAGACGCTCGTCGAGGGCTTGCAAAGCAAATACCCGCAGATGAATATCGCGGACAAGCTCGACATCTCCGCGGTGAACTTGCCGGCCGGCTTTCCGGTCCATAAAGGCAATACGAAACTCGAAGCCGCCCTCAACAAGACGCTGGGCGAACTCGTCGCCGACGGCACATGGATGAAGCTCTATCTGCAATTCCATCCTGGTTATCCGAAGCCCACGAGCCTGCCGCCGTACGAGATGAAAGCGGGCACCTGATCGGGCAAGCGCGCGGGCGCACGCGCCGGCGCACGAGAGGCCACGAGACGGGACGGACTTGAGTCGACCACGCTTTTCCGGAGCGCGCGCATATGGACGCCTTTTTGCAGAACTTCCTCGACTGGCCGCTTCTGATCGATTCGCTGCCGAGCCTGCTCGGCACGGGTCTCGTGAACACGCTGATTCTCTCGGTGTTTTCTACCGTGCTCGGCATCGTCGCGGGCCTCGTGCTTGCCTTGATGGTCGTGTCGAATATACGGTGGCTCATGCTGCCCGCGCGGATTTATATCGACGTGTTCCGCGGCCTGCCGGCGGCGCTCGTGATTCTCGTGGTGGGACAGGGGCTTGCGCCGGTCGGACTCGCGTTGTTCGGGCCCAATCCGTATCCGCTCGCGATCGTTGCGCTCGCACTGATTTCGTCGGCCTATATTGCCGAAATTTTCCGCTCCGGCATTCAGAGCGTCGGCCATGGCCAGTTATATGCGAGTCTCGCACTCGGCATGACGTACTGGAGCAGCATGCGCTACGTGATCGTGCCGCAAGGCATCCGGCGCATTCTGCCGGCGCTCGCGAATCAGTTCATCGCGATTGTCAAAGATTCGAGCCTCGTTTATTTTCTCGGGCTTCTTACGTCGCAACGCGATCTGTTCACGATCGGCCAGAACACCGCGGTGAACACCGCGAATCTGTCGCCACTCGTGGCCGCGGGCGTCGTTTATCTGCTGATCACGGTGCCGCTCACGCACGCGATCAATCATATCGACCGCTGGACCAACCGCTTCGCGAACCCGAACATGCGCACCAATAGCCGCGCGGCGCGCCCGTCGCGGCGCGCGCAGGCGCTGCAATCGCAGGCCGCCGCGGCCGCCGTCGCCGAGCGGCACCACTGATACCGCCATCGACACAACGCACAACGCACAACGCACAACGCACAACGCACAACGCACAACGCACAACGACAACATCATCATGGGACCACAAGTCGACATCGTCGCCGACGATATCCAGATACCTGAAGAAACCGATGTCGTCGTGATAGGCGGCGGCATCATCGGCGTATCGACCGCGCTGCATCTGAGCGACAAGGGCCTGCGCGTCGCGCTCTGCGAGAAGGGTCACATAGCGGGCGAACAGTCGAGCCGAAACTGGGGCTGGGTGCGCGTCACGCGGCGCGATCCGCGCGAGCTGCTGCTGAGCATCGAGAGCCTGAAAATCTGGCGCACGCTCGATCGCACGCTTGGCATCGATACCGGCTTCAACGAGTGCGGCATTCTCTATGTGTCCGACGATGACGAAACGCTGCAACGGCATCGCGACTGGCTATCGCGTGCGCGCGAGATCGCGGGCGCCAGGCTCGATACGCGCGAAGTCGACACGCTTGCGATTGCGCAGTTGCTGCCGGGCGCGTCGCGCAGTTTTCGCGGCGGCATCTTCACGCCGAGCGACGCACGCGCCGAGCCGCAAAAGGCCGCGCCGGCGATCGCGAATGCGCTGCGCCGCCGCGGCGTGAAGATTCTGACGCCATGCGCGGTGCGCGGCGTCGAGACGAGCGGCGCTCGCGTGAGTGCAGTGGTAACCGAGCACGGGTCGATTCGCTGCCAGGCCGTCGTCGTCGCGGGCGGCGCGTGGACGCGATATTTCTGCGGCAATCTCGGCGTCGACTTGCCGCAATTGCTGACGCGCGCGTCGGTGCTGCGTACCGAGCCGCTCGAAGGCGGCCCGACATGCAGTGCGAACAACGAGGAATTTGCGTTCAGAAAGCGCGCGGACGGCGGCTATACGGTCGCGTACGGCATGCGCACGCATACGGACCTGACGCCCGATTCGTTTCGCCTGTTCTTCAAGTACATCGAGGCGCTGAAAAGCCAGATGGGCGCGCTGCAGATTCACTTCGGCAAACGCTTCTTCGACGAGCTCAAGCGGCCGCGCCGCTGGTCGCTCGACCACCCGACCGTATTCGAAGCGGTGCGCACGCTTGACCCCGATCCCGTCGTTCCTTATGTCGATAACGGCTTGCGCGAGTTCGTCAGTGTTTTTCCGAAGCTGGCCGATGCGCGTATCGCGCAACGCTGGGCCGGCTATATCGACGTGACGCCCGATGCGATTCCGATCATTTCGCCGGTCGAGCGCGTGCCCGGTCTGTTTATCGGTACGGGTTTCTCGGGCCACGGCTTCGGCATCGGACCGGGCGCGGGCCGGCTGATGGCGGACCTGGTCAACGGCGATGCGCCGCTGGTCGATCCGCATGCGTTTCGCCTGAGCCGCTTCAGCGACGGCACGAAGATCACGATCGACGCTGGCTTCTGATGCCCGGCGCGGAAAGCACTTTACGAAAGGAAGCAACCGATGACGAAAGTGGCGATGATTTCCGGTGCGAACCGCGGCATTGGCCGCGAGATCGCGCTCGAGTTGCATAGGCGCGGATATCGGCTTTCGCTGGGCGTGCGCGAGCCGGCTTTATTCGATAACGACCTGGATGCATTCGTCTGTGCCTATGAAGCACGGCATACGGATGCGGGGCGGCAGTGGGTGAACGCCACGATCGAGCAGTTCGGCCGTCTTGACGTATTGATCAGCAACGCGGGCATCTGCAAGATGATCTCGTTCGACAACGGCACTGACGATTTGCTTGAAGAAACGCTGGATATCAACGTCAAGGCGCCGTTCAGGCTCGTGCAGGCCGCGCTTGCGCATCTGAAACGCTCGGGTGCCGGGCGTTTCGTCCAGATTGCGTCGTTATCCGGGAAACGCGTAAAAAACCTCAACGTCGGTTACCAGATGTCGAAGCACGCTGTGATCGCTTTGACGCACGCGGTGAGGCGCGCGGGCTGGGACGACGGCGTGCGCGCGACGGCCGTGTGCCCCGGCTTCGTCAATACCGATATGGCCGCGAGTCTCGCGGACCTCGAACCGTCCGCGATGACGCAGCCGCGCGATATCGCGACGATCATCGCCAATACGATCGAACTGCCGAACTCGGCGAGCATGGCGGAGTTGCTCGTCAACTGCCGGTTCGAGGACATGCTTTAAGCGGCAAGCCTGGCCGCCGCCTACGCGGGTGCGATGTTCGCTGCGCGCGACGACATGCGACGGCTCATCGAGGCTTTGCGACGATCGCCTGTATCAACCCCGCTCGCCCTTCGCGCAGATTGCGGGCGAGATTCTTCGTCATCTCGCCGAACCCCGGCCCCATCACGACTTGCAGGCCAAGCGCGAGCGCGGGCGTGCCGGACCTCGCTGCGCGCGCTTTCTGCACTTCGGCAAACCAGTTGATGGCGGCTTCGGTGCAGTCGGTCCATGAGACGATCTCGAAGTTCTGCTCGAGCAGCAGGCTTTGCATGCGGTCCGCCGTGACGAGGAAGCTTGTTTCCGGCGTGGCTGCCCACGGAACTGGATAGTGCAAAGGCTCACCCGACGCGGCGACCACATCGTATATCGCGAAGCGGCCGCCTGGACGCAATACGCGATGGGCTTCGCGATACAGCGTCGCGCGGTCCGCGACGTTCATTGCGACGTGCTGGGTCCATGCAATGTCGAATGATGCGGCTTCGAAGGGAAGCGATAGTGCATTGGCGCGCGTGTAATCGACGCGATCCGCCAGGCCGGTGCGCTCGGCGAGAAAACTTGCTGCGTCGACATAGGCCTCGCTGAGGTCGATTCCGCAGACGTTGCAGCGGTATGTTGCGGCCAGGTATCGCGATGGTCCGCCCAGACCCGAGCCGATATCGATCACGTTTGTTGCATCGCCGATGTTCAGTGCTTGCGCGAGTTCTACAGTGGCTTGCAGGCCTCGCGAGTGAAACTGGTCTAGCGGCGCAAGGTCTTCCGGGTGCAGCGTTCTGTCGTCGAGTCCGTCTGCCTTGAGCGCATCGCGCAGGCGTTCGATCAGGCTCGCCTGCCCGTAGTGCTGTTCAACTTTTGCTGCGTCGATCATGCTGTTCTCCTGCTGACGCTCGCTGTCACCATCGAGGCTGCATTATAGGATTGCGAAGGCCGCTTTATCAGTTCGCGGGTAACCACTGAATGCTATAGAGGAATACGAGCAACCATTTCCTCGTTCAACCCACATGTACCGCGCGCGACACTTGTCGCGATATTAGGGCACGGTCACTTGCTGGCAGTGGACCAACTTAGCTAAGTTGGCTAAAATGGTGTCGTTCCATGGAGCGATGTCATGCAAAACGCCAACATTCACGAAGCCAAGACGACTCTGTCGCGGCTTGTCGACGCAGCGATGGCTGGAGAAGAGGTCGTTATCTCCAAGCGGGGTAAGCCGGCGGTCCGGCTCGTACCCGTCGAATCTGAAAAACCTCTCCGGCGCTTCGGCGTAATGCGCGACAGCATCCGCATCGCCGACGACTTTGATTCGCCGCTGCCCGACGACATTCTCGCCGCTTTTGAGGGACGGTGATGCGCCTGCTGCTCGACACGCATATTTTCCTGTGGGTGGTCGCCGACGACGCAAAATTGAGCGCCGCGGCCCGCGCGACAATCTCAGAGGCGGCGGAAGTGTTCGTCAGCAGCGTGAGCATTTGGGAGGCCTCCATCAAGGCAGGGCTGGGGAAGCTGGACGTCGATATTGACGAGCTGGTGAGCGCCATCGAGACGAGCGGGTTCAACGAATTGCCCGTCATCGCGGCGCACGGTGCTGCGGTACGCCATCTTCCCGACTACCACCGTGATCCATTTGATCGGCTACTCATCGCCCAGGCGAAACATGAGCCGATGCATTTCATGACGGTTGACGGCCATCTTGAACAGTACGCGCCTGATCTGGTCATGAAGGTCTGATGCGCGTAAGCCACGTCATTCGCACAATCGGCACGGAAGAGATGCATATCTTGGCTTAGGTAGCCACTTCCCGCTTCTTCTTATTCCGTTTGGCCTCATACATCGCGACGTCCGCCGATTCGAGCACCGTATCGATCGCGCTACCGTCGCCCGTCACCGACGCGATACCAATGCTGGCGCCGATGCTGACCGTGACATCGTCGCTCAGGTGAAATGGCCTTTCGATCTCCTCAATCACGCTATTCGCAAACGCACGCGGCTCAGCCGCATACGGCGGTTGATCGACGATGACGAACTCGTCGCCTCCCATGCGGGCAACGAGGGCATTCGGCCCCGCGAGCTGGCGAAGTCTTGCCGCGACCTCGATCAGCAGCCTGTCGCCGCACTCGTGTCCATAAGCGTCGTTGACCGCTTTAAAGCCATCAAGGTCGATATAGAAGACGGGTGCGCCGGCTCCTTGTCGAGCCGCGTCGGAAAGCTCAAAGGTGACGGCGTGGAAAAACCCCGCGCGGTTAAGCAATCCAGTCAAGCCATCGTGACGTGCGCGGCGGTCGTTCTCGCGCTCGGCCTCCATCGTGGATATCAGCATCACGTTCAGTTTTTTCGCGGCGACGCTCATGGCGAACAGATAGAACGGGATCTGAACCAGCGTCAACAGAAGCACGGGTTCGCCCGACAGCACGGCGCCGATACAGCATGGACCGAGCGACAGAAAAATCATGATGGCCACGAGGCGCGGCGCAGCGAAGTTTCTGAAGCAGATTCCGCCCACCATCGCGGCGGCGGAAAGGAACGATAGCGTAGCGGCCACCCAGTCCCCGCTGGTTGCACTGATCAGCGCGCCATAGCCGACAGTCGCGCCCCATAGCGGCGCCAGAAGAATGTAGAGGTCGGTCGGCGTCGGCTTGCGCTGCCGCGCGCGCCGATGCGAAAGCATCAGCAGCACAAGGCGCGTCAGGCAAACCGCGACTTCCGAGAACAGCCAGAACAGGAACGGCGGACTCGGATGGCGATACGCGAGCGCTGCGGCAACGGCGATGGTATTGAATACGCCACCGAGGAAGATCGGCAAGGTGCCGAATAGCGTCGAAACGAGCGCCGCACGAATAGCGAGCGGCGTGTCTCTGCCGGGATAGACGAGCCAGTTCGCCAGTTTCCCTCGCGGCATGGTGAACGATTCGAAAGACCTCCTCACCTGAACACCTGCGAATTGTCGTGGGACAATGAATGGTCTCCTCTTTCATGCTGTGACGCTAAGGGCTGAGACAATAATGCGTCATAGGTTAACGGCGCCTTTCGGAAAAAATTGAATAGCTTTATCATCGCGCCGGTTGTCAAGAACGACGCATACGTTTGCGCGCGTATTCAACGAAACGCTTTATTGCGCCATTATTATGCGCCGTGCCCGGTGACGAGCGATTCCGCGGTGCGGTTAAGCGAGCAGGCGACAGCAGCTCGAAATATACCGCGCGGTCCTGGCGGTAACGAGCGGACTTTTATGGTTTGCGTAGGTGCCCGGTAAGCCGGTGCTGACGAGCAGTGGCTTCACGTATCGGCATGACGGCTCCGGCACGCCGTGTATCGGTGAGCGGATTTCACGCCTGTGAATTTCAAGCCCGATTCGCAGCCTTCACCGCCAGCGCGGCCGCAGCCGAACGCGTTTCCACATGCAGCTTGTGGAACAGATGCTCGAGATGCTTGTTCACGGTACGCGGCGCCATGCTCAGAATCTCGCCGATGTCGCGATTCGTCTTGCCGCGCGATAGCCACAGCAGCACTTCCGCTTCGCGCGTGGTGAGCCCGAATTGCGTGCCGAGCGTCGTGGCATGCGCGGCGTCGTCGAATTCCTCGAGGATCAGCATCCATTCGCCGCGTGCCGGGTTGCCCGACACGCGGGCGGTGCAGCGCACACCGTGCGTCGTGCATTCGAACATTGCCTGCGCGTCGCAGCCACGCGCAACCCAGCCGGTGAACCACTGCAGCAACGGCGGCGGCAGGCTCGCCGGCGCCGGCGATATATCGTCTTGCACCGTCGCTTCATAGCGACGCAAGCGCAGTGACGCCTGCGGATTCAGCCAACGGATCGTACCGTCCGCAGCCGCGATCAGCGCGGCGCGCGCATCGAGACCGAGCACGGCATCGGCATAGCGCTGCGCCTTCGAGCGCTGCACGTGTGCGGCAATGCGCGCACAGACCTCGTTTGGCTTGACGGGCTTCGTCACATAGTCGATTCCGCCGACGCGAAATCCTTGCACGACATGTTCGGTCTGCGTCAGCGCGGTCATGAAAATAACGGGCAGATGCGCATGACGTCGATCGAGCTTCAGGCGGCGGCAGGTCTCGAAGCCGTCCATGTCGGGCATCATCGCATCCATCAATACGACATCGGGCGTGACGCGCGCGAGGCACTTCAGCGCCGCTTCGCCGTTCAGCGCGACGAGCACCGTATGGTCGGCCGCTTCGAGCGTGGTGGACAGCAGCGCGAGATTATCGGGCGTGTCGTCGACGATCAGCACGACGCTGCGGTTGCTGGCGAAGTCGAGCGTGGCGGCTTCGGCGAGGTCAACGTAGTCTTCGGCCATCGGAGTCGTCGGAGAGTAGGGCGAGCCGGCGGCCGAATGCCGCCAGCTCGAAACGCTGCGCGAGGGCGCGCAGCGACGCGAATTCGTCGGTCAACTGCGGCCATTGCAGCGTGGCCTTGTCGAGCTGTTCGACGATGCCTTGCACGTAGCCCATTTCGAGCAGCGCCTCGAGTGCATCGCGCAAGGCGCGCGGCAACGCGGGCCGCGCCTCGATCGCCGCAGGCGGCTTTGGCGCACCGGTCGGGGCGGCGCTTTCGGGCGTGACGATCCATTCGATGTGCAGCAGCCGGGCGAGCTTTTCGAGCAGCAGCGTTACCTGCAGCGGCTTGACGAGATAATCGTCGCAGCCGATCGCCGTTGCACGCTCGCGATCGTCGGCGAAGGCGTTGGCCGACAGCAGCATGATCGGCGCGTGGCTCAGCTGGCTGTCGCGAATCAATCGGCTCGTTTCGTAGCCGTCCATGTCGGGCATCGAGATATCCATGATGATCGCGTCCGCGCCATGAATGCCGAGCCAACGCAGCGCATCGGGGCCGCTGCCGGCTTCCGCGACAGTAAAGCCGAGCGGCGCCAGCACCTGGGCGACGATGGCGCGCTGATCGGGCAGATCGTCGACAACGAGCACCGTGCGTCGCGCGCCGTGATAGCCGCCGATGCCGCCGGTGGCGGCGGGCATATCTTCCACCGCATGCACTTCCGGCGCGAACAGCTTGACGACGAAGCGCGTGCCGCGGCCAGGCGCGCTGTCCACCTCGAGGCTGCCGCCGAGCGCCTGCGTCAGCAACTGGCAGATCGTGAGCCCGAGGCCCGCGCCATGGTCGTGGTCGCGCGCCGCGTGGCCGCGTTCGAACGGCATGAAAAGCCGCTCGATATCGGCGGGCGCGATGCCGGGCCCCGTGTCGCTCACTTCGAACGTGACGGTGTCCCACGCATGGCTCACGCGCAGTGTCACCGATCCGGCCGACGTGAAACGTATTGCGTTGCCGATCAGGTTGATCAGAATCTGCCGCATGCATTTCTCGTCGGAGCGGACGATGCGCGGCAGGCGGCCGACGGTCTGCACGTCGAAGTCGAGCGCCTTCTCGGCGGCCTGCGGGCGCAGCATCGCGGCAAGATGTTCGATGAAATCGGTCAGCGGCACCCTGGTCACGTTCAGCTGCAGTTTGCCGGCTTCGATGCGCGCGACGTCCAGTAGCCCGTCCACCAGCGCGAGCAGATGTTCGCCGCTGCGCTGGATGGTCTGGATCGCGTGATGGCGCGCGGCCGGTATCTCGTCGCGTGCCTGCAGCAGCAAATGCGCGTAGCCGAGGATGCTGTTGAGCGGCGTGCGCAGTTCGTGGCTCAAGCCTGTCACATAACGGCTTTTCGCCTGGTTGGCGGACTTGGCCGCCTCGGTCGCGCGTTTGAGTGCGGCATCGGTTTTCTGGTGTGCGTCGATTTCGACCATCAGCAATTCGGTCTGGCGCTGCGATTCCTCCTGCGTGACGCGCCGGTTTTCGCGTTCGAGCACGAGCCACCAGGCGCCGATGCAGCCGATCAGCGACAGCGCGAAAAAGATCGTCACGTAACTGTGCGCGAGTTCCTTCCACGCGAGCGTGTCGAGCGGCGCGAGAGAACGCGTGCTTTGCGACCACACGAGATAGAGCACGAGGCCGAGCAGCGCGAGCATGGCCGCGACGAGGCTCAGGTAGCGCGCAAGGCGCAATGTGGTCGGCCCGAGCGCCGCATCCGGAAACAGCCGGTGCACCGCGTCGTTCAACTGCGTGCCGAAGCGTGCGTGCGGCTTGCAGCGGTCGTTGCAGCGCGAGTCGAGCGAGCAGCACAGCGAGCAGATCGTGCCGCCGTACGCGGGGCAATGCGCGGTGTCGTCCGGTTCGAAGTCGTTCTCGCAAATCACGCAGCGCCGCGTCTCATGACCGTCGGGCGCTTGCGCTTCGCGTGCGAGGTAAAAGCGGCCGCGCGTCGCGATCGCGATCGCCGGTGCGCAAACGAACGCCACGCCGAACGCGATATACGAAGACATCGCCTGCGCGAGCACGCCGAGCATGCCGACGTGCGCAAACGCGGCCACCACCGCGGCGATCAGCATCGCACCGACGCCGACCGGATTCACGTCATACAGATGCGCGCGCTTGAATTCGATATGCCGTGGGCTACAACCGAGCGGCTTGTTGACGACGAGATCCGCGAACACCGCGCCGATCCACGCGATCGCGATGTTCGCGTAGAGCGACAGCACTTTGCCGATCGCTTCGAACACACCCATTTCGACGAGCAACAGTGCGATCAGCACGTTAAACACGAGCCAGACGACGCGGCCCGGGTGGCTGTGGGTGAGGCGCGCGAAAAAATTCGACCACGCGAGCGAACCTGCGTACGCATTGGTCACGTTGATCTTCAACTGCGAGACGATCACGAACAGCGTCATCGCCGGCGCCGCCCAGGCGGCGAGCCCGAGCGGATCGAGCAGATGGTGATACGCGATCAGATACATCTGCGTGGGCTGCGCCGCATGCCCGACGTCGATCTCGTATTGGACCGCGACGAAAGCGAGAAACGCGCCGCCGAGCATTTTCAGCGCGCCGGGCACGATCCAGCCTGGACCCGCCGTCAACAACGCGATCCACCAGCGCCGTTTGTTGTGCGCATCGAGCGGCGGCAAAAAGCGCAGATAGTCGACCTGCTCGCCCACCTGCACGATCAGGGCGAACACGACGGTGCACGCCTGCCCGAATGCAATCACGCTGAATTCGTGGCCGCCCGGCGCGAGGCCGGCGAAGGTGGTCCAGTCCGAGAGCAGGCCGGGGCTGTGCCATAACACGGCTGCGTATGGCAGCACGAACAGCACGAGCCACAGCGGCTGGGTCCAGCTTTGCAAACGGTTGATCAGCGTGATGCCGAACATCACGACCGGAATCACCGCCAGCGAGCTGATCACATACGCGACGTCGATCGAAATGTGAAAGTACAACTGCAGCGCGAGCGACATGATTGCCGCTTCGAGCGCGAAAAAGATGAACGTAAAGCTCGCGTACAGCAGCGACGTCAGTGTCGAGCCGATATAGCCGAAGCCGGCGCCGCGCGTCAGCAGGTCCATGTCGACGCCATAGCGCGCCGCATAGTAGCTGATCGGCAGGCTCGTCAAAAAGATCAGCAACGAAACGGCCGCGATCGCGCAGACCGCGTTGGCGAAACCGTAATTGATCACGAGCGCGCCGCCGATCGCCTCGAGCACGAGAAACGATACGGCGCCGATCGCGGTATTGGCTACGCGGAATTCGGACCAGCGCCTGAACGAGCGCGGTGTGAAACGCAGCGCATAGTCCTCGAGCGTTTCGTCGCCGACCCATGCGTTGTAATCGCGCCGGATCTTGACGATGCGCTGGGTCGTGACGGGCAGCGCTGCGGTCTGGTGCGTCTGGGCCATATTCGCTGATCCAGTTTAGTGCGCGGACTACGCGGGTCGATGCATCGAGCAAGTTACGTTCCAATTTTTTCGGCGGATATACGTCAATCGACGTATATCGAATCCGAATTTGTCCTCCTACATTGCGTCCACGCAGCGCCGAACACTGCCGGCGCTTTAACCCACGACGCGGATCAGACAAGGAGAACAACGATGGCCGTAGACGATCGATTCGAAGACCCCGCAGCCGGTTTTGCGGCGACGGACGCAACAGCCGCGGCACCGCAAGCGCCTTCGCCGTTGCGCCGGCGCCTGCTCGGCGGCCTCGCCGCGGCGCCGCTGGCCGCGCTCGGCATGCCGGGCCTGTCGTTCGCGCAAGGGGCGCCGACCGCGAAGGTCAACACGACCGGCCTCGCCGTGACCGATACGACCGTGACGGTCGGCCAGCTGCATTCCGCGACCGGCACGATGGCGATTTCCGAAACCGGTTCGATACAGGCCGAACGCCTCGCCATCGAGCAGATCAACGCAATGGGCGGCGTGCTCGGCCGCAAGATCCAGATCATTCAGGAAGACGGCGCATCCGACTGGCCGACCTTCGCCGAGAAGTCGAAGAAGCTGCTCGAAAACGATCATGTCGCGGCGGTGTTCGGCTGCTGGACCTCCGCGTCGCGCAAGGCGGTGCTGCCGGTGTTCGAGAAGGATAACGGCCTGTTGTACTACCCGACCTTCTACGAAGGGCTCGAGCAGTCGAAGAACGTTTTCTACACGGGCCAGGAAGCGACCCAGCAGATTCTGTGGGCACTCGACTGGGCATCGAATACGAAGAAGGCGAAGAGTTTCTTCCTCGTCGGCTCCGATTACATCTGGCCGCGTACGTCGAACAAGATCGCGCGCCGCCATATCGAGCAGCATCTGCATGCGAAGGTGGTCGGCGAAGAGTACTACCCGCTCGGTACCACCGAGTTCAACTCGCTGATGAACAAGATCAAGCTGGCGCGCCCGGACTGTATTTTCGCGACCGTGGTGGGCGGCTCGAACGTGGCGTTTTACAAACAGCTGAAGGCCGCCGGCATCACGCCGCAGAAGCAGTTCCTGCTGACGCTGTCGGTCACCGAAGACGAAGTGCTCGGCATCGGCGGCGAAAACTTCGCGGGCTTCTACTCGTCGATGAAGTATTTCGAATCGCTGACCAACGACAACAACAAGAAATTCGTCGCGGCCTTCAAGGCCAGATACGGCCAGCACGCGGTGATCGGCGACGTCACGCAGGCGGCCTACCTCGGCCCGTGGATCTGGAAGGCCGCGTGCGAGCGCGCGGGCAGCTTCGACGTCGACAAGGTGGTCGCCGCGTCGCCGAACATCGAACTGAACAACGCGCCGCAAGGCTACGCGAAGGTCGATGCGAACCACCACCTGTGGAGCCGCTCGCTGATCGGCCAAGGCCAGGCCGACGGCCAGTTCAAGGTCGTCGCGCAGTCGGATGCGCCGATCAAGCCGGATCCGTTCCCGAAAGGCTACATGTAAGCCGCCTGAATGGGCCGTGCGACGGCGGGCGCGAACCCGCCGAACCTGGGAGAACTTCGATGTCACCAACCGACATTCTCAACATTACGTTGATGCAGGGTTTCGCCGGCTTGAGCCTGTTCAGCGTGCTGCTGCTGATGGGGCTCGGGCTCGCCGTGATTTTCGGCCAGATGGGCGTGATCAATATGGCGCACGGCGAGTTCATGACGATCGGCGCGTACACCGTGTATCTGTTTTCGCTGTTCGCGCAGAACGTGTGGCACGCGTTTGCGCCGGTGTACTTCTTCTTTGCGATCGTGGCCGCGTTCTTTATCGCGTTCGCGGCGGGCTGGCTTGCCGAGTGGGCGCTGATCCGGCATCTGTACCGGCGTCCGCTCGATACGCTGCTGGCCACGTGGGGCTTGAGCCTCGGCATGCAGCAGCTGTTCCGCTCGACCTTCGGCCCGAAGGAAGTGAGCCCGGCGCTGCCCGACTGGCTGATGGGCTCGTGGGAGCCGGCGCAGGGCCTCGACATTCCGGTGAGCGGGATGTTCGTGATGGGCCTCGCACTGCTGATGACGGGCGGCCTGCTGCTTGCGCTATACCGCTCGCGCTGGGGTCTGCGGGTGCGGGCCACGGTGGTGAACCGGCCGATGGCCAACGCCGCCGGCATCAATACGAAGCTGACCGACCGCGCGACCTTCGCCATTGGCTGCGGCGTGGCCGGTGTGGCAGGCGCCGCATTCACGGCAATCGGCTCGACCGGGCCGACCAGCGGCTCGCTTTACATCGTCGATTCGTTTCTCGTGGTGACCTTCGGCGGCGCCGCGAGCCTGCTCGGCACGGTCGCATCGGCATTCGGCATCGCGCAGACCCAGTCGATCAGCGAGTTCTTTCTGTCGGGCTCCACGGCGCGCGTGCTGACCTTGTTGACGGTCGTGATCATCCTGATGTTGCGTCCGCAAGGGCTTTTCGCTTCGAAGGTGCGGCGCGCATGAAACTGAAGCACGCGCTGCACCAGCTTGACGCCTCCTTTGAGTTTGCCCGATCAACCTGTTCGGAGAGACGGACATGGAACCTCTGAATCCCTCTGCCGGCGCGGCAGCGGCCCGCGGCCAATCAGCTGCCGCGCCCGTCGGCTGGCGTGCGCTTGCCGCGCGCATCGAGGCATCCGGATACGGCGGCATCGTGCTGCTCGCCCTGCTGATCCTGATCGTCTTCCCGCTCGCACTCGACGCGTTCCGTTTGAACCTGATGGGCAAGTACCTGACGTATGCGTTCGTGGCGATCGGTCTCGTCATCGCATGGGGCTACGGCGGCGTGCTGAGTCTCGGCCAGGGCGTGTTTTTCGGTCTCGGCGGCTATGCGATGGCGATGTTCCTGAAGCTCGAGGCATCCGATCCGATTGCCACCAGAACGCAAACGACGCCGGGCATTCCCGACTTCATGGACTGGAATCAGATCACCGCGCTGCCGTACTGGTGGAAGCCGTTCCATTCGTTGCCGTTTGCGATACTCGCGTCGCTGGTCGTGCCCGTCGCGGTCGCGTTGATCGTCAGTTATCCGATGTTCAAGCGGCGCGTCGGCGGTGTGTACTTCGCGATCATCACGCAGGCCATTGCGTTGATCCTGTCGGTGCTGATCATCGGCCAGCAGGGGTTGACGGGCGGCGTCAACGGCATTACCGATCTGCGCACGCTGCTCGGCTGGGACATTCGCACCGACCACGCCAAGCTGATTCTTTATTTCGTCAATGCGGTGCTGCTGCTCGCGGCACTGATCGGCTGCCGCTGGATCCAGCGCAGCAAGCTCGGCACGCTGCTGCTCGCCATGCGAGACAAGGAAGACCGCGTGCGCTTTTCCGGTTACGACGTGTCGATGTTCAAGGTGTTCGCGTTCTGCGTGGCAGCGCTGCTCGCCGCGATCGGCGGCGCGATGTTCACGCTGCAGGTCGGCTTCATGTCGCCTTCGTTCGTCGGCATCGTGCCGTCGATCGAGATGGTGATCTATGCGGCGGTCGGCGGGCGCATGTCGCTGGTCGGCGCCGTCTACGGCGCGATTCTGGTCAACCTCGGCAAGACGTGGTTTTCCGAGAGCTTTCCGAACCTATGGCTGTATCTGATGGCCGCCATGTTTATCGGCGTCGTGATGGCGTTCCCGAACGGACTGGCCGGACTGTACGAGCAGCACGTGCGCGCGCGGCTGCAAAGGGCGCTGCGCGGCTCCGCCTTCAAGAGGAGTGCCGGCGATGAGCAATAGCGATTTCCTGCTCGCAATCGAAGACCTGAGCGTGTCGTTCGACGGCTTCAAGGCGATCGATTCGCTCAACCTGTACCTCGAGCGCGGCGAACTGCGCGTGGTGATCGGGCCGAACGGCGCGGGCAAGACGACGCTGCTCGATCTGATCTGCGGCAAGACGCGCGAAACCGCCGGCAGCATCAAGTTTCGCAACGAAGAGATCACGAGCCTCGCGGAATTCCGTCGCGTGCGCAAAGGCATTGGCCGCAAATTCCAGACGCCGTCGATCTACGAAAACCTCAGCGTTGCGCAGAACCTCGAGGTGTCGTTTCCGCGCGGGCGCAGCGTGTTCGGCGCGCTCGCGTACCGGCAGGACACCGAGGTGGCCAACCGCGTGCAGTCGGTAGCCGACGAGATCGGCCTTGCCGCATCGCTCGATCTGGAAGCGGGCTTGCTCTCGCATGGGCAAAAGCAATGGCTCGAAATCGGCATGCTGCTGATGCAGGAGCCGGAGCTGCTGATGCTCGACGAACCGATTGCCGGCATGAGCGTGCGCGAGCGCGAGGTGACGGCCGAATTGCTCGACCGCATCTGCGAGAACCGCTCGATGATCGTGATCGAGCATGACATGGCCTTCGTCGAACGCATCGCGCACAAGGTGACCGTCATGCATCAGGGCAAGATTCTCGCGGAAGGGCCGATGGCACAGGTGCAGGCCGACCCGCGCGTGATCGACGTTTATCTCGGGCATTGAGGGGGCGCACATGCTGCAAGTCGACGATCTGGCAGTGAACTACGGGCAAAGCGAGGTGCTGCACGGCATCGGCTTCGACGTGGCGAGCAAGGAGACCGTGGCGGTGATGGGCCGCAACGGCATGGGCAAGACCACGCTGTTCAAGACGCTGATCGGCATCCTGCCGGCGAGGCGCGGCTCGGTGCGCGTCGGCGGTGTCGACGTGACGGGCGAAGAAAGCTATCGCCGTGTGGCGAAGGGCATTGGCTATGTGCCGCAAGGACGGCAGATCTTTTCGACGCTGACCGTCGAGGAAAACATTCAGACGGGGCTGGAGAACGCGAGCAGCCGGCAGGTGCCCGACGATATCTACGCGCTTTTCCCGGTGCTGTTCGATATGCGCAAACGCAAGGGCGGCAACCTGTCCGGCGGGCAGCAGCAACAGCTGGCGATCGCGCGAGCGCTCGTGACGAATCCGAAAGTGCTGCTGCTCGACGAGCCGACCGAAGGCATTCAACCGTCGGTGATCAAGGATATCGCGAAAGCGCTGAACGAAATCCGCAAGACGCGCGACATCGCGATTCTGGTATCCGAACAGGTACTCAGTTTCGCGCTCGATGTGGCCGACCGCCTGTTCGTCATCGAAGGCGGGCGTTTCGTGCATCAGAGCACGCGCGATGCCGGCGACAGCGAGCGGATTCGCGAATACCTGTCTGTCTGACCGGCCCGCCGACGAGGCCGTGGCGTGCGGCGGCACGAGCCGCCGCGCATGTTCGAGTGATTGAAACGAGGAGCGTGTGAGATGCCCGATACCCTGATCAAGGTCGACCTGAACCAGTCGGCTTACGAAAACGAAAACGTCCACAACCGCTGGCACCCGGATATTCCGATGGCCTGCTGGGTCAATCCCGGCGACGATTTCATTCTGGAGACCTACGATTGGACCGGCGGCTTCATCAAGAACAACGACAGCGCCGACGACGTGCGCGATATCGACCTGTCGATCGTGCACTTCCTGTCGGGCCCGGTGGGCGTGAAAGGCGCGGAACCGGGCGACCTGCTCGTGGTGGATCTGCTCGACGTGGGCGCGCGCCCCGATTCGCAGTGGGGCTTCAATGGCTTCTTTTCGAAGTCGAATGGCGGTGGCTTTTTAACCGATCATTTTCCGCATGCGCAGAAGTCGATCTGGGATTTTCACGGCCTTTATGCGAGTTCGCGGCACGTGCCGGGCGTGAATTTCGCCGGGCTGATCCATCCGGGGCTCATCGGCTGCCTGCCCGATGCGAAGATGCTCGAAACATGGAATGCGCGCGAAGCGGCGCTGATTGCCACCGAGCCCGCGCGCGTGCCGCCGCTCGCGAATCCGCCGTTCGCCGCCACCGCACATATGGGCAAGCTCAGCGGCGACGCGAAGGCGCAAGCGGCCGCGCACGGCGCACGTACGGTGCCGCCGCGCGAGCATGGCGGCAATTGCGACATCAAGGACCTGTCGCGCGGCTCGAAGGTGTATTTCCCCGTCTACGTCGATGGCGCGGGTCTCTCGGTTGGCGATCTGCACTTCAGCCAGGGCGATGGCGAAATCACGTTCTGCGGCGCGATCGAAATGGCAGGCTGGGTGCATATGCGCGTCAATCTGATCAAGGGCGGCGTCGAGAAATACGGCATTCGCAATCCGGTCTTCAAGCCGAGCCCGATCACGCCGAACTATAACGACTACCTGATCTTCGAAGGCATCTCGGTCGACGAGAGCGGCAAGCAGCATTACCTCGACGTGCATATCGCTTACCGGCAGGCTTGCCTCAACGCCATCGAGTATCTGAAGAAATTCGGCTATTCGGGCGCACAAGCGTATGCCGTGCTGGGCACGGCGCCGGTGCAGGGGCATATCAGCGGCGTGGTCGATATTCCGAATGCGTGTGCAACGTTGTGGCTGCCGACGCAGATCTTCGACTTCGACATTCGTCCGAATGCGCAGGGTCCGGTGAAGCACGTGCACGGCGGCGTGGATGTGCCGCTTTCGTACGATCTCGCGCGGTCCTGATCGTCAGCGGTCAACACGGGGAGCCAGTCATGCCGGTTTACGACTTTGAATGCGCGAGCTGCGGCCCGTTCGCCGTGATGCGCAGCGTCGCCGCGCGCGATCTGCCGCTGCATTGCCCTGATTGCGGCGCCAGTGCGTCGCGCCTGATCAGCGCGCCGGCGCTCGCGCTGATGGCGAGCGGCGAGCGCAATGCTCACGCGACTAACGAACGGGCCGCCCATGAGCCGCGCCAGACGAACGGCGGCGCGGCGCGCCATCCATCGGGTTGCGGCTGCTGCAGCGGCTCGCGCGTCGCGTTGGCGGGCGCGAGCAGCGGCGGCACGCAGCGCGATGGGTTCAAGCGTCCAGCGGGCAGCAGCCGCCCATGGATGATCAGCCATTGAGCAGCGAGCGGTGCGCAGCGCGCGCCGTACCGTTGCAAGCACAACGTTCGCCGCACGGTGAGCGGCGATGGGTCAGCCTGAATCGAAACTGGAGGAACAGCGATGCGACATGGTGACATTTCGAGCAGCAAGGACAGCGTGGGCGTAGCCGTAGTCAACTACAAGATGCCGCGTCTGCATACGAAAGCCGAGGTGCTCGACAACGCCCGCAAGATTGCGGACATGGTAACGGGCATGAAGCAGGGTCTGCCGGGGCTCGATCTGGTGATTTTCCCCGAGTATTCGACGCACGGCATCATGTACGATCGCGACGAAATGTTCGAGACCGCGGCGGTGATTCCAGGCGCGGAAACCGAAGTGTTCAGCGCGGCGTGCCGCAAGGCCAACGTATGGGGCGTCTTCTCGCTGACCGGCGAACGTCACGAAGAGCATCCGAAGAAGGTGCCGTACAACACGCTCGTGCTGATCGACAATCATGGCGAGATCGTGCAGAAGTATCGCAAGATCATGCCGTGGACGCCTATCGAAGGCTGGTATCCGGGCGATCGCACGTATGTGTCGGAAGGGCCTAAAGGGCTGAAGATCAGCCTGATCATCTGCGACGACGGCAACTACCCCGAAATCTGGCGCGATTGCGCGATGCAGGGCGCCGAGCTGATCGTACGCTGCCAGGGGTACATGTACCCGGCGAAGGAGCAGCAGGTGATGGTGTCGAAGACGATGGCCTGGATGAACAACACCTACGTCGCCGTCGCCAATGCGACGGGCTGGGACGGCGTGTATTCGTATTTCGGGCATTCGGCAATCGTCGGTTTCGACGGGCGCACGCTTGGCGAATGCGGCGAGGAGGAAATGGGCGTGCAATACGCGGAATTGTCGTTGAGCCTGATTCGCGACGCGCGGCGCAATATGCAGTCGCAGAATCATTTGTACAAGCTGCTGCATCGCGGCTACACCGGCCTCATCAATTCAGGCGAAAGCATGCATGGCGTGGCGGCGTGCCCGTTCGGCTTCTATCGCGACTGGATCGCCGATCCCGACGCGGCCCGCAAGAAGGTCGAAGCGATGACGCGTAGCGCGCCGGGTACGCCGGAATGCCCGATCGAAGGTATTCCCGTGCGCGCCGCGACAGGGGAAGGCTGAGTAGACGGGGTCAGAATTGCCGCTCATTTAGTCCTCATTTTGCACGGGCATACTGCTTCCATCGGATCGGCAACGAGGGGCGGTCATGGAATCGAAGGAGGAAGCGGCGTTTCGACCCTATGTCGACGTGCTGCTCGATCAGTTGGAAAGACGTGCCGACGGCACGGTGCTGCGCTATCTGGACGAAGACGTAACCGGTAATGCGTTTAGCGCCTCGATCTTTCGTCATGCGCGCGCGCTTGAGACGCTCGGTATCGGGCGCGGCTCGCTCGTCGCGCTCTTTGCGCCGAACTGCCCCGATGCACTCGCCATTCGCTATGCGGCGAACCTGCTTGGCGCGGCAGCGATGTTCCTGCCCGCCGTCGCGTCGGCACATCATCGTGCGGCTTTGGTGGCTCGCCTTCAACCTGCGCTGCTGGTTGCCTTCGCGCAGACGGCGCATCTCGTGCCCGCGGGCGTCGACACCCGCGTCGTCCATGTCGATGCGGGCCCGGTCGATGCGCGTTTCGATCGGCTCGTGCGCGTGCAATCCGAGCTTCCGATGCGCTGTTGCGCGAGCCCCGACGATCTTGCGGTCATTGTTTCGTCGGGCGGCTCGACAGGTGTGCCGAAAGCGAGCCGGCGCAGCTTCGCTGCCTATTCGATGCTGGTCGGCGCGCCGAGTCCCGAGGACCGTCGGCAGCTCGTCAACGGCGCGCTCGCTTATCTGTCGCAAGTGCTCGTCGACAATACATTGACAGGCGGCGGGACGGTCGTGTTGAAGCCTCGCCACGATGCGGCCGACACGCTGGCGACGATCGAAGCCGAACGCATTACCGACGTGCTGCTCGTCGAGCCGCAACTGTTCGATACGATGGATCACCCGGACGTGCGCCGGCGCGACCTCTCTTCGTTGCGCTCGATCACGCATATCGGCGGATCGGCGCCGGCGATACTGCGGCGCCGCGCGATTGCGCGGTTCGGCCCGGTGCTGACGCATACGTACGGCGCGAGCGAAGCGGGGCTCGTGAGTGCGCTGTCGCCGTCGGACTATCTGTCGGATCCGCACCTGCTGCATTCCGCGGGACGTATCCGGCCGGATGTCACGGTGCGTATTCGCCGCACGGACGGCACGCTCGCGCACGCTGGGCAGACTGGCGGCATTGAAGTGCAGTCGGCCGCCGTCGCGCAAGGCTATTACCATCAGCCGGTCGAGGAAGCGCACAAGTTCAACGACGGATGGTGCGTGACGGGCGACGTGGGCTTCGTCGACGAGAAGGGCTGTTTGCATGTGCTCGGCCGCGCGGCCGATGTTGCGACGGTCGATGGCGCCGATATCGGCCCGGCGCAAATCGAGTCGCCGTTATGTGCGCTGCCCGAAGTGCGCTACGCGGTGGCCCTGGCGGCGGCGCCCGAAGATGTCGCGCGTGGGCATGTCTGGAACGCCGTGGCTGTGCCGTGGCCGGGCAAGCACATCGATGTCGCACGCTGTACCCGGAAGCTCGAAGCGGCGTGCGGCGTGAACGTCGCGCGCGCGGTACGGGTGCTGGCGGCACGGCACGTGCCGCTTACCGAGCAGGGCAAGGCGGACCGTGCGGCGATCGGACAGATGGGTTGGCTTGCCGGCGCCGTGCCTGGGGCGATTTGCGCGTGAGCCGGTTGAATGCATAACACGTAACAGGCCCCGCATGCGCGTTGCGGAAACAGCGAACCAAGCTACGGCCGATTGAACGGCGACGCGTGCCTCAATTGGGCTGTACCTGCTGGCAATCTTCGGCATACCACTGGTCGACGCGCTTCTGTGCGGCTTGAAGATCGGCCGGATAGTACGGATCGAAGCCCCACGACGGGTTGTAACCCGCGGCTTCGAGGGCCGCGAGCTGGCTCAGGTTGCGCTCGCGCGTGAGAGGCTCCTTGTTTCGAAGCGCGGTCAGGTCGCGGCATTGTGCCGGGCTCAGATGCGTGCGCGCGCCTTGCTGCGTGCCGCCGCCGGCGGCGGCGCAGCCGGCTAGAGCGAACGCCAGTGCCAATGCCGATGCCGGAAGAATTAGCCAGAGTTTCAGCGAGTGGTTCATGTCACGTCTCCTTCAATGAGATAACGCTCATCACGCATCGGTTGTTCCCAACGTTGCGTGCGCATTCGTCTGATTGTGTCCAGTCGGAGTACGGGATCCTGGCATTACGTCATTGCCGGCGCGCATGCGTGCGCATGTCGACTTCATTGAATATACGCCGTTTGTGCTGATTCCGACGGCGCTGCGCGAATACGCAGGCAGGTCCCGGACATCGCTTCGAGGACTCGGCGCAGCGTATGCGGCGGGGCGTATTCGCTATTTGCGCGGCTTCGTTCTGGCAGTGGCGCGGCCGGCCGCAGGCTGATGCGTTTTGTCCCGCTCGATGCTCCATTGCTCGAGCAGCGTGCGCGTCTGTTCGCGTATGGTCGACTTCAGCAACTGGGCCTTCTCCGCGTCGATGTTTTTCCAGCGCAGCATCGCGAGCGTCGAGCGATGCGCAACGTGAAAGATCACCATTTGCCCATTGAGGCTAAAGCTACGGATCAGCGTGGTCGGATCGTCGGCGGCAAGCCCGGAAATGCGCGCGATGAGCGCCGCGCACGCCTGGTTCAGCGGCTCCCGTATTTTGCAAACGAGGATTTCCGAAGCGCTTTCGGGTTCGTAGCCGGCCTGCTCGCGTGCGAAGAACATGCGCCGGCCCGGTTTGCTTGTTTTTGCAAAGGCGGCATCGGCGATCGCTTCCTGAATGCGCAGGAACGCGTCGATCAGCACTGACGTGTCGGCGTTTTCGCGCAGCACGTGCTGTGCGTGCTCGACTGCCGGTCCGAAGGTCTTCCACGCTTCGTCCGCCAGCGCTTCGACGCACGCGCGATACACCCCTTCCTTGTTCTCGAAGTAGTACTGCAGCGCCGGTGCGTTGACGCCGGCGCGCGCCGCGATATCGCGTGTCGACGCGCCATCGAAGCCGTATTCGCCGAACAGCTCGACTGCGGCATCGATGATGCGGTGGCGCGTTTCGTCGCCGCGCGCATACCCGCCATCGGGCGATCTGCGCAGCTTCTTTGCGGGGTTCATGCGTTTCTCTCCGTTGCTCCCGAGAAATATAACACTTGACACAATTTTAACGACTGGAATAATTATGCCGGTTGGAAAGAATTGGACCATAACAATGTCGACGACCGCAGGCTCTCCTTCCCGCCCTCTGCCGGGCGAACCAGCCGGACATTCTCCCGCATCGGGCGCGAAGCGCCCCAGCCGGCGTACGGTGCTGATCGTGCTGGGCACCGCCGCGCTGATCGTCGGCGCGCTTTGGCTCGTGCGCTGGTGGACCGTGGGCCGCTTCATCGAAAGCACGGACGACGCGTATTTGCAGGCCGATAGCGTGACGGTCGCGCCAAAAGTGGCCGGTTACGTCACGAAGGTGTTCGTCGGGGACAACCAGGTCGTCAAGCCCGGCGATCCGCTCGTGCAGCTCGATGCCCGTCAGTACCGGGTCGCGCTCGATCAGGCGCTCGCCACGGTCGACGCGCGCCGCGCCGACATCGCACGCGCGCAGGCCGACATCAAACAGCAGCAGGCCAATATCGCGCAGGCGCTCGCACAGCAGCAGGTCTCGCGCGTGAGCGCGCAGCATGCCAGCGATGAAGTGCGGCGCTACGCGCCGCTGATCGCAACCGGCGCCGAAACCAGCGAACGGCTTTCGGAACTGACGAGCAGCCGCGATCAGGCCAATGCCACACTGGCCGCGAACGCGGCTGCCGTGGACGCCGCACGTTCGCAGATCGCTTCGCTCACCGCGCAGCTCGCGCAGGCCAACGCGCAACTCGAAGCGGCACAGGCAAGCGCGGCGCAATCGCAGCTCGATCTCGACAACACGATGGTGCGCAGTGCGCTCGGCGGCAAGGTCGGCGACCGCACGGTGCGTGTGGGGCAATACGTGCAGCCGGGCACACGGATGCTGACGGTCGTGCCCGTGCAAAACACCTATCTCATCGCCAATTTCAAGGAAACGCAGGTGGGCCGCATGCGCGTCGGCCAGCCGGTCGATATGCACGTCGATGCGTTGCCCGGCCACGATCTGCACGGCGTGATCGACAGTTTTTCGCCGGGCACGGGTTCGCAGTTCGCGTTGCTGCCGCCCGAGAACGCGACCGGCAACTTCACGAAGATCGTGCAGCGCGTGCCTGTGCGGATTCGTCTCGAGACAGGCCCTGAAACGCGCAGCGTGCTGTTGCCGGGGCTCTCGGTGACGGTCGACGTCGACACGCGTTCGGCGCGCGACCGCGATGCACGCATCGACGCCGAGAACCATCGTGGCTAATTCATCCGCCGCATCGCACGCCGAACCGCGCGCCAGCGCGAGCGACTGGATCGCCGTCGCGGCGGGCGCGCTCGGCGCGTTGATGGCGACGCTCGATATTTCCATCACGAACTCGGCGCTGCCGCAAATTCAAGGCGAAATCGGCGCAACGGGCACCGAGGGCACGTGGATCTCGACCGGCTATCTGATGTCGGAGATCGTGATGATTCCGCTTGCCGCATGGCTCACGCGCGTATTCGGCTTACGCAATTTCCTGTTCGCGAATTCGGCGCTCTTCATCGCGTTTTCGATGATGTGCGGCTGGTCGCACACGCTGCCGATGATGATCGCCGGCCGCATCGGGCAGGGCTTCACCGGCGGCGCGCTGATTCCGACCGCGCAGACCATCATCCGCACGCGGCTGCCGATGTCGCAGTTGCCGGTCGGCATGACCATGTTCGGTCTGATCGTGTTGCTCGGGCCGCTGCTCGGGCCCGTGGTGGGCGGATGGCTCGCGGAAAACATCAGCTGGAGCTGGTGCTTCTTCATGAATCTGCCGATCTGCCTTGCGCTGATGACGCTGCTCGTCGTCGGTCTGCCATCGGATAAGCCGCATTGGGAGGCTTTCCTGAAGGCAGACTGGCTCGGCATCGTCGGTCTTGCGATCGGGCTCAGTTCGCTGACGGTGGTGCTCGAAGAGGGGCAGCGCGAACGCTGGTTCGAGTCGTCGACGATCGTCTCGCTGACGTGCGTATCGGTGTTCGGCATGCTTCTGATCGGCGCCTCGCAGTTGACTGCGAGGAAACCGATCCTGCGCCTGAGCCTGATGCGCAATCCGAACTACGCAAGCGTGATTGTGATCGTATCGGCAGTGGGCGCGGCGCTGTATGGCGTGTCGTATCTGCTGCCGCAGTTTCTCGGCATCGTGGCCGGATATAACGCGGAGCAGTCGGGCGCGATCATGCTGCTTTCCGGCTTGCCTGCTTTCATGATCATGCCGGTCTTGCCGCGGCTGCTCGCGAAATTCGACTTTCGCCTGCTCGTGATTACCGGGCTGCTGCTCTATGCGGCCAGTTGCCTGCTCGATATCGATCTGACCGCGCAGAGTGTCGGGCACGACTTCGTCTGGTCGCAACTGATACGCGGCACCGCCCAGATGCTCGCGATGATGCCGCTCAACCAGGCGTCGATGGCGGCCGTCTCGCGTGAGGATTCGGGCGATGCCGCGGGTTTGTACAACATGGCGCGCAATCTCGGCGGGTCGATCGGCCTTGCGATCATCGGCACCGTGATCGATCGGCGCACGACGTTTCATACCGCGATGATCCGCGAGTCGGTCAGCGCGAATTCGCTGATCGGCCAGGAAAACCTCGCCACTAATGCGGCCGGCTGGTTCGCGCATACGGGCGATATGGCCTACTCGCGGATGCGCGCGCTCGGGCAACTCGCGACGCAGATCCAGCGGCAGGCTACGGTCATGACTTATTCGGAAACCTTCTATCTGCTCGGTATCGCGCTGCTTGCATGCATTCCGCTCGCGCTGCTGTTGAAAACGCCGCGCAGGAATGCGCCCCCGCCTTCGTCGGCCGGGCATTAATGTCTTTTGATCCCATCATGACGTTCAACCGTCCTTCGTGTTTTGCACGCACGCGCGCTGCGCTTTTGCCGGCGCTTCTGCTTGTGTTTGTATCGTCGGGCTGCACGGTCGGCCCCGACTATCGCGGTGCGCCGGCCGTCGCGCAAGATTCGACGAGCAACAAGACGTTCGTGCGTGCGCCCAACTCCGGTACGACCGCCACCTCCGCGCCTCCGAACCAGTGGTGGCTCGCATTCGGCGATCCACAGCTGAACGAACTCATCGCGGCCGCTTTTGCGCATAGTCCAGACGTGCATATCGCGCAGGCGCGCTTGCGCGAATCGCGCGCACAGCTCGATCAGCAACATGCCAACGAGTTGCCGAAACTGTCGGCGAATGCGGCCGCGCTGCGCACGCGCGAGCCGGATCTGAGCGCCTTCACTAATGGCAATAACGGCGGCAATGGCAATTCATCGTCGTCGGGGCGTGGCCCGTTGCAGTTCTATACGGCCGGATTCGACGCGTCGTGGGAAATCGATCTGTTCGGCGGCACGCGGCGCGCGATCGAAGCGGCATCGACGAATGCGCAGGCCGTCGACGCGGATCTTGCTGATACGCAAGTGTCGCTCGCGGCCGAGGTCGCACGCACCTATATCGAACTGCGTGACGAGCAGACGCGTCTCGAACTCGCGCAGCGTCAGGCACAGACCGAGCAGACAATATTGACGCTCACGCAGCAGCGCCGTGCGCGCGGCACGGCTGCCGACGTCGATGTCGAACGTCTGACCACGCAGGTCGAGAACACGCGCGCCACGCTGAGTCCGCTCGACGCGCAAGTGACCGATTCGCTCGATCGTCTCGCGGTGCTGACCGGGCGCGCGCCAGGCGCACTCGATGAACAGCTGGGCGCCACGCGGCCGCTGCCTGCGTTGCCCGAGACGGTCGCCATCAGCGATCCGTCGGCGCTGTTGCAGCAACGCCCCGATATTCGCGCTGCGGAGCGGCGGCTCGCGTCGAGCAATGCGCAGATCGGCGAACATGTTGCCGATTTCTTTCCGAAGGTCACGCTGCTTGGCGATATCGGCTTTAGCGCCAGCGATCCGGGCCATTTGATACGCAAAAGCAATTTCAGCTGGGTGGCCGTACCGTATCTGCAATGGAATGTATTCGATTTCGGCCGCACGCTGGGCAGTGTGCATGCGGCCGAGGCATCGCGCGACGAAGCCGAAGCCCAATATACGAAGACCGTGCTCGAGGCGCTGCAGGACGCGAATTCGTCTCTTTCGCGCTATGGGCATCAACGTGAGCATGTCGTCACCTTGCAGAAGGTGGAAGCGTCGGCCACTCACTCGGCGGTACTGATGCGGCAGCGCTATACCGCGGGTGTATCGACATTGATCGATCTGCTCGACACGCAGCGCCAGGAATTCAGCGCGCAGCAGAATGTCGTCGCGGGGCAAGCCGAGTTGCTGAAGGATTTTGTGTCGTTGCAGAAAAGCCTGGGGCTTGGCTGGCAGCTTTGAATGCGGTCGGGGCGCTGCGCGTCAGTCGGCGCCTTTGCCAAGCGCAAGCACGATCTGCTCGTGCATCGCATCCACGGCTGGCGAGCGCACCGACTTCTTACCCCGGACCAGCGCGACATCGAGCTCGGGCAGATCGGGCAAGCCATGCCGCGCATCGAGAATCTTCAGCGTGGGCGGCACGCTGCAGCGTGTGAGCACGGCGATTGCCATGCCGCTGGCGGCCGCCGCATGCTGGCCCGCGACGTTCGGGCTGTGATACACGATGCGATAGTCGCGTTTCTGGGCAGCGAGCGCTGACAGTGCAATGGCGCGCGGCAGACTGCCGGCTTCGTGCACGGCAATCGGCAACGGGTTGCGGCGCCACGCTTCGTGTTGTTCATCGCCCACCCACACCAGACCTTCGCGGAACAGCAGCGTGCCGCGCTCGGGATGATCGCGTGTGACGACGGCGAGCTCGAGTTCGCTGCGATCGACCTTCGGGATCAGTACGGTGGACTGCTCGCACACGAGCGTGACCTCGATGTTCGGATAGCGCGTCGAAAACTGACGCAGCACGGGCGTCAAATAGGCCATCGCGTAGTCGTCGGGTACGCCGAGGCGAATGCGGCCCGTGATATGGGCGCCATGAATGGCGGCCAATGCTTCCGCTTGCAATTCGAGCATGCGGCGTGCGTAAACGAGCAAGTCCGCACCGACGGGCGTGAGCGACACGTGCTTCGAATCGCGGGAAAGCAGCGGTTTGCCCACCACCTCCTCGAGTTTCTTGATTTGCATGCTCACCGCGGATTGAGAACGGTAGACGAGCCGAGCGGCGGCAGTGAGCGAGCCGGTGTCGACGGCCGCCACGAATGCGCGCAGCCAGTCCGTCTGGAGGTCTTTGGGTAACATCGCATCTATTCGATTTTCGAAGGATTAAACCAATATAAATTCGCTTTTGCGATGTCGTCAATGCGCACAGAATGCGCTGCATGAAATCTTCGACATCGACATCGACATCGACGTCCGGCGTCATAAGTACCGGGCAAGCCACCGACCCGCAACGCGCTGCCGGCCATGAGCGAGGCGGTACCGTTTTGATGGTGCTGGGCGGTGTCATGCTTGGCACCATCGGTATCTTTATCGAGGAGGCGGCGCAGGATCCGTTCACGACCGTTCTGTTCCGATGCGTCTTCGGCTGCCTTGCGCTATCGCTTTGGGGCATTGCGCAAGGGCGTCTCGCGGAGCTGCGTCTGAGCGGGCGCGCGTTGCGCTGCGCCGTAGCGGCGGGGCTGCTGATGGTCGTGAACTGGGGACTCTTTTTTGCGGCCATTCCGCGCACGTCGATTGCCGTATCGACCGTGATTTTCCATGTGCAGCCGTTCTGGGTCATCGCGATGGGCGCGTGGCTGTTGCGCGAAAGAATTTCGGCGCAACGCGCGATTGCGACGGTCGTCGCACTCGTCGGACTCGTGCTGGCGACGGGCGTGTTGAATCGCTCCGATCAGCCGGATGGCGGCGTATCGGCGGACTATTGGAGCGGCGTGGCGATGTGCCTCGTCGGCTCATTCGCTTACGCGGGCGTCACGATGATCGCCAGGATGGCGACGCAGGTCAGCTCTTTCGCGCTCGCATGGTGGCAATGTCTGATCGGCATGTTGGCGACGGGCTGGTGGCCGATGCTGCATGGTTTGCCGCGTTGGGGCGCTACGTGGGGATGGCTTGCGGGTATCGGGGTGATTCATACGGGCCTTGCCTATGTCGTGCTCTATGCGGGCATGAGCCGATTGAGAACCGGCAATATCGCGGTGCTGCAGTTCGTTTATCCGTTGACCGCGATTCTGGTAGATAGGGTGGCGTATGGACACGCGCTTGGTTCAACCCAGATCGTCGGCGTGTGCGTGATGGCGGCGACGTTGTGGTGTGTCAGACGAATGCGTTGACGGGGCGTGCGTGTCGAGTGGCGCGATCTGCGTTTCGTCTCGGCTGATACTCGATGGCCCGCATGAAGCACGCATGGTCGACGCGTGGTCCTGCTCGATCCGTTCGATCGTTGCGTCCGCATTTGTTTGCGTGTTGCCTGAGAGACCGTGCAAGCGGAGAAGCCCAACGCGCGATATATACTTCGCGGCGGCGTGTGACTGCACCGCAGTCACGATGCCCTTGGCAAAGCATTCAGACCAACGCGAACGATAAACTCAAAGAGCATGATTCCGCTATCCAACCTGTACACCTGCCTGCTTGCAGTGTTTCTCGTGCTCGTGATGCCTGGCCCGACCAACACGCTACTAGCGGCGGCGGGCCTCGAGCATGGCTTTCGCCGTGCGGCCAGGTTGACGGTAGCCGAATGTTGCGGATATCTGATCGCGATCTCGTTCTGGGGCATGTTTCTGCTCGAACTCGCGCGAGCAGTGTCCTGGTTGCCGTGGGCAGTGCGCCTTGTGAGCGCGGTCTATATCGCGTGGCTTGCGATTCGCATGTGGAGCGCGACGCTCGAGCTCGCGGGCGGGCAGCGGAGAACCGTGAATATGCGGATGCTTTTTGTCGCGACGCTGTTGAACCCCAAGGCGATCCTGTTTGGCGGAACGCTGTTTCCTGCGGCGGCGTTTGCCAGTGTGGCGGGCTACATGGAAGTGATGGGAGCGTTCGTTGCGTTGCTTTTTCCGATCGGCTCGTTATGGGTGGCAGTGGGCGCGCAGTTGGGAAAGGGGCGACTTGCATGGCTTAAGCCGGTATATGTGCTGCGGAGTGCGGCTATCGTGCTTGGCGCGTTTTCGGTGACGGTAGCGTGGTCGGCACTACTGCCCACAGCTAGCCACTAACCGCGCCATCGGGCAAGCGCCGCTCCGACGGAAGCGATCGTCGCATTCTGGTGCTTTCCGTCGATCGGATCGCCGGTCAGATAGATCGATATGAAAAGCGGGCGGCTTCCTTCCGACGGCCAGACGACTGCGACGTCGTTTGTCGTGCCGCGTTCGCCTGCGCCGGTCTTATCCCCGACTCGCCATTCGCGCGGCAGTCCCGCGCGCAGTCTCGACCCGCCGGTTTTATTGCCGATGAGCCATCCGCTTAGACGGTCTCGCGACGTTCGCTGTAGCGCGTTGCCCGTTACGAGCTCGCGGAGATTCGACAGCATGGCGGCCGGTGACGTCGTATCGCGCGGATCATCGGGAAGCGCCTCGTTCAGTTCAGGTTCGATCCGGTCGAGACGCGTCACCGTATCGCCGAGCGAGCGCGCATAGGCGGTGAGCGCTTTGGGTCCGCCGATGCTTGTCAGCATGAGATTGCCCGCCGTGTTGTCGCTATAGGTCATGGCCGCTTCGCATATTTCCGCGAGTGTCATGCCCTCCGGACCCGACCTGTTCTGCGTAACCGGAGAATTCACCACCACATCGCTCGCCGCGAAACGAATGCGGCGGTCCAATCGATCGTCGCCGCGGTCGATCCGGGAAAGCACCGCGGCGGCGGCTAACAGCTTGAATGTGCTGCACATCGGAAACCGCTCGTCCGCTCGGTAACCCGCGCTTTTACCGGTCTGCGTGTCGAGTACCGCTACGCCCAGACGGCCTCCGCGCTCGGCTTCGATGTTCCGCAGGGCAGTCGATAGCGCATCGGATGCTGCTTTGTCGTTTTGGGCAAGCGCCCTTGCCATCGGGCAAAACATCACGAAAGAACACATACCTGAAACAGCCAGAGCTGCTTTTGCAAAACCGCGACGATCAGTCATTCCACGTTCTCCACGATCAGGAACGCTACTGTCTCCGGGGCGAGGCCCGATCGACAAGCAATGAAAAATCGCGAGAGCCAATAGTTAAACCTGGCCTTCGATGCGCAGCGGGGCAAGTAAGCGCTTCGCTCAGGTCAAGGCTTGGAAAACGCTGACGCGATTGGCTAAAGTGATTTTCATGGCCGTCACCCTCGTATGGCGGCATGCGAAGCGGAGGAAAGTATGGCCGACCTTCAATTCGATGCGCCCCCGACCCTTCGCACCGTTGCAGCTCTGCCATGCCCGCGAGGCGTACCGCTGCTAGGCAATCTCTTCCAGATGGCGCCGGCGAAGCTGCACCTGACGTTGGAGCAATGGGCGAAGCAATTCGGTTCGCCATACCGCGTTCAACTCGGCACGATTCCGGTCACCGTGTGGACCCAGGCCGATTTGTTCCAGATCGTCATGCGCGAGCGTCCGCATCTGTATCGACGATTTGCGCCGATGGAATCCGTTATGGCGGAACTGGGCGGGAACGGCGTATTTTCGGCGGAAGGCGCGGCGTGGGAGCCGCAGCGCCGGCTCGTGATGCGCGCGCTTTCCTTTCCCAACGTCAAGGGCTTCTTTCCTACTCTGGCCGCTATTACCGGCCGATTTCTCGTTCGCCTTCAGGAAGTCGGATCGTAGCCATGTCGTTCTGTGAGCCAAGGAGTTGGTAGAATGTTTTGTCTTCCTAAGACCGCTTGGCC
>NZ_JAVHZD010000030.1:0-109084 GCF_031119615.1 Paraburkholderia sp. SARCC-3016 | reverse complement strand
TCCGGCGCATTCCGCTGAACCGCCACCGCCCTTCTTCGTGTCCGCCGCTCGCTGCAGCAGAGAAGCGAGATTATGCAACCTATCTCCCGCTTCGTCAACATCTATTTCGCTCACGCTTAAAACTGCCTTGAACTTCCGGTACCGCCGACTACCGCCGCAGACCTCCGCAACGACACCGACAACACCCTCACTCGTGAACGAAGACGCGAATATTAGGCGACCCAACGCCATATGACAAGTGAATGACGCAGAATATTTCTCGCGTCGTCCCTGGCGCCCTCCGACGCCTTGAAATCACCGCGTGGCGCCCGTCAGCAACTGCAGCGGAATAGCATCCGCCATCGCTGCATAACCGGCGTCGTTCGGATGAATGTGATCGCCGCTATCGAATGCTCGCCGCAGTTGCGACGGATACGCCGGGTCGCGCAGCGCCGCGTCGAAATCGACGACGCCGTCATACGCGCGGCCGGTTCTGATCCATTGGTTCACCGCCAGCCGCGTGCTCTCCCGCTGCGACGGCAGCGACGCCGGCGTCAGCGTCGCCCCGATCACGCGAACACCGCGCGCGTGCGCGGCGGCAATCACCCGCCGATACCCTTCGATCAGGCTCGCGGCCGTCACCTGGGTGTGCGGCGTATCGCAGTCGAGCCCCGCGTGCGGCGGCATTGACGCAAAGTTGATGTCGTTGATGCCGATCAGCAGAATCGCCGTCCGCACGCCGGGTTGCTCGAGCACATCGCGGTGAAAGCGTGACTGCAGCGCATCGCCATAACAAGGCGAATCGCTTAGCAGCCTGTTCCCGCTGACTCCGAGGTTGAGCACCGCGATCGACCGGTCGCCGGCTTGCGACAGTCTGCGGGCAAGAGCATCCGGCCAGCGACGATTCGCATTGAGACTCGAGCGCATCCCATCGGTGATCGAATCGCCGACCGCCGCGACGGCAACCGTCGCCGACGCAGACCTTTCAACCATCAAACCGGTGATCCACGCGTACTGCGTAAAGCGCTGCCGGTAGGCGTCCGCAGAGGCCTCCTGCACGTGATTGCCGGGCAACGACACATAGTTCACCTGGCTCGAAACCCGGTGCCACGCGGTCATCGACTGCCCGGCTCCCATATAGGTGCTGATGGCATACGCGGCACCCGCCACCACCTCGGCGTGCACCGCGTCGCTGTCCAGCGCGCCGCCGGGCGGTACGGTCACCGCGCGCTTGCCGCCAAACGTCACACGAACCGCATCGCCTTGCGTTCTTGCTCCCGCCCCCGCCCGCGCAACGCTCATCTCCTCGATCACGAGCGGCGCTTTTCCGTATGCGTTATCGACACGTACGCGCACCGCGCTGCCCGACAGCGTGGGATAAACGATCTGCCGCACGGTGCGGCCTGCCACGTCCGGCGCGCGGTAGAGCGCCGGCAAGTCCGCGCCTTGCGGAATGGACTGGGGCGCCGTAGCCCATGCGGTGGTCCACTGACCAGGCGCTTCGGCTGCAAAGGGGGCGGCCGGCGCCGCAAACAGAAGTACCGCGCTGCAAACGGCGGCGGCTAGCGAGCGAACGAGCATCGTGATCAGATCGGCGGAAAAATGAAGCGCACATTGTGCACGATCGATGGGCTCATGCTCAGCGGTTTCGCATCCCCGCCTCGCGCAGGACGCACGTAGCCACCGAGACAGTCACCACGCGATCCAGCCTCGTTCCAAACATCTACTAACCGACCGGTCGGTTGGTTTATACTACACGACAACGCAACAGATCGCAGACCTGACCCGAGCGCGTCGAAGAAAACCCGCCCCACGCATTCAGCGAGCGCCAGCCATGTACACGCAATCTCTGGACATCCAGAGCCACGCATCACCGCCAGATTCTCCGGAGAACACCGGCGCAATGTCGCCGGAACGGCAACGCTTCGACGCCGTGATCGCCGCCGACGGAAAAATCGAGCCGCAGGACTGGATGCCCGACGCGTACCGCAAGACGCTCGTGCGCCAGATTTCGCAGCATGCGCACTCGGAGATTGTCGGCATGCTGCCCGAAGGCAACTGGATCTCGCGCGCGCCGAGCCTGAAGCGCAAGGCGATCCTGCTCGCGAAGGTGCAGGACGAAGCCGGTCACGGGCTCTATCTCTACAGTGCGTGCGAAACACTCGGCGTCTCGCGCGATCAGCTGATCGAGGCGCTGCACGCCGGCAAGGCCAGGTACTCGAGCATTTTCAACTACCCGACGCCGGATTGGGCGGACGTCGGCGTGATCGGCTGGCTCGTCGACGGCGCCGCGATCATGAACCAGATTCCGCTGTGCCGCTGCACATACGGCCCCTATGCGCGCGCGATGATCCGCATCTGCAAGGAAGAGTCGTTCCATCAGCGCCAGGGTTTCGATGCGCTACTCACGATGATGAAGGGCACCGCCGCGCAGCGGCGTCTCGTGCAGCAGGCGGTCGACCGCTGGTGGTGGCCGGTGCTGATGATGTTCGGCCCGAACGACAAGGATTCGGTACACAGCAACCAGTCCGCGCAATGGGGCATCAAGCGGATCACGAACGACGACCTGCGGCAGAAATTCGTCGATGCGACCGTCGAGCAGGCAAAGGTACTCGGCGTCACGCTGCCGGACGACCAGCTGAAGTGGAACGAAGGGCGCGGCCATTACGACTTCGGTGCGATCGACTGGGAAGAATTCTGGCGCGTCGTCAATGGCGACGGCCCGTGCAATCGCGAGCGCCTCGCGACACGCGCGAAGGCGCACGACGACGGCGCATGGGTACGTGAAGCCGCGCTCGCGCATGCGGAAAAGCAGCGCCGCCGCGCACAGCAGGAGGCCGCGTGAGCCGCCGCGGTCAGACCAACCGCGCCTCATAGCTGGCAGCCCGATCAAAGCAAGGAGATCGACCGTGAACAAGGAATGGCCAATCTGGGAAGTCTTCGTGCGCAGCAAGCAGGGCCTCGACCACAAGCATTGCGGCAGCCTGCACGCAGCGGACGCGTCGATGGCGCTGCGCATGGCGCGCGACGTCTACACGCGCCGTCAGGAAGGCGTGAGCATCTGGGTCGTGCCGTCGTCGGCGATCACGGCTTCGGCGCCGGAAGAAAAGGGCGAGCTGTTCGAGCCGGCGGCCGACAAGATCTATCGCCACCCGACGTTCTTCACGTTGCCCGACGAAGTCAACCACATGTAAGCGCAAAGCCGGACCGACGATATGACCGCCACGCCCCATCACCTTGCCTACGTGCTGCGCCTTGCCGACACCGCGTTGATTCTCGGCCAACGCAATGCCGAGTGGTGCGGGCACGGTCCCGTGCTCGAGGAAGACATCGCGCTGGCGAACATGAGCCTCGATCTGATCGGTCAGGCGCGCCTGCTCTACACGCACGCGGCATCGCTCGATGCGATGCTCACCGGCCAACGCCGCACCGAAGACGACTACGCGTACTTCCGCGGCGAGCACGAATTCGCGAACTACACGCTCGCCGAACTGCCGCACTACGGACCGCTCGCCGGCAGCGCACGCGCGGACAGGGACTACGCCGTAACGATCGTGCGCAACTTTCTCCATTCGACATTGATGGCGCACCTGTGGAGCGCGCTGACGCGCTCGTGCGACGAGCAACTGGCGGCAATCGCCGCGAAGTCGGTCAAGGAAGCGCGTTACCACGTGCACCACGCGCGCGAGTGGCTGATCCGTTTCGGCGACGGCACCGACGAATCGCATCGCCGCGCGCAAGCGGCACTCGACTACCTGATGCCGTACACGCGCGAATTTTTCAGCACCGATGCGATCGAGCAATCGATCGCGGCGGCCGGCATCGGACCGAAGACGGCCGATCTCGAAGCCGCGTGGTGCGACGACGTACGCGCCGCGCTCGACGAAGCGACGCTCACGCTACCCGAGCCCGTCAGGAATGCGAGCGCGGGCAAGCATGGCGAGCACTCGGAACACATGGGCTATCTGCTCGCGGAAATGCAGAGCGTTGCGCGGCAGCATCCAGGCGCGACCTGGTAATCGCCGATCGCGCCAAACGGAGCACCTCGATGACGACGACACCCGCCCTGCGCCACCACGACAACAAAGACGATGACGAAGGCGTCGCCCGCGCATGGACAGTACTCGAGGCAGTACCGGATCCCGAGATCCCGGTCGTCTCGATCCGGGAACTGGGGATTTTGCGCGCCGTGCGCCGCGCGTGCGACGGCGCGCTCGAAGTCGTCGTCACGCCGACCTACTCGGGCTGCCCGGCGATGTGGCAGATCGCCGAAGACATTGGCCATACGCTCGACGCTGCACGCCTCACGCCGTATCGAATCGAGACCGTGCTCGCGCCCGCCTGGACGACCGACTGGATCGACGCCGACGCGCGAGAAAAACTGCGTGCCTACGGCATTGCGCCGCCGATAGGCCAAAGCGCGGCTGTAGGAGACAACAACGCCACCGCGCACGCGCGTGCAGACGAAAAGGTTATCCGCTTCGCGCCGCGCGAGGCCGCGGCATCAGCCGCAACGAGCGCATCACCCGCACGAACGGCACCAACCCCGCCCTGTCCCCACTGCGGGTCCCCACACACCGAACGCCTCGCGCAATTCGGCTCGACTGCATGCAAGGCGCTGTACCGCTGCGTCGATTGCCGCGAGCCGTTCGACTACTTCAAACCCTACTAACCTGCTTAAAGCGATTAACCGACCGATATGGCGAGCCCCACTCCGCAATTCCACGCGCTGCGCATTCGCGAAGTCCGTCCGGAAACCGCCGACGCGGTCTCGGTCGCGTTCGAGGTGCCGCCGGAGCTGCGCGATCAATACCGCTTTACGCAGGGGCAGTTCGTGACGCTGAAGGCCCATATCGACGGCGAGGAAACGCGCCGCTCGTATTCGATCTGCGTCGGCGTCACCGACTACGACAGGCACGGCGAACTGCGTATCGGCATCAAGCGCGTGCGCGGCGGCCGCTTCTCGAACTTCGCGTTCGACACGCTGAAGGCCGGCCACACAGTCGACGTGATGACGCCCGACGGCCGCTTCTTCACCCATCTGAACGCGGCACAAGGCCAGCGATATGTCGCGTTCGCCGGCGGCTCCGGTATCACGCCGGTCCTCGCGATCATCAAGACGACGCTCGAAATCGAGCCGCGCAGCACGTTCACGCTGATCTACGGCAACCGCAGCGTCGACTCGATCATGTTCGCCGAAGAGCTCGAGGACCTGAAGAACCGCTTCATGAACCGCTTCGCGCTGTATCACGTGCTGTCGGACGATCTGCAGGACGTCGAGCTTTTCAACGGCGTGCTCGACGAGCGCAAATGCGCGGCGTTTCTCGAGACGCTCGTGCCCGCCGCAACCATCGACGAAGCATTCATTTGCGGCCCGGCGCCGATGATGGACGCCGCCGAAGCGGCGTTAAAAGCGGCCGGACTCGCGTCGCAGAAAGTCCACGTCGAACGCTTCGGTTCGCCGCTGCCTCAAGCAGGCGTGCCGCCCGCCGAGATCACTGACGACACGCCGGCTGCCGATCTCGAGATCGTGCTCGACGGCAAGCGCCGCAAGCTGCGCCTGCCGTATGACGGCTTGAGCCTGCTCGACGTCGGCTTGCGCGCCGGACTCGCGCTGCCCTATGCGTGCAAGGGCGGCGTCTGCTGCACGTGCCGCGCGAAGGTGCTCGAGGGCGAAGTGAAAATGGACCGGAATTACACGCTCGAAGCGCATGAGATTCGCGACGGCTTCGTGCTGACCTGCCAGTGCCATCCGGTGACGGGAAAAGTGGTCGTCAGTTACGACGAACGATAAGCGGAAAACCGCTCCGCGCAGTCGCGATCCGCTTACACTAAGGCCGCCCGCGCGCGGCCACCCGATTCCCGCGCACGAGCGGCCCTTTTCAGCTTTCGAGAAAACAAGAACCATGGCCCGCACCCGAGCCCCCGACCACGAAACGCAACGCGATCAGATTCTCGAACTTGCCGCCGAAAAATTCGCGCAGACCAGTTACCCGAGCACGTCGATGTCCGATCTCGCGGCCGCGAGCGGCACCTCGAAAGCGCGCCTTTACCATTACTACGAGAGCAAGGAGGCGATCCTGTTCGACCTGCTCGATCGCTACACGAAGCGGCTGATGCTGATCATCGCCGAGGTCGAAGGCTCGAGCCAGCGGCGCGGGCTCACCGAGCGCGAGACGTTCGCGGAGCTGATCCGCGCGTTCCTCGCCGAATACGAGACGTCGCATAGCCGGCATGTCGCGCTGCTCAATGACGTGAAATACCTCGACGAAGCGCAACGCGACGTGATCCTGAACCGCCAGCGCGATGTCGTTGCCGCGTTCGCGCGCCAGCTTGCGCGCGCCTACCCCGAGCGCGTCGCGCGCGAAAACCAGACCGCACTGACGATGATGGTGTTCGGCATGATCAACTGGACCTTCACGTGGCTGAAGCCGGGCGGCCGGATGGGCTACCGCGAGTTT
The DNA here is from genome assembly GCF_031119615.1 of Paraburkholderia sp. SARCC-3016. Lineage (NCBI taxonomy): Bacteria > Pseudomonadati > Pseudomonadota > Betaproteobacteria > Burkholderiales > Burkholderiaceae > Paraburkholderia > Paraburkholderia sp. SARCC-3016. The sequence continues at coordinate 102,644 of NZ_JAVHZD010000030.1, read as the reverse complement.
GCGGAGCAGGTTGTCGATATGGTCGATCACGGGCTTTCCACAATGAAATAATTTTGCAGAGCAACATGCGACGTGGCTATTTCGCCACGCAAAGCAGATGGCAATGCGAGCCCTCACTAACTCTCAACACCCCGAAAATCAAGGATTTATACGGACAGGCGAACCTTCGAACGAGTCAGACATGTCTGAAATACGGGTTTTCCCTAGTGACGAATGTAGCTTTCAGTTAAAATCACTGCTGCGGCGCATCATGCCGTCAGATGAATAGGAGAACCCGCCATGAGCAAGACGACTGCCCAAGCAAAAGAGCCGATCACGCTGCCCGATCGCGTGTCGAGCGCGGCCGGCCTTGCGCCAGTGCTGGTTCGTGAACTGAGTTCGAAAGACCGCGAACGCCTGCTCGCCCACTTCCTGAGCCTGGACGAAGACGACCGCCTGCTGCGCTTCGGCCAGCTCGTGCCGGATCACGTCGTCGAGAACTACGTTCGCACGCTCGACTTCGACCGCGACAGGGTATTCGGCGTGTTTAACCGCGAACTCGCGCTCGCCGGTGTCGCGCACCTCGCGTATCTGCCGTCGGAAGCGGGCGAACGCACGGCCGAACTTGGCGTATCGGTACTCGAGAGCGCGCGCGGCCAGGGTATCGGCACGAAGCTTTTCGAACGCGCGGCGACCCGCAGCCGCAACACGCACGTCACCACGCTCTATATGCACTGCCTGTCGCGCAACAGGACCATGATGCATATCGCCAGGAAGGCCGGCATGCGGATCGAGCGCGCATACGGCGAAGCCGACGCGTATCTGACGCTCGCACCGGCCGATCAGTCCAGCATTCTGAAAGAAATGCTCGAAGAGCAGGCGGCCGCGTTCGACTACGCGCTGAAGCGCCAGGCCCAGCAGACTTCAACCCTGCTCGAATCGCTGTTGCCGGCGGAACTCGTGGCCTGATGGCCTGATTTTCCGCTTGAACCCTGCTTGAACCCCGCTTGAACGCGCTTGAGCCCGCCTGAATTCGTTCGAACCCGGGTCCCGGCTTCACCTGATCGGCAGCGCCGTCGTTTCCTTGAACGTCTCGAGCGAAAAACTCGACTTCACATCGACGACGGACGGGTGATGCAGCAGCACGTCCTGCACGAAGTGCGAGAAGTGCGCCATATCCGCAACCTGCACGCGCAGCAGGTAATCCATCTCACCGGTCATCGCATGGCACGCCACCACCTCGGGCCACGTCTGCACAGCCGCGCGAAACAGCTCCGCATGCGTGCTGCCCGCGTGTGCGTGCGTGGCGTCGCCACGCGCGCCGCCGCCCGTCGGCGTCCCGCGCTTTTCGAGCCGCACGTTGACGAACGCGAGCAGATGAAGCCCAAGCTGCTGCGCGTCGAGCAGCGCGACATAGCCGCGAATGACGCCGCTTTCCTCGAGCCGCCGAATGCGCCGCAAACACGGGCTCGGCGACAGATTGACCCGTTCCGCGATCTCCTGGTTCGACAGTCTCCCGTCCTCCTGAAGAATCGCGAGAATACGCCGGTCGATCGCATCGAGTTCTGTTGCAGCCATTTTCTGCCGTCCTGGCGCGCATATGCGCCATTAAATAGCCAAAATGTAGCCAGTCACGATTAACTTCGCAAGCTTTCACCCGCGCGACGCCGATAGACTCGCTTCATGGCGTCCGCGCGCCGGACGGCCAGACGCATCGCATTCCGGATGGAGACTTGCATGAAACTACAAACGTGGGACAACCCCGTCGGCACCGACGGTTTCGAGTTCATCGAATACGCGGCCCCGGACCCGAAGGCGCTCGGCAGAGTATTCGAGCAGATGGGCTTTGCGGCGATCGCGCGCCACCGGCACAAAAACGTCACGCTGTACCGGCAGGGCGATATCAACTTCATCATCAACGCGGAGCCCGATTCGTTCGCGCAACGCTTCGCGCGGCTGCACGGTCCGTCGATCTGCGCGATCGCGTTTCGCGTACAGGATGCGGCGCATGCGTATCGCCGCGCGCTCGAACTCGGCGCATGGGGTTTCGACAACAAGACCGGGCCGATGGAGCTGACCATTCCGGCCATCAAAGGCGTCGGCGATTCGCTGATCTACTTCGTCGACCGCTGGCGCGGCAAGAACGGCGCGAAGCCGGGCAGCATCGGCGATATCGGCATCTACGACGTCGACTTCGAGCCGATCCCGGGCGCGGACCCGAGCGTCGCCAACCGGCCTGCCGGCCATGGCCTCACCTATATCGATCACCTGACCCACAACGTGCACCGCGGCCGCATGCGCGAATGGGCCGAGTTCTACGAGCGCCTCTTCAACTTCCGCGAAATCCGCTACTTCGATATCGAAGGCAAGGTCACCGGCGTGAAGTCGAAAGCGATGACATCGCCATGCGGCAAGATCCGCATTCCGATCAACGAGGAAGGTTCGGAAAACGCCGGCCAGATTCAGGAGTATCTCGACGCGTATCACGGCGAAGGCATCCAGCACATCGCGCTCGGCACCAACGACATTTACCGCACTGTCGACGGCATGCGCGCATCGAACATTGCGCTGCTCGACACGGTCGATACCTACTACGAACTGGTCGAGCGACGCATACCGAACCACGGCGAACCGCTCGATGAACTACGCAAACGGAAGATCCTGATCGACGGCGCGCATGACGACCTGCTACTGCAGATCTTCACGGAAAACCAGATCGGGCCGATCTTCTTCGAGATCATCCAGCGCAAGGGAAACCAGGGTTTTGGCGAAGGCAACTTCAAGGCGTTGTTCGAATCGATCGAACTCGATCAGATCCGACGCGGCGTGGTGAAAGACAACGCCTGAATCGGAGGGCGGGGGCGAAGTGCGGGACGAACCGGCGAATCAACGAGGCATGACGTAAAGCTGAACGACAAGGCGAATGACGCAACGAACGGCGTCATTCGCCTGATGGTACGCGCAGTGAAATACTGGTCGAAGTGCCGTCGGGATGTGCGTCCGCTGATGTGCGCGTGACGGTTTGCACCGTTCGAACGATGCCGTTCGAGCCCGTGTTCGATGCGGATTGTGCGCTATTCGCGCGCACCGGTGCGTTGATTGCGAAAAATGCTGCAGAGACCATCAGGAAGGTCTGAACGTGCTTGCTGTTCATGCTTGCTCCTGTTCCGATTGCCCGCGCTGCGAAGCTCCACCCGATGTGGAACGTTGCCGGAAAGCGCAGGTGGGGTGTTAGACAAGCGTTCGACGGTCGGTTCCTGCCGCCGGAGGCTTTTACAGCTTGTTACACCAACGCACGGCGCGTCATACCGGAGGCCGTACGTGCGTCATCGAAGATGGGGTTCGAAGCGCGCGGTGACAGCGCCCGTGTTGCAATGCGGCGGGTTTTTCCGGGTGCTACCATCGGTGAAAAACCGTCATGATGGCGGCCAGGCCATGACGGCCGTGCCAACGCATTCACGAGATGCCGAGGCGCCATGCAGTTTTTGGTGATCCCAAAGTCGCTGGAGGAGTACACATAATGAATGCCCCACTGGACGCAGGTCAGCGAGCCTCGCTCGAAGCCGCGTTATCGTCGGTCACGCTCGACGACAAATACACGCTCGAACGCGGTCGCGCGTATATGAGCGGCATCCAGGCGCTCGTGCGGCTGCCGATGCTGCAGCAGGAGCGCGACAAGGCTGCCGGGCTCGATACGGCCGGCTTTATCTCCGGCTATCGCGGCTCGCCGCTCGGCGGCCTCGACCTCTCGCTGTGGAAGGCGAAAAAGCACCTCGCGGCGCATCAGATCGTATTTCAACCGGGCGTCAACGAAGACCTCGCCGCCACGGCGGTCTGGGGCTCGCAACAGGTCAACCTGTACCCGAGCGCGAAACACGACGGCGTGTTTTCGATGTGGTACGGCAAAGGTCCCGGCGTCGACCGTTCGGCCGACGTCTTCAAGCACGGCAACTCGGCCGGCTCGTCGCGCCATGGCGGCGTGCTGGTGCTGGCGGGCGACGACCACGCGGCCAAATCGTCGACGCTCGCGCATCAGTCCGAGCACATCTTCAAGGCTTGCGGGCTGCCCGTGCTGTTCCCGTCGAACGTGCAGGAATATCTCGACTTCGGCCTGCACGGCTGGGCGATGAGCCGCTATTCGGGTCTCTGGGTCGCGATGAAGTGCGTGACCGACGTCGTCGAATCGTCGGCCTCGGTCGACATCGATCCGCACCGCACGCAGATCATTCTGCCGACCGACTTCGCGATGCCCGAAGGCGGACTCAATATCCGCTGGCCCGATCCGCCGCTCGTGCAGGAAGCGCGGCTGCTCGACTACAAGTGGTACGCGGGTCTTGCCTATGTACGCGCGAACAGACTCGATCGCATCGAGATCGACTCGCCGCATGCGCGCTTCGGCATCATCACCGGCGGCAAGGCGTATCTCGACGTGCGCCAGGCGCTGTGCGATCTCGGTCTCGACGATGAAACCTGCGCACGCATCGGCATCCGGCTCTATAAGGTCGGCTGCGTCTGGCCGCTCGAAGCGCAAGGCGCGCATGCGTTCGCGCGCGGCCTCGAAGAGATTCTCGTCGTCGAAGAGAAGCGCCAGATTCTCGAATACGCGATCAAGGAAGAGCTGTACAACTGGCCCGATGCGCAGCGTCCGCGCGTGTTCGGCAAATTCGACGAGAAAGACGGCGCCGGCGGCGAATGGTCGGTGCCGATGGGCAACTGGCTGCTGCCCGCGCATTACGAGTTATCGCCGGCGATCATCGCGAAGGCGATTTCCACGCGACTCGACAAGTTCGATCTGCCGTCCGATGTGCGCGCGCGCATCGCGGCCCGCATCGCCGTGATCGACGCGAAGGAAAAAGCGCTCGCGCGGCCGCGCGTCGAAGTCGAGCGCAAGCCGTGGTTCTGCTCGGGCTGCCCGCACAACACGTCGACGAATGTGCCCGAAGGTTCGCGCGCAATGGCCGGCATCGGCTGTCACTACATGACCGTGTGGATGGACCGCAGCACCAGCACGTTCAGCCAGATGGGCGGCGAAGGCGTCGCGTGGATCGGCCAGGCGCCGTTCACGAACGACAAGCACGTGTTCGCGAATCTCGGCGACGGCACCTACTTCCACTCGGGGCTGATCGCGATTCGCGCGGCGATCGCGTCGAAGGCGAACATCACGTACAAGATTCTGTACAACGATGCGGTGGCGATGACGGGCGGCCAGCCTGTCGACGGCACGCTGACGGTGCCGCAAATCACGCATCAGCTCGCCGCCGAAGGCGCGAAGCGCATCGTGATCGTCACCGACGAGCCCGACAAGTACACGCCGAAGGTCGGCCTCGCGCCCGGCATCACCGTGCATCACCGCGATCAGCTCGACGACGTGCAGCGCGAGCTGCGCGAGATCGAAGGCACGACGATCCTGATCTACGACCAGACCTGCGCGACCGAGAAGCGCCGCCGCCGCAAACGCGGCGCGTATCCGGACCCGGCGAAGCGCGTCGTGATCAACGAAGCCGTGTGCGAAGGCTGCGGCGACTGCTCGGTGCAGTCGAACTGTCTGTCGGTCGAGCCGCTCGAGACCGAGTACGGCACGAAGCGGCAGATCAACCAGTCGACCTGCAACAAGGACTATTCCTGCCTGAAGGGCTTCTGCCCGAGCTTCGTCACCGTCGAAGGCGGTCAATTGCGCAAGCCTGCCGCAACCGGCGTCGCAGCCGATACGATGCCGCCGGTTCCGGAGCCTGACGTGCCCGCCATCGCCCAGCCGTACGGCGTGCTCATCACGGGTGTCGGCGGTACCGGCGTCGTCACGATCGGCGCCTTGCTCGGTATGGCTGCGCACCTCGAAAGCAAGGGCGTAACGGTGCTCGATGTGACCGGCCTCGCGCAAAAAGGCGGCGCGGTGATGAGCCACGTGCAGATCGCGAACCGGCCCGACGATATCCACGCGACGCGTATTGCAATGGGCGAAGCAGACCTCGTGATCGGCTGCGACGCGATCGTGACCGCCAGCGACGAGTGCGTATCGCGGATGCAAAACGGCCGCACGCATGTCGTGCTCAACAGCGCTCCGACGCCGACCGCCGCATTCATCAAGAACCCGAACTGGAGCTTCCCCGGTGCCAGCACCGACGCCGATGTGCGCGCGGCGGCCGGCAGCGACAACGTGTCCGCCGTCGACGCGAACCGTTTCGCGGTGTCGCTGCTCGGCGATGCGATCTATACGAACCCGTTCGTGCTTGGCTACGCGTGGCAGCACGGCTGGCTGCCGCTGACGCACGAGTCGCTGCGCCGTGCGATCGAGCTGAACGCGGTGCAGGTCGACAAGAATCTTGCCGCGTTCGAATGGGGCCGGCGCGCCGCGCACGACCTCGCCGCGGTGCGCGCGCTGGCGGGATTGCAGGGCCGCACGCCCGACACCGACACGGCCGGCAGCAAGATCGTGTCGCTGCATACGCCGAAGGCGCTCGACACGTTGATCGACAAGCGCGTCAAGTATCTGGCCGCGTATCAGAACGACGCTTATGCGGCGCGCTACAAGAAGCTTGTCGACGAAGTGCGCGCGGTCGAGACGGCGCTCGATGCGTCGCATATGTCGCATACGTCAGATACGCAGCTTGCGCTGACCGAAGCCGTCGCGAAGAATCTGCACAAGCTGATGGCATACAAAGACGAGTACGAGGTCGCACGCCTCTATACAGACCCGGTGTTTATCGAGAAGCTGAAGGCAAACTTCGAAGGCGACTGGAAGCTCAAATTTCATCTCGCTCCGCCCGCGCTTTCGAAGAAGGACGCGCACGGTCATCTCGTGAAGAAGCAGTTCGGTCCGTGGATGCTCAGCGCAATGCGCGTGCTCGCGAAGATGCGCTTTCTGCGCGGCACGGCGCTCGATATATTCGGCAAAACGGAAGAGCGCCGCACCGAACGCGCGTTGATCGTCGAGTACGAGGCGCTCGTGCGCGAACTGATCGCCGGGCTCAATCAGAGCGCGTCGGCTGCTGTCCCGGCAGAACGGCGTGCGCTCGCGATCGAACTCGCAAACCTGCCCGATGGCATCCGCGGCTATGGGCACGTGAAGGAAAACAACCTCGAAGGCGTGCGGTCGAAATGGTCGCAGCTGCTCGCGAAATGGCGTGCGCCCGCGGGAGGCTGGACCCGGCACGTGGCCTGACCGATGCATCGCCGCCGTGCGTGCTGCAACGGCGGCGAACATCATATGCCTCGCGCCCGGCCCGGCGCCCGGTTCGCTGCTGCTCCAGTACTGGGAGTCAAAGGAAAAACTGCTCGACTACGCCATCAATGCGTTCGCGGAACACATCCCGGCGTGGAAAGCGTTCAATCGCGCCGGCGACACAAGCAGTGAATTCGGCATATGGCATGAGACGTATCTGGTCACGCCCGGTCACTACGAAGCGATTTACGTCAACATGCCGCCGTTCGGTTTGGGCAAGGCGGGGAAACTACATCCTGCGCACGGCAAGCGCGCCACCGCGAAAGACAGGCTCGACATCGGTCACGGTGTCTGAGTCGACTCGAGCGACGGCCTGACCGCAAGCCGGCCGCTCGACACAAAAAAGGGCGCCTCGATCCGTTCGAGACGCCCTTTTCGATTCGCGAGGCACGCGTCGGCGGGCTCTACCGCAGATCGCCGACGCAGCCCCCGCGCGCGCCGCCTACTTCGCAGCCGCAGCGGCCGCCGCCTGCCGCACCGCGACGTTCGCCGAGGCCACCGCCGTCATGTTGATAATGCGCCGCACGGTGGCGGCCGGCGTCAGGATATGGACCTGCTTCTCGGCGCCAAGCAGGAACGGCCCGACCGTCACGCCATCGCCGCCGATCATCTTCAGCAGGTTATACGTGATGTTCGCCGCTTCGACGTTCGGCATGATCAGCAGGTTCGCTTCGCCCGCGAGCGTCGTGCCGGGGAATGCCGCCTTGCGCACCGCCTCGGAGAGCGCCGCGTCGCCGTGCATTTCGCCGTCGATTTCGAGGTCCGGCGCACGCGCCGATATCAGCTTGCGCGCCGCCGCCATCCGCTGCGACGACGACGAAGGCGAACTGCCGAAGTTCGAGCTCGACAGCAGCGCCACCTTCGGCGCGATGCCGAACTTCTCGATCTCGCTTGCCGCGAGCAGCGTCATGTCGGCGAGCTCTTCCGCGCTCGGGCATTCATTGACATACGTGTCGCAGATAAACAGATTGCGGCCCGGCAGCATCAGCAGGTTCATTGCCGCGAAGTTGCGCACGTTCTCGGCCTTGCCAAGCACCTGGTCGATAAACTTCAGATGCGTGTGGTACTGGTCGATCATCCCGCAGATCATCCCGTCCGCATCGCCGAGGCGCACGAGAATCGCACCGATCAGCGTATTGAACTTGCGCATCGCGGCCTTCGCGACTTCGGGCGTCACCCCCTCCCGCGCGCCGATCTCGTGATATTCCTGCCAGCACTTCTGGTAGCGCGGGTCGTCTTCCGGATTGACGATTTCGAAGTCTTCGCCGCATTTCAGCTTCGAGCCCATCTTCTTGAGCCGCATTTCGACGACCGCCGGACGCCCGATGATGATCGGCCGCGCGATCTTCTCGAGCAGCACGAACTGCGCGGCGCGCAGCACGCGCTCGTCCTCGCCTTCCGCGAACACGATACGCGCCGCCGGCTGCGACTTCGCGGCGGCAAACACCGGTCGCATCACGAGGCCCGTGCGATAGACGGTCGCGCCGAGTTCTTCGCGATACGCGTCCATATCCTTGATCGGACGCGTGGCGACGCCCGACTCCATCGCAGCCTGCGCGACGGCCGGCGCGATCTTGATGATGAGACGCGGATCGAACGGCTTCGGAATCAGATAGTCGGGACCGAACTCGAGCGAGTGCCCTTCGTACGCCTTCGCGACTTCGTCGCCCTGGTCCGTTTCTTCGGCCAGTTCGGCGATCGCGCGCACGCATGCGAGCTTCATTTCCTCGGTGATCGTCGTCGCGCCGACGTCGAGCGCACCGCGGAAGATGAACGGGAAAAGTCGGATCGTAGCCATGTCGTTCTGTGAGCCAAGGAGTTGGTAGAATGTTTTGTCTTCCTAAGACCGCTTGGCCTCCGACTTGGATCTCGGGCTCCGGGTTCGCGAGCGCGAGAATCAGCGGCTGCGTGCCCATGTCCTTCACCATTTCCGGCTTCAGCACGCCGGCGCTCGAGCAGCCGAGGAACACGTCCGCGCCCTTGATCGCATCGGCGAGCGTGCGCGCATCGGTATGCGCGGCATAGCGCGCCTTCGACGGATCGAGATTGTCGCGGCCTTCGTAGATCACGCCCTTCGAGTCGGTGACAAGAACGTTCTGTTTCGCGAGCCCAAGGTTCACGAGCAGATCGAGACACGCGATCGCCGCGGCGCCCGCGCCCGAGCACACGAGCTTCACGCTCGCGAGATCCTTGCCGACCACCTTCAGACCATTGAGAATCGCCGCCGACGCAATGATCGCCGTGCCGTGCTGATCGTCGTGGAAGACCGGGATCTTCATGCGCTCGCGCAGCTTCTTTTCGATGTAGAAGCATTCGGGCGCCTTGATGTCTTCGAGGTTGATGCCGCCCAGGGTCGGCTCGAGCATCGCGATCGCCTCGACGAGCTTGTCGGGATCGGATTCGTTGAGCTCGATATCGAACACGTCGATGCCGGCGAACTTCTTGAACAGACACCCCTTGCCTTCCATCACCGGCTTGGCGGCGAGCGGCCCGATATTGCCGAGACCGAGCACCGCGGTGCCGTTCGTGACGACGCCGACCAGATTGCCGCGCGACGTGTACTTCTGCGCATCGAGCGGCTCGCCGTGAATGGCCATGCAAGCGGCCGCGACACCGGGCGAATATGCGAGCGACAGATCGAGCTGGTTCGACAGCGGCTTGGTCGGCGTAACCGAAATCTTGCCTGGGCGGGGATTCTGGTGATATGCGAGAGCGCTTTGCTTCAGTTGTTCGTCCATGTTTTGACCTGCGAGACGTTAGGAATTCGAACCCGTTCGCTCAGATTCAGGCAACCGGCAGCGGGCATGAAGAGAGGGGCGGTGCGAGCGTGAACCGGCCAGTCGCGAGCGATTTGGGGTCGGCTAGTGTACCGCTTACGAATGAAGACCCGGCACGAACCGGTGGAGCAACAACAGATAGCATCGCGAAAGATCGGGCCGCTTGTCACGCTGCAATGCGATACGGACGCAACCGATCGCGTCCGGCACTGTCATTCAAGCGGGGCACCGCGGCGCTCGGGGATCAGCAGCAAGGTCGCGACGATGTCGAGCAGATAGATCGACGCCAGCAGTGCAAGCGCCGCGCCGAACGAGTAACGCGCCGCGAGCGAGCCGACGGCGACCGGCCCGAATCCGCCGACCGCGCGGCCGAAATTGAAGAGCACGTTCTGTGCGGTCGCGCGCGCGTCGGTTGGATAGAGCTCCGAAATCAGTGCGCCATAGCCGCCGATCATGCCGTTGACGAACAGGCCCATCACCGCGCCGCCGACGAGCAGCGCAGACGGCGTGCCGAGGTGCGCGTAGACGAACACCATCAGCACCGCGCCCGCCTGATAGAACAGAAACGCCGGCCTGCGCCCGAAGCGGTCCGCGGCGACGCCGAACAGCCAGATGCCGGCGGCCATGCCGAGCACCGTCACCGAGGTCCACAAACCTGAGCGCGTCAACGAATAGCCGAACGTTTTCGTCAGATAGGTGGGCAGCCAGATCATGAGGCCGTAATAACCGAAGTTCTGCACCGAACAGAGAATCGCGACACCGATGCTCGTGCGTATTGCATGAGCATCGGCCACGAGCAGCTTGAGCGGCGGCTTGCGCATGCCGCGCGCGGCCCGTTCGCTGAAAAGCGCCGGTTCTTCGACACGCCGCCGCACGAAAAACGACAGGACCGCCGGCAGCAGCCCGATGGCGAACATGCCGCGCCAGCCGACGAGAGGCAACAGAAGCGGCGTGAGCAACGCAGCCGCGAGCACGCCGGTTTGCCAGCCGAGCCCGACATACGACGACACGCGCGCACGCTGCGCGGCGGGCCATGCTTCGGCGACCAGTGTCATGCCGATGCCGAATTCGCCGCCGAGTCCGATGCCGGCAATCGTCCGGTACACGAGCAGGTCCGCATACCCCTGCGCGAGCGCGCACAAGCCGGTAAATACGGCGAACAGCAGGATCGTCCACGTGAGCATCCGCACGCGGCCGAAGTAGTCGCTCAACACGCCGAAGATCAGGCCGCCCGCGACCGCGCCGATCAGCGTCCACGTGACGAGCGCGCCCGCCTGCGCCGACGACAGATGCAACTCGGCCGCAATGGCCGGCAACATGAAACCGAGGATCAGCAGGTCGAAACCGTCCATCGCGTAGCCGAGCGCGGACGCGATCAGCGCTCGCGCGGGGTAGCCGGAGCCGGAGCCGGCGGTGTCGGAAGGGGCAAGATTCATTGGGGCGTGGGTAAGGCGTGTTTGTGCGCCGGTCGCGAAAGCCGCGTGAGTGTAATAGCCATGCGGGCACGCCACAAGCGTGGACAAAAACGTCTGCACTGGCCGCCGCAACAGGGCCACAGGCGCCCGCAGGTCTCGTCGGCCGGGTCCGAATCGGGTAAAATCGCGGGCTACGCGCAGCAGCCCGGATCGCCGCTGTTTCGCCGCAGTTCGGCCCGCAGAGGCTTCGCAGTCATCGCGACGCGTGTAAGCATCGCGCCGTCCCTCCCGCTTGGTTACGTCACAATTTACGTGCACGCGTAGCGTGCACCACACCGAAGGACCGCCCATGACAGGCTTCGATCGCCAGACGATCTCCGACACGACCGCCCGAATGCTGCTCGAAGTTCAGGCCGTGCATTTCAACGCTGAGAAACCCTATATCTTCACGTCCGGCTGGGCGAGCCCGGTGTACATCGACTGCCGCAAGCTGATTTCGTATCCGCGCCTGCGCCGCGGCCTGATGGAAATGGCTGAATCGACCATTTTGCGCGACGTCGGCTACGAGCAGATCGATGCGGTGGCGGGCGGCGAAACCGCCGGTATTCCGTTCGCCGCGTGGATCGCGGATCGCCTGATGGTGCCGATGCAATACGTGCGCAAAAAGCCGAAGGGCTTTGGCCGCAACGCGCAGATCGAGGGCTTGCTCACCGAAGGCCAACGCGTCCTGCTCGTCGAAGACCTGACCACGGATAGCCGCAGCAAGCTCAACTTCATCAATGCGCTGCGCACCGCGGGCGCGACGGTGAACCACTGCTTCGTCGTGTTCCACTACAACATCTTCAAGGAAAGCGTGTCGGTGCTCAAAGACATCGACGTCGATCTGCACGCGCTCGCAACGTGGTGGGATGTGCTGCGCGTCGCCAAAAATTCCGGCTACTTCGAATCGAAGACGCTCGACGAAGTCGAAAAGTTTCTGCATGCGCCGGCTGAGTGGTCGGCCGCGCATGGCGGGGCGACAGCGGCACCGCAGTAAGTCGGCACGATTAGCCGACGCATTAGGTCGAATATCGCCGCGCGAGGCGATCGGCATAGGGGACGGCCATAAGGCCGTACCCCTGCCACACCACCCGGCATGCGGGTCCGCACCGGGCGGTTCGGGAAGTTGAGGTTATGAGAGGCGGGGTAGACCCAGCCGATCGAACCATGCGATGGTGAACACATGATTCAGATGCCGGGCGCCGCTGTTACGCCACCAGCAGCGGCTGTTGGCCGCCACCTGTTGCGCCACGCCCGGTACCGCACCCAACGCGAGAGGTTCGCGGTACATCGTCGTGCCACGCTTCCACTGCTTAAGCTGTATGGCACGCAACCGGTGACGCAACCATTCGTCCAGCACTCGCCAGACGCGCGGTGTCTGCGCCAGCCGGTAGTACGCCTTCAGCCCAGCAGATACGCACGTAACCGCTGCACCACGTCCTGCATGCTGCGCCCGCCCGAGCGGCCCGTCAGTTCCCGGATACGTTGCCTGAACGTCTTCAGTGGCTTTGCCGCCACCTTGCGTTTGACCACGCCCCCTGGGCTACCCAGAAGCTGTAGCCCAGAAACTTGCGTCCGAACACGCTGGCCACCGCGCTTTTGGCCTCGTTGACCTTCAGCCGCAGCCCTCCATACAACCGGCGCAATAGCGCCATCACCCGCTCGCCCGCCCGGCGGCTACGAACGTACACATTCGCATCGTCGGCGTAGCGCACGAAGCAATGACCTCGTCGCTCCAGTTCCTGGTCCACCTCGTCGAGCAGCACGTTGGCCAGCAGCGGCGAGAGCGGTCCGCCTTGCGGCGTGCCCTCGCTGCGCTCCAGCGCCACGCCATCGCTCATGATCCCGCTGTTCAGATACGCCCGGACCAGCCGGATTACACCGGCATCGCCGATACGTCTCTTCAGGCGTTCGATGAGGATGTCGTGATTGACCCGGTCGAAGAATTTCTCGAGATCAACGTCCACCACGATCCGCCGTCCCGACTGCACGTACGATTGCGCGGCTAACACCGCATCGTGCGCACGCCGCCCAGGCCGGAAGCCGTAGCTGTGCTCGCTGAAGGTGGGGTCCAGAACCGGTTGCAGTACCTGCAGCAGCGCCTGCTGGATCAGCCGGTCCGTTACCGTCGGGATACCGAGCTCGCGCTCGCCTCCGTCCGGTTTCGGGATCGTCACCCGCCGCACCGGCATCGGCCGGTACTTCCCCGACAACAGTTGCTCACGTATCGCTGCCCACGCGTGCACCAGGTGACGCACGCTCTGGTCTATATCCAGACCATCCACACCCGCAGCACCCTTGTTCGCCCGCACCCGTTTGAGCGCCTGTTGCAGGTTCTCTCTCGTCAGCGCTGCTTCCAGCAGCGCTGACCCTGTGTCCCCGTTCTCATGCCGCGGGCACCCGGCTTCGTCGCTGGCAGCTACCTGCACGGCTTCACCGCGCATCCTTCCCGCCCGCTCCACCTGCGTGGACTTCTGACGCCTGGCCTTATGCATCGACATGTCGCTGGACACTCCTTTCCGTTTAGCCCTTCATCACCAGCCTCAACCTCACCGGTCTGTCCTGTGACTACTATGGCCTCTGCTGACTTCTCGCTCCGGTTCACCACCGTCGCCCTTTCAGGCATGAGGCGAGATCTCGCCAGGCAAGAACGCAATCCATCACCGCACAACCGCCGCATCTACGTCGCCTGATCCTTGACCACGAGAGCTTCGCAGTTCTTTGCCTGCTCGCCCTGATCGGCTCCGCCTTCTATACGGTTCTTGTCCATCGGCTCGCGGTTTCGCTCCGCGCTTCCTCCCCACGATCGGTCGCCCTCCCGCAGTTGCGCTTCGCTTCATTCGCTGTGGTCAACTCATGGTGGGACTTGCACCCACAAGATTGCGCCCATGCTGGGCGCACAAAGAAAAGCCGCACATCGTCGTCACACGATGTGCGGCTTTTTTGCTTTGCTAACGCGCTGTCGCCGACGCAGCACGCGTCGACGACCGTCATGGTTCGTCGGCCGCTCCCGCTGCGCCCGCCTCGCCTGGCTTGCCTGCCTCGCCCGCCTCGCCGGGGGCGTAGGACGACAGATTCATCAAGCCGTTGCTCTGCGCATACTGGAACAACTCCGAGTCGCGCTCGAGACCGAGCTTGCGCATTGCCGTGTTCTTCTGCGTGCTGATCGTCTTAATGCTGCGACTGAGCTGCTCAGAAATTTCCTTGATCGTCATGCCCGACACAAAGAGCCGCACGACCTCGAGCTCGCGTTTCGACAGAATCACTTCATCGTTTTTGCCGCCCGCGTTCATGCGCAAGGTTTCCAATGCTGCTTTCACGGACGGGCTCATGTATTCGATATTGCGCCCCACGTGCTGAACCGCGAGGCCGATATGACTGAGGTCGTCGGCCTTGTTGACGACCGAGATCACGCCGAGCTCGGAGAGGCGTTTCAATAACGCCGCATTTTCGAGCATGGTTAGTACGACGATCGGCAAGTCCGGAAAATTGCGCCGCAAGTAGCCGATCAGCGGCAAACCATCGCCGTATTGACCGCCCGGCATGGCGAGATCCGTCACGAGCACGTCGCATGGAACGGTCTGCAGCACTTTCACGAGTTCTGTCGATTGACGCGCACGCGCCACGACCTGAATGCCCGGGAATTTGAGCAACGCCTGCTCGGCGCCAAACAAAATCACCGGATGGTCGTCGGCCACGACGACCTTGATTGGATTTTGCATCGCGCTCCCTTCGCCTGATAACCCACGCTCCGAAACTTCCGTCATGCAACTATTCTTTAGTTCTAAATTTCTCGGGCCTGCTGTTACCCGCCAGCAGCGGGTGTCCGACTATAGCCGATTTCACCGGTCGCGGGCCGTCTCCATCAGGAACAACAGCGACAAAGAACAGCTGCGTACAGACGTAATGTTAGACTCGATTCGGCTTCACGGTACAAAACAGGGACAATATCATCGTGGTCACATGGCACCGGGGTAAGCGCTGCAGCCGTCCGCTCCATTGGGCCAGTCGCACAGGAGAATCGGCACATGCGCATGCGTTGCTCGAACGTTCGCCTTTCTGCGTTTCGATTCTTTGCAAACTTTCACGCATTTTTGTTTGCTGACTTGTTAATGGCCGTTGCGGCGAGTCTCGCGCCGACCGTCATGCCGTCCGCCGCGTACGCACAAGCGGCACAGGTCGCGCAAACCGCACAGCCCGCGCTCGCGTTCACCGTTTCGAGCACGAGCGTCAAATCGGGCGGCGCGGTCGGCCAGGCGCAAGTCTTCGACCAGGACGATTGCAAGGGCGGCAATCGATCGCCGCAATTGTCGTGGCGCGATGCGCCGGCCGGCACGCGCGGCTTCGCCATCACGATGTTTGACATCGATGCACCTGGCCGCGGCTGGTGGCATTGGGCCGTCGTCGGGATTCCGGCCAACGTCGACCGCGTGCCGGAAAACGCGAGCGCGTCCGGTTACCTCAACAAGATCGGCGCGGTCGAAGCGCGCAACGACTTCGACGTCGACGGCTATGGCGGACCATGCCCGCCGCCGGGCAAGCCACATCGCTATGTGATCACCGTCTACGCGCTCGACACGGCCGACCTGCGCTTCGGACCGGGCCGCCCCGCGCTGATGTTCGACCACGAAATCAATACGGCGACGATCGGTTTCGCCCGCATGACCGTCACGTACGGCCGTTGATGACAGCCGCGTGAACGCGACAGGCCTGCGCGACGTTTGCTTACACGTTTTTCCCGACGCGCCACGCACGCGGCGCCATCCGGTCTTAAAATGTCGGTCCGGCGCCGCAACACCGCAACAGTTTTCAAGGCGCTCCGGTTCACCCAAGCGAGATCGAGATGAGCACGAAAGTTTTTGTCGACGGACAGGAAGGCACGACCGGCCTGAAAATCTTCGAATATCTGTCGCAACGCGGCGACGTCGAAGTAATGCGCATCGATGAAGCGAAGCGCAAGGACCTCGACGAGCGCCGCCGCCTCATCAACGCGTCGGACGTCACGTTTCTGTGCCTGCCCGATGCCGCATCGCGCGAATCGGCGTCGCTCGTCGACAACGACCGTACGGTGCTGATCGACGCGAGCACCGCGTTTCGCACGCACGCCGACTGGGCGTACGGCCTGCCCGAACTGACCCGCGCGCAGCGCGAGCGCGTACGTCACGCGAAGCGCATTGCGGTGCCCGGCTGCCACGCATCGGCCTTCGTACTCGCGATGCGGCCGCTCGTCGAGGCCGGCGTCGTCGCGCCGGATCTCGCCGTGCACAGCTATTCGCTGACCGGCTACAGCGGCGGCGGCAAGAAGATGATTGCCGAGTACGAAGCGGGCGGTAACGCGAAGCTCGACAGCCCCCGTCCGTACGCGCTCGGTCTCACGCATAAGCATCTGCCGGAAATGGCCGCGCATACAGGCCTGAAATCGCCGCCGGTGTTCACGCCGATCGTCGGCAGCTTCTATAAGGGGCTCGCGGTTACGAGCTACTTTTCGCCGTCGCAACTGGCGAAGCGCGTGACGCCGCAAGACGTGCAAACGCTGTTCGCCGAGTACTACCAGGGCGAAGCGTTCGTGCGCGTCGCGCCGTTCAACGCCGACGCCAACCTCGACAGCGGGTTCTTCGACGTCCAGGCGAACAACGACACGAATCGCGTCGATCTGTTCGTGTTCGGCAACGACGAGCGTTTCGTCACGGTCGCGCGTCTCGACAATCTCGGCAAGGGTGCGTCGGGCGCGGCGATTCAATGCATGAACCTCGCCATCGGTGCTGATGAGGGAGCCGGGTTGAAACCTTGAGCGCGTGATTCGCACAGGCCGGATGCGTCGCGCATCGGCTTGTCTGGTTTGGGCAAAATTGAAGGCTGGCGATAATCGCCGGCCTTTTTCTTTTCTGGCGTTCGCGCATAGATTCGCGCATAGCGGCGCTTTTCCAGCCCAGCGGACCGGCTTGCTGCGGAAAATGGCAAAAGCGGGCAAAAAAAAGCCCGCCGAAGTGGCGGGCTGAATCCATATCAGAGGAGACATGGAGGAGACAGAAACCACTATAGCAAAAGCTTTGGTGCGACGCAACAACCGATGCAAACGATTGCTACTCTGTTGCGGATCAGCCACAGCAGTCGCAAAGCCCGCCTCACGCTGCTCGCACACCGCGTTTTTTGTGCTCTGCGTCATGCGCGAATCCTCGTTCGCATATGACGCAGATACGCGGCGATTCCCGCCGGCAAAGCGCACGCACCTCGACGCCTCCTACCGTCCCGCCCGGCGCGCAGCGACCTGCCCGAGCACCGCAAAATCCTTTTCGCCGTCCCCATGCGCCATCGCTTCGATCAGGCTGTCGCGCACGACGCTCGCGATCGGCAAAGGCGCATTCACCGATTCGGCCGCGGCGAGCACGAGCCGCACGTCTTTCATGCCGAGGCGCGCCTTGAAGAGCGCGGGCTCATAGCGCTGCTCGGCGATCATCTTGCCGTAGCCCTGATAGACGACGCCCTGAAACAGATTGCTCGTGATCACGTCGAGAAAATCCTGCATCCCGACGCCGTGGCCGGCCAGCATCGCCGACGCCTCGCCGAGCGACTCGATGGCCGATCCGATCAGAAAGTTCGTAGCAAGCTTCATCACATTCGCCTGCTGCGCGAGCGAACCGATGCGCCACGTTTTCTGGCCGACCGCGTCGAGCACCGGCTGCACGCGATCGATCGCTTCGGCGGGGCCGGCCGCGACGATTGTCAGCTTGCCGGCTGCGGCGACGTCCGGCCGCCCCATCACGGGCGCCGCGACGTAATTGAGGCCGCGTTGTGCATGCTCGTGCGCGAGTTCGCCGGCGAGCGTGACCGAGATCGTCGCCATGTTCACGTGGATCTGCCCGCGCGGCGCCTGTTCGAGCACACCTGCGTTGATCACTTCGCGCACGGCCGCGTCGTCGGCGAGCATCGAGAACACCGCGTCGCCAGTGAAGGCCTCGGCGACCGAACCGACGACTTGCGCACCCGCTTGCGCGAGGCGTTGCGCACGCTCGGGCGAGCGGTTCCAGACACGAACCTGGTGCCCGGCTTTCAGAATGTTTTCGACCATCGCGGCGCCCATCTCGCCGAGACCGATAAAACCGATGTCCATCTGTGGCTCCTCTTCGACAGAACCGGAAGTAAAGCACAAGCCAACGACCTGTGCAGATTCGTTTGGCAATTCGACGATGTGCCGACGGCGGCGCCGGGGCAAATGCGATACTGGCGCATGGTCACCGCGACTTTCCGCTTCTACGAGGAGCTCAACGACTTTCTGGCCCGGCCCCTGCGGCGGCAGTCGTTCAGCTGCGCCTGCGCACGCGATGCGACCGCGAAACACATGATCGAAGCACTCGGCGTGCCGCATACCGAAGTCGAGCTCATTCTGGTGAACGGAGAATCGGTCGGTTTCGATCATCCGTTGAAGGATGGCGACCGCGTCGCCGTCTATCCGAAATTCGAAGCACTCGATATCCGGCCGCTATTGCGCGTGCGCGAGCGGCCGCTGCGTGTGGTGCGCTTTATCGCCGACGCGCATCTGGGCGGTCTCGCGCAACTGCTGCGTCTCGCAGGTTTCGATACGCTTTACGACAACCACTACGAGGACGCACGCATCGAAGCGCTCGCGCTCGATGAAAACCGCACCGTGCTCACGCGCGACCGCGAACTGCTCAAGCGTCGCACGATCACGCACGGCTGCTATGTGCGCGCGCTCAAGCCCGAAGCGCAGCTGCGCGAAATCTTCAGACGCCTCGACCTCAACGGCAGCGCGCAACCGTTCCGTCTGTGCCTCACCTGCAATGCGCCGCTGCGCCGCATTTCAAAAGACGAAGCGGTGGGCCGCGCGCCCGACGGCGTGCTCGAGCGGCATTCGCAATTCGTCACCTGCGACGTGTGCCGGCGCGTGTTCTGGGAAGGTTCCCACTGGCAGCGGATGCGCGCGCTGATGGATAGCGTGACGCACAGCAAGACGACGTAGAGCGCGCGCGATTTTGCCGTTGCGCGGTCCGTTATCATGTGCGACTTGAATGTGAGAACCCGTCCGCTTGAAAACCACGACTCGACAACACCTGCGCGCGAACCTGCTGATGCTGGTCGCCGCGATGATCTGGGGCTCCGCCTTCGTGGCGCAACGCCTAAGCCTCGACACGATCGGGCCGTTTCTATTTACCGGATTGCGCTTTCTGCTTGGCGCCTGCGTCGTGCTGCTGCTCGCATGCCTGCGGCCATTGACGGCCGCCGGGAAGCCGCGCATCGAGGAACCCTTGCACGCGCGGGCGAGAGCGCCACTACCACTGCCCGCACACTTGCCGCTGATCCGCTTCACGCTGCTACGCGACGGTACGTGGCTCGGCCTGCTGCTCGCCGTGGCCATTTCGCTGCAGCAAATCGGTTTGCAATACACGAAGGTCGCGAATGCCGGTTTTATCAGTTCGCTATACGTCGTGATCGTGCCGCTGATGGGCGTCGTGCTGCGCCATCAGACGGCGCTCGGCACCTGGCTTGGCGCCGCGCTCGCAGCAGCCGGCATGTATTTCCTCAGCGTCGACGAGCACTTTTCGATGCTGTACGGCGATTGGTACCAACTCGCCGGCGCGCTCGTGATTTCCGCGCAGGTCGTGCTCGTCGGGCGCTTCGCGCGGCGGCACGATCCGCTCGTGCTCGCGCTCGTGCAGTTCGTTGCGTGCGGTGTGGTTTGCAGCGCGATTGCGCTTGCGTACGAGCCGGTTCGCGCCGCCGACATCGTGCGCGCGGCGCCGACCATTTTGTATGGCGGCGCGCTGTCGGTCGGCGTTGCGTACACGATTCAGGTCGTCGCGCAGAAACACGCAGCGCCCGCGCACGCGGCCGTCATCTTTAGCATGGAAGGCGTGTTTGCGGCGCTCGCCGGCTGGCTCGTGCTCGGCGAGACGCTGACAGCGCGCGCGGTGTTCGGCTGCGTGCTGATGTCGATCGGGCTGATCGTCTGCCAGGCGATGCCGATATGGCATGCGCGCAGGCGATCTGCGTCGGTGGGATAGGCGTCGCACACACCGCGGTACTGCGCTGCTCACCACCTTACTTGCCGCCTTACTTGCCACCTTACTTGCGCGTTAATTGCCGCATTGCTTGCCGCGTTACTCGGGCTACGCAGCCTCGACAGCGACCTGCTCGCCGCTTCGCTTCGCCCTGTCGACCGTCGGCGGAAACACGCACCAGCACCCGTCGTCATGCCTGAAAAAGAACAGTGCACGCGGCCCATCCACCGACTGCGCCTCGACCCGCACGTAACGCGTCCCGTCGTTGCGCGTGCGGCCGAAGTGCGTGACGTGCAGCGGCGTCGCCGCGAGCGGTGCGAGCCACTTCTCGACCAGCAGGCGTAGCGAACGATCACCTGCGGCTTTCACGACGTTCTCCAGCTCGGCTCGTCGCGCGCCTCTTCGCGAGCGGTTTCGCGGCTCTCGCGCTCTTCCTCTTCGGCTTCGATCTCCGCGAGTTCCATCTCGCGAATTACGGCAGCCGCGCGCAAAGCCCTGCAATTGGCTGAACGACGGATATCGGAAAGCACCCTCACCATCTGTCGCGTTGTTCTGCGTTTCATAGCACCCCCGCACTGCACAAGAGACTTGATAAAGCACTTTAACTTTATGCCTGATCACGCGTCGCTGTATTGTTTTTGACGAAATAGCAACAGTCGAATTTCAATTAATCGATCTTGTGTCCCACGCCTTCACTGTGCGCGAGTCCAACCTCGCGGGTCTGTGCGCTGACGACCGCAACCGCTGAACAAGTTCAGACGAGAAACCGAGCCGCTGGCGCAGGATATGCAGTGCGCGGCGGAAGTTGCCGCGCATGCGGTCAAAGGAGGCGGTGGAGGGAGGGTTTGCTGCTTCGTTGGATGCGGTATCGGTTGTCCGCGCAACCAATTGCTCGAGTTTGAGCGCGGAATCGCCCGGATTTCACGTTCGATTCCGCATCGAAGCCTGCACGCGTTCTATCCGCTACTGCGGCACCGCCCACGAAGGAAACGGATCTTCGAACCGGAGCCATTCCTTTGCGCCGAGTGCGAGCTCGTCATCGTCGAGCAGACATGCATCGAATGCGGCGCGTAACGTCGCCTCATTCATCCCCGTGCCAATCAGCACGAGTTCCTGCTGACGGTCGCCATATGGCGGCTGCGAGCGACGCTGAATGATTTCCAACGCTTCGGGGCTTTGCGGCCACGACGCTTTCGGCACCGCCGCCCACCATGTGCCCGCGCGATGGTGACGTGAAATCGCGCCCGCCTGCGACCATTCGCCGACCAGATCGTGACGCGAGGCGAGCCAGAAATATCCTTTCGAGCGCACGACCCCCGGCCACTCCTGCCGGATCCAGTCGAAGAACCGCTGCGGATGAAACGGACGACGCGCGCGATAAACGAAGCTCACGATCCCATACTGCTCGCTCTCCGGAATATGCTCTCCGCGCATTTCCTTGAGCCAGCCCGCCGCTTGCGCAGCCGCTTCGAAATCGAAGAGCCCGGTGTTCAGAATGCGATCGACCGGCACACGCCCGAAGCTGCTTTCGACGATCTGTGCGCGACCATTGAGCGCGCGCAGCACCCCCTTGAGC
Organism: Paraburkholderia sp. SARCC-3016; assembly: GCF_031119615.1. Lineage (NCBI taxonomy): Bacteria > Pseudomonadati > Pseudomonadota > Betaproteobacteria > Burkholderiales > Burkholderiaceae > Paraburkholderia > Paraburkholderia sp. SARCC-3016. Next base: position 80,622 of record NZ_JAVHZD010000030.1, on the reverse strand, counting down.
CGCTCGAGCTCGCTTGCACTGACCATATCCGTTTTGTTCAGCACGATCACGTCGCAGAATTCGACCTGTTCGGTCAACAGATCGACGACCGTGCGTCGATCCTCATCGCCCATCGTCTCGCCGCGGTCGGCAAGGAAATCATGCGAACCGTAGTCGCGCGCGAAGTGATATGCGTCGACGACGGTGACCATCGTGTCGAGCTGCGCGATATCGGAAAGACTGCGGCCTTCCTCATCGCGAAACGTGAACGTCTCGGCGACCGGCAGCGGCTCCGAAATACCTGTCGACTCGATCAGCAGGTAATCGAAGCGCTGCTCCCTCGCAAGACGCTGGATCTCGACGAGCAGATCTTCGCGCAAGGTGCAGCAGATACAGCCGTTGCTCATCTCGACCAGCTTCTCGTCGACATGCGACAACTGACTGCCGTCGCGCACGAGTTGCGCGTCGATATTGACTTCGGACATGTCGTTGACGATAACGGCAACGCGCTTGCCCTCGCGGTTGTTCAGAACGTGATTGAGCAGCGTGGTCTTGCCGGCGCCGAGAAAGCCGGACAAGACGGTTACGGGAAGCTTGGTCATGGATCGCTCGTGCAAAGAGTGCGTTAAGAGTGCGTTAAGAGTGCGTTAACCGGACACGGCCGGGATACCGATCCACAAATGTTATAATATAACAATTTCTGAACGCAAAACTTTGCGACGAAAAAACGACTTTGCACAAACACACCGCTGCCGCGAAGACTTCACAAAGCAAAAAAGGCAACGGTGCAGCGGCGGCTGCACAATTGCCTTTCCATACGTCTTGACTCTCTTGACGCGTCTAATCTAACGCATGTACTTTAACGCGCCGCGTTTTATCGCCGGCTTCCATCCGTTCCGCAAGTGTCTCGACAGCGGCAAAGCGTTCACATCAGATAAAACATGCCGGCAATGATCGAGCCGAACAGCGTCCATTTGACGAGATAGTAAGTGGGCCGATGCCACGCCTTGATCTTCTTGCCCGCGCGACGGATCGCATAGACATACTTGAACATGCGGTTCAGCACGCCGGTGCGGTCGCCGACCTCGTTCGGCGACGCGGCCGCGCGCATCAGCGTATCCGAGACGAGCCGGTTGATTGCCGACGCCCAGCGAAAACGCATCGGCCGTTCGATGTCGCAGAAGAGCACGATGCGCGACACATTCGTATCGTTCTTCGCGTAGTGGATATACGTTTCGTCGAAGATCACCTCCTCGCCGTCGCGCCAGTAGTACTGCTGGCCGTCGACGTCGATATAGCACTTCGGGTCCGCCGGCGTGACGAGCCCAAGGTGATAGCGCACGGACCCCGCGTACGGATCGCGATGCCGCACGAGGCTCGCGCCCGGCGGCAATTGCGCGAACATCGCGGCCTTCACCGACGGAATGCTCTGCAGCAGCCTGGTCGTGTACGGGCACAGCGACTCGGCCGACGGATGCGGCGCGTCGTACCACTTCAGATAAAAACGACGCCAGCCGGTCTTGAAGAACGAGTTGAAACCGATATCGGTGTAATTGGCCGCGGCCGCGATCTTCTGCTCAGCATCGACCGCGAGCGCCTCGTCGCGAATCCGCTGCCAGTTCGCGCGCAGCGGCGCGAGTTCGGGAAACGACGACGAGGCGATATACGGCCCCGGCTTGATCGACGAAAGCAGATAACACCAGATATTGATGGGTGCGAGAAAGGTCGAATGATCGGACAACTGCCGCCAGAATTTAAAGCGCTGCGTTCCGCGGTTGAATACGTATGCGGCGCTCGAAAGGAACCATGCCAGAACGATCCAGCGCATGATAGCTCCGGTAAATTCTTCTTAATGAAATTGTCAAAAAGTTTAGCGCCGATGCGCAGTGGATGCATGCATGTTGGCTAACCCTTTGGTGCATAAGGCGTGCCTAAACCCGGCACAGGCGTGCCGCTGCGGATGCGCGTGGAATGCGATGGACCGGGACGAAGCGATCGACGTCAACGCGAAGCGGCGTGGCGGTCGCGAGATGTTCGCGCAATGGTTGCGCGATGGTTGCCTGAGCAACAGGACGAACGGGAGGGGAAAGATACGCGGGCAGGCGATCCAGCGCCTGCCCGGCAGATGAAGCATTCAGGCATGGGTCGCGGCACGAGGCCGCGTGTAATCAGAATCCGGCTGCCAGTCCGTCGCGGCGGCTGTCGCTCGCCGCGACATAGCCGCGGTCCGGATCGTTGCGATCGAGCCTCCAGATGTACTGGCCCGAGCCGAAGTCCATATACGGATCGACGAACGACTTGATCTGGTGGCCGCGTTCCTCGAGCCCGCGCACGCACTGCGCATCGAGCGTCGACTCGACGTCGATCGTGAAGTCGCGGTTGACCTTCCAGCGCGGCGCATCGCACGCGGCCTGCGGCTGCTGGCCGTAGTCGAGCATACGCACGATCGACTGCAGATGGCCTTGCGGCTGCATATCGCCGCCCATCACGCCGAAGCTCATCACCGCTTCGTCGCGGCCATTCACTTCCTGCGTGAGGAACGCCGGGATGATCGTGTGGAACGGCCGCTTGCCGCCTTCCACGACGTTCGGCGACTTCTTGTCCATCGAAAAACCGCAGCCGCGGTTCTGCATCGAGATGCCGTAGCCCGGCACGACGATGCCCGAGCCGAACCCCATATAGTTCGACTGGATGAAGCTGACCATCATGCCGTTTTCGTCGGCCGCCGACATATAGATCGTGCCGCCCGACTTCGGCATGCCGAAATCGAAATGCGTGGCGCGCTTCGGGTCGATCAGCTTCGCGCGCGACTTCAGATACGCGTCGTCGAGCATCTGCTCGGGCGTCACATCCATCGAGCGCGGGTCCGCCACATAGCGATAGACATCGGCGAATGCAAGCTTCATCGCTTCGATCTGCAAGTGCTGCGATTCGACGTTGTCGACGGTCAGCGACTTCACGTCGAACTGCTCGAGAATACCGAGCGCAATCAGCGCCGCGATGCCCTGCCCGTTCGGCGGAATCTCGTGCACCTTATGACCGCGATATTCCTTCGAGATCGGCTCGACCCAGTCCGCGCGGTAGTTGCGCAGGTCGGCCGCCGTCATCGCGCCGCCGTGCTCGCGCGCGAATGCATCGATGCGCTCGGCGATCTCGCCTTCGTAAAAGACGCGCGGACCTTTCTCGGCAAGCAGACGCAGCGTCTTCGCATGCCCCGGATAACGGATCAGCTCGCTCACTTCCGGCGCGCGGCCGTGCGGCATGAAGGTTTGCGCATAGCCGGGCACGTCCTTGAGTTCCGGCACCGCGGCCGCCCATTTGTGCGCCACGACGCTCGCCACGGCATGACCGCGCTCGCAAACCTCGATGGCGGGTTCCATCAGATCGCCGAACGGCAGCTTGCCGAACTTCTTGTGCAGCGCTTCCCAGCCTGCGATCACGCCCGGCACCGTAACCGAATCCCAGCCGCGCTTCGGTTGGATCGCAATGCCGTTTTCTTCGCCGTACTTACCCTTGAAGTAGTCGACATTCCACGCGGCGGGCGCCGTACCCGATGCATTGAGGCCATGCAGCTTGTTGCCGTCCCAGACGAGCGCGAACGCATCGCCGCCGAGTCCGCACGACACGGGCTCGACTGCGGTCAGCATCGCGGCCGCGGCGATCGCCGCATCGACGGCATTGCCGCCTTTCCACAGCATTCGCAGGCCGGCCTGCGCGGCCAGCGGATGCGACGTCGAAACGATGTTGCGCGCGAACACAGGCAGGCGCTGCGTCGGATAGGGGTTTTGCCAGTTGAAACGTGTCATGTGAAACTCAAACGGATGAAGTGTTGAAAGAAGCGAGCCGGGCAGCGACTGAAATGCTCACGCCGTGCACGCTACGATTCGCGTGGATCGAGCGCGTCGCGCAAGCCATCGCCGAGCAGATTGAAACCTAGCACAGCGAGGAAAATCGCGACGCCCGGAAACACGGACATCCACGGCGCCTGGCTCACGAAATCCTTCGCGGTGTTCAGCATCGAACCCCACGACGGCGCCGGCGGCAATTGCCCGAGCCCGAGAAACGACAGGCTCGCTTCGGCGATGATCGCGGTCGCGATCGTGAGGCTCGCCTGCACGATGATCGGCGGCAGCACATTCGGCAGGATATAGCGCACGATGATCCGCACGTGACCGAGACCGATGGCGCGCGCGCCTTCGACATATTCCTCCGCCTTCACCGCGAGCGCCTGGCCGCGCGTCAGACGCACGAAGCGCGGCATCGCCGATATGCCGATCGCGGCCATCGCATTCGTGAGGCTCGGGCCGAGAAACGCGGCGAGCGCGATCGCGAGAATCAGAAACGGAATCGACAGCAGCGCATCGGCGACACGCGAAATCACGCCGTCGACAAGCTTGCCGAAGTAACCGGCCAGCAAGCCGAGCGGCAAACCGATCACGACCGCGATACACACCGAAACGACACCGGCAAGCAACGACGCACGCGCGCCATAGAGCAGCCGCGCGAACACATCGCGGCCGAGCTCGTCGGTGCCGAACCAGTGCGCGGCCGACGGCGGCTGGCGCACGGTGAGGAAGCTCGCCTGCACCGGGTCGTAATGCGACAGCCACGGCGCGAACAGCGCCATGACCACGACCAGCAGCACGAGCACCGCGCCGAACACGGCGGCGCGATTGCGCATGAACTTCGTGAGGCCGCGGCGCTTGCGGCGCGGCAGCGTGTCGGAAGCACCGGCGGCGACACCGGCCGCGGCAGCGGACGAAGGCGCACGCACGGGAGACGCGGGAGTAGCCATCAGCTGCGCCTCATACGAGGATTGAGCACGATATAAAGCACATCGGCAAACAGGTTCACGACGATAAACGACAGCGCGGTCACGAGCACGACACCCTGCACGACCGCATAGTCGCGATTGAACACGGCATCGACAATCAGCTTGCCGAAGCCAGGAATCGTAAACACCTGCTCGGTCAGCACGGCGCCCGCGAGCAGTTCGCCGAACAGCAGCGCGAGCACGGTGACGATCGGAATCAGCGCATTGCGAAAGCCATGCTTGACTACGACGGCCATACGCAGCAGCCCCTTCGCGCGGGCGGTGCGAATGTAATCGGTGCGCAGCACGGACAGCATCGCGCTGCGCGTATGCCGCATCAGTTGCGCGCCGAGCGCGGCGCCGAGCACGAAAGCGGGCATCAGCATGGTTTTCATGCTGAGCCAGAAGTCTTCCCCGGGCGGCACATAGCCAGACGACGGCAGCAAATGCCAGCGCACCGACACGAGAAAAATCAGCATGATGCCGAGCCAGAAATTCGGAATCGACATGCCCGACAGCGCAAGAATATTCGCGCCGTAATCGAGCGGCCCGCCGCGGCTCGACGCGGAAATCACACCGGCCGGAATGCCGATGCCGATCGCGAAGATCATCGCCATCACCGCGAGCTGGATCGTCACGGGCAGCTTCTGCGCGATCAGCGACGCGACCGGCACGTCGGTGCGCAGCGACGCGCCGAGATTGCCGTGCAGCACGTCCTTGACCCACAGCACGTACTGCGTCGGCACCGGCTCGTCGAGGTGATACTTGGCGCGCAGCGACGCGATCAGCTGCGGGTCCTGATCCTCGCCGGCCATCGCCATCACCGGGTCGCCGGGCAACAGCTTCTGCAGGCCGAAGATCAGCATCGACACGAGAATCAGTGTCGGCACCGCGACGAGCAGGCGATTGGCGATGATCCTGAGCATGGCGTCTAGCCCTTGATGCCGACGCCGCGCAAGCGAATCAGCCCGTCCGGATACGGCGTGAAGCCCTGCACTTTCTTCGACAGCACGTACGGCCACGGCTGTATGTAGATGTAGACGTTCGGGTCTTCGTCGGCCAGCACTTTCGCGGCCGCGTCGTACTGCGCCTTGCGGTCCGCGACGGTCAGCTTCACGCGCGCGGCGTCGAGCAGCTTGTCCACTTCCGCATTGCAGTACTTGCCGTAGTTGAGGTTGCCCGCACACGTATTGAACTGATGCAGGTTGCCGTCCGGATCGACGCGGCCCGACCAGCCGAGGTACATCGCCTCGAAGTCGCCGCTATGCGCTGCGCTCAGTTGCGCGGCGTAGTCGGTCGGCCGCAGCTTCAGGTTGAAGCCGGCTTCGCCGACCATCGCCTGCAGCATCTGCACGATCTGGCTCGACACCGTGTTGTTCGGATACGTGAACTCGATGTCGACATGTTCGTGACCGGCCGCCTTCAGCAGCGCCTTCGCCTTCGCGACGTCGCGATGCGGCGCGGGCAGAGCGGCGTCGAAGTACGGGCTCGATTTGGGCAGCGCCTGGTTCGCCGGCGCGAAGATGCCGGCGCCGATCACCTGGTTGATCGCATCGCGATCGATCGACAGATCGAATGCCTCGCGCACGCGCTTGTCGCGCAGCACGGGGTTGCCGCGCGAGCCGTTGTTGATGTTGAACGTGACGTAGTAATAGCCAAGGCCCGGCGTGGTCACGAGCTTCAGGTTCGCGTCGCTCTTGACTGCATTCACGTCCGACGGCGCGACGCGCTCGAGCATATCGAGCGAGCCCGAGCGCAGGTTCGCGAGACGCACGGTCGCATCGGGAATCGGCAGGAACGTGATGCGCTGGATCGGATACTTCGCAGCGTCCCAGTAGCCGTCGAATTTTTCGAGTACGACACGATCGTTCTGCACGCGCTGCACCAACTTGTACGGACCCGAGCAGACCGGATGCGTCGCGACGCCGGCCGCGTCCGCAAACGTCTTCGGCGACAGCATCATGCCGGCGCGATCCGACAGCGTGGCGAGCAGCGCGGCATCCGGCTGCTTGAGCACGAAGGCGACCGTATTGGCGTCGATCGCATCGACATGGTCGATCGACGCGAGTTCGCTCTTGCGATTGCTCGTCGGCAACGTCATGTCGCGCTCGATATTCGCCTTCACAGCCGCCGCGTTGAACGGCTCGGCGTCCTGGAACTTCACGCCCTGCCGCAGTTTGAACGTGACCGTCTTGCCGTCGGCACTCGTGGTCCACGACGTCGCGAGCATCGGCACGATCTTCAGGTCCGGCGTGATATCGACGAGCGAATTGCACAGCGACGCGAACACGATGCGGTCGACGAACTGCACGCTGCGCGCAGGGTCGAGCGTACCGATGTCGTCCTGCAGGCCGATCCGGATCTGGCTCGTCTGCGCCATCGCGGCGGATGCGCTGAGCGCGAGCGCCACGGCCATCAAGATTCTTCGCATGCGGTCTTTCCTCTTTTTTCCCGGTTCAATAAAGCGGTGTGATGCAGGTTGTTCTATGACGCGGCCTGCGCGGCTTGCGCGGCTTGCGCCGCCTGCCGCTCGCGATAGATCGCAAGCCGTTCGGCGAGCTTCGTGCCGACAGGCGCGGCGAGAGGCGCCCCACCGCCCGCGTTCTGTATCTCGCGCCAGAAATGGCACGCCACGCGCCGTCCGTCGGCAAGGGTTTCGGCTGGCGGCCGCTCCTGCGAACACAGCGGCTTCGCATGCGGGCAGCGCGGATGGAAACGGCAGCCGGGCGGCGGCGCGGTCGGGCTCGGCAGGTCGCCGGTCAAGGCGACGCGCGCGCGACGCTCGTGCGGGCTGCTGACCGGAATCGCACCGAGCAGCGCCTGCGTGTACGGATGCAGCGGCGTGTCGAACAACGCATCGACGTCCGCAAGTTCGACGATTTCGCCGAGATACATCACGGCGACGCGGTCGCTCATATGGCGGATCACCGCGAGATCGTGCGCGACCATGATCAGCGTGAGGCCGAGATCCTGCTTGAGCGTTTCGAGCAGATTGATCACCTGCGCCTGCACGGACACATCGAGCGCCGACACGGGCTCGTCGCCGACGATCAGCTTCGGTTCGCCGGCGAGCGCGCGCGCAATGCCGATACGCTGCCGCTGGCCGCCCGAAAATTCGTGCGGATAGCGGTCCGCGTAGGCCGGCTGCAACCCGACCGTGCGCAGCAACTGCGCGACGCGCTCGCGGCGCTCGGCGCCATTGCGCGCAAGCCCATGCAACGCGACCGGCTCGCCGACGATCTGTCCGACCGTCATGCCCGGGTTCAACGACGCGAACGGATCCTGAAAGATCAGCTGCATTTCGCGCCGCAGCCGCCGCATCGGCGCGCCATGCAGATGCGTGATGTCTTGCCCCTGGTACAGCACGCGGCCCTGCGTCGATTCGATCAGCCGCAGCAGCAGGCGGCCGAGCGTCGACTTGCCGCATCCCGATTCGCCGACGATCGCGAAGGTCTCGCCCGCGCCGACCGAAAACGACACATCGTTGACCGCATGGACGACGGGCGTGCGCGTGAACAGATGGCGCTCGCCGCCGAAATGTTTCGTCAATGCGCGCGCTTCGATGATCGGCGCGTGCGCTGCGGGTGCCGCGGCGTCGGAAGCCGCGACGAGGGTCTGGATAGCGGGCGCCGTCATGCGAGCTCCCTGCGCATCGGCGCGCCCTGACGTTGTCCGCCCGCGGCAGCAGCGGTCTGCTCGACCGGCGCGAGCCAGCACGCCACCCGATGCACGCCCGTAACGAACTGGTCGGGCGGCACCGCATCGACACAGCGCTGCTCGGCAAACGGGCAGCGCGGCGCAAAACGGCAGCCGTTCGGCATCTGTTCCGGCGACGGCACCGAGCCGCGAATCGTCGCGAGCGAGCCTTCGCGCTTGCCCGTCGACGGAATCGCGCCCATCAGGCCGATCGTGTATGGATGCTGCGGATCGTCGAACAGATCGGCGACCGTGCCGTATTCGACGATACGGCCCGCGTACATCACCGCGACATGGTCCGCGACTTCCGCGACGACGCCGAGGTCATGCGTGATCAGCACCATCGCGGTACCGGTTTCAGCCTGCAGATTGCGGATCAGCGACAGAACCTGCGCCTGAATCGTCACGTCGAGCGCGGTGGTCGGCTCATCGGCGATTAACAGACGCGGCCGGTTCGCGAGCGCCATCGCGATCATCACGCGCTGGCGCATGCCGCCCGACAACTGGTGCGGATACGCATCGAGGCGCGTTTCCGGCGCGGGAATGCGCACGAGCCGCAGCATCTCGAGCGCCGCTTCGCGCGCTTCGGCGCGGCTCAAACCGCGATGCCGCCGGATGCTTTCGCCGATCTGCTCGCCGACCGTAAACGCCGGATTCAGCGACGTCATCGGCTCCTGAAAGATCATCGAGAGCCGGTTGCCGCGAATATCGGCCAACTCGCGCTCGGAAAGCGTAAAGAGGTCCCGGCCGTCGAAGCGCGCGGTGCCGGCCACGCGTTGCGCGGGCGGGCTCGGCAGCAACCCCATCAGCGCCAGCGACGTCACGCTTTTGCCGCAGCCCGATTCGCCGACGATGCACAGCGTTTCCCCGGTGCCAACCGCAAACGACACGTTGTCGACAAGATTCGGCATCGCGGCCGAGCGCGAAAACTTCAACGAAAAGCCGCTGACCTCGAGTACCGGTCGGCGCTCGCCATCGCTCATGCTGTGATACTCCCCACGGGCTGGTCGTCCTCGGAGACGCTTTCAAGCGTCATTTGAAACGACGATTATGAGTGCGGCATCCGACAGAAAATATTAATATTTCTTGCCGACACTTAAATTTTTCTTGACGATCAAGCATGCCCACGCTGCGGATGTTGAAAACCTTTCGGGCCGTCGCGCGAACCGGATCGTTCGCTGCCGCCTCGGAAAAAGTCGCGTTGACGCAGGCCGCCGTCAGCCTTCAGATGCGTGGGCTCGAGCAGGCGCTCGGGCGGCAACTGTTCGCACGCAGCGGACGGCAAATCGTGCTGACGCGCGATGGGCAGCAGATCTGGCCGAAGGTCGAGCAGATTCTCGATCTGCTCGACGAGCTTGACGCGGACCCGGCCGATTCGATGATCGGGCCGCTGACGATCGGCGCGGTGGTGTCGGTGATCGGCGCGCTGTCGCTCGTCGTCGCGCGTCTGAAAACCGCGCATCCGCAGCTCGACGTGCGGCTGCTGTCGGCGCGCTCCGACGAACTCGCGGCGCTCGTCGAAGCAGGCGACGTCGATATCGCGGCCGTGGTGGCACGCGCCGATGCGACGCTGCCCGACACGCTGAAGTGGACCACCCTGTATAGCGAGCCGCTCGTACTGGTCACGAGCAGCCAGATAGCCGACACCGACCCGCAGCGCATTCTGCGCGGTCACGGCTTTCTGCGCTTCGACCGGCGCGTGCGCACCGGGCGTGTCGTCGAGCAGGCGCTGCGCGAAGCGGGGCTTACCGTCAACGAATATCTCGAACTCAACTCGATCGAGACGATCGTCGCGCTCGTGCGGGAGAACGTCGGCGTCGCCGTGCTGCCGCTGCTGCATCGCGGCAACTGGCGCAACGATCCCTCGCTGCGCGTGCTGTCTATTTCCAATCCGCCGATGCTGCGCACGGTCGGGATGATTCAGCGTGCGTCGTATGACCGGCCGGGCATTACGCAGGCGATCATCGATACGCTGCATGGGTAAAGCGCGGCGCTCCGATCAACCTTTCAATGCGCGACCGGCGTCGTCACCTCGCGCTTGTGGCGAATCACCACCGAGGGCACGAGCATCGCAAGCAGGAACAGCGCAATCGAGACACCGAGCACGCCCGCAAACGTCAGATGCAACGACTGCTGCAATGCGACCCGCACGCCTGCATCGGCAGCGGCGCCGAGCTTCTGCGCCGATGCATCGAGTGCGGCGCGCAGCTGTTCGGGCGTCACCGCGCCGATCTGGTTCGCATGCGAAAGCCCGAAGTTGAACACGGCGCCAAAGACCGTCGCGCCGAGCGTGCTACCCAGATTGCGCGAAAACAGATTCGACGCCGTCGCGCTGCCGCGCTGGTTGGCCTCGACGAGCTCCTGAATCAGCACGAGCGCCGCCGTGGCCGACAAGCCCATGCCGAAGCCCATCACGAGCGAGCCGAGCGCCGCCGTGAGCGGCGCGCTATCGACGCCCATCAGCGCAAACACCACGCCGCCCGCCGGAATGAACACGCTGCCGACCACCAGAATCGAGCGCAGGTTGTAACGGCGAAACAGCCGCGCCGAAATCGTCGCGCCGACCGGCCAGCCGACCATCATCACCGTCAGCGCCATGCCCGCCACCACCGGCGAGCGCTGCAGCACGCCTTGCACGTAGATCGGCAGGAACGTCGTCACGCCCATCAGCACCATGCCCGAGAGCAGCGTGGACGCATTGGTCGCGGCGATAGGTCGGCGACTCCACAATGCAAACGAAATCATCGGCTCGGCGGCGCGCCGCTCCTGGATCACGAACAGCACGGAAGCAATCGCGCACACGGCGCACGCGTAGAGCGCATGCCGACCTGCGGACGCGCCTGCATCGGTGAGCGCGATCATCAGCGCCGCAACCGCGACCGTGAACAGCGCCGCACCGGCAATATCGATCGACGGCCGCTGATGCCCGGGCTTTTCGTGCAGGAACGCGATAAAGCCCGCCGTCGCCGCAAGCCCGATCGGCACGTTCATCCAGAAGATCCACGCCCACGACAGCGCGTGGATGATGAAGCCGCCGACCACGGGTCCGACCACGGCCGAGACCGCCCAGACGCTCGCCAGATAACCCTGCACCTTGCCGCGCTCGTGGGCCGGATAGAGGTCGCCGACGATCGTCATCGCAACCGGCTGGATCGCCCCGGCGCCGATGCCCTGGATCAGCCGGAACGCGATCATGGCCGGCATCGACCACGCGAAGCCCGCGAGCAGCGAGCCCGCGAGGAAGATCGCGATGCCGACGAGCATCACGGGCTTGCGCCCGAACAGATCGGCGAGCTTGCCGAACACGACGGTCATTGCCGTCTGCGCGAGCAGAAACGACGAAAACACCCAGCTATAGAGATCGAGTCCGCCTAACTGCGTCGCGATTTGCGGCATGGCGGTGGAGACGATCGTCATTTCGATCGCGATCATGGCCGTCGAGGCCATGACCGATGCAATGACGAGCGCACGTCCGGAATTGCGCGATTCGGCCATTTGACGTGTAGGGATTTGACTGCGGGGGAGCGGCAATGCGAAGCGCCTTCGCTTCGCGGCGGAAGACGCAATTCTGCCAGCCGGAAACGAATCGTGCTGGCGCTGACCGCACAACGACAGCCCGCCATGCGGGTTCATACCACCCTCGTTTGCAAAGGATTAAAGAAACCTTTAAAAGAGTCGTAAACGAAATGGAAGCCCGGCGAGGTTCGAACGGTCGATTTGCCGGCACCAAAAAAGGAGCAGCAATGAGAATTGCAGGCCGGCAGGTTTATGAAACGCAGCGCATCGCGGCAGATGTGCAGAAGAAGCGCGACCCGCACCGAGACCCGGCCAAAGGCGGCGCGGACGATGGCACCGTCACCACGCAGGAAGGCACGAAGCAGTCGCTGTTCGACGTGCTCTGGCCCGACTCGCAGTCCGGGCAGACCTCGAACCAGACGTCCGGATACGAGACGCCGCATGTGCCGCACCATTCGGGCGCGACGAGCGGGCACAAGCCGCAGCAACCGGCGTCGCCGGATACATCGGCCGGCGGCACGGACAAGCCGTCCGGTTCGCAGGTCGATATCTACGTCTGAAATTCGAGTCGGCAACGCGGCGCCACCGGCCGTCGCGCAAGCTTTTCCGTCACGCGCAGCCGGCTCTGGCCCGCTGCGCCGTTTTCGGCTTCGCGCAGCACTGATACAGCGCGAGCGGCGCGGCAAGAAACGATGCGATCACGAGCCCCGCTTCCTCGTGCGCCTGCGTGTACCAGCCTTCGACGTGCGTCAGGTTCATCGTTCCGACACACCGCCCGTCATACGCAACCGGAATATTCAGAATCGAGCCGAGCCCCATGCCGGTGATCACCGCATGGTCGTCGAATGCGGCGCGAATGCCGGCCGCATCGGTCGCGCGGAACGGCAGCAGATTTTGCAGCGTGTGCTCGGCCCACGCGCTGCCGCGCTTCTTCTTGCGGCCCCCCAGCGGATAGACGGTCGGCATATTCGTGTACAGCCGTTCGACCTCGTAACGCCCGGCATCGAACGACATGATCGTGAAAAGCCTGCAACCGAGCGTTTCACAAGCAACCGCGTAGATCTCGCGAAACATCGCATCGGGCTGGCGCGCGGTACGCATTGCGCGCGCGAGCCGCGCAACGTCCTGCAGATCGAGCGGGCGGGAGTCGGGTTGCATATCGATGGTCCGATGGTTCCTATGATGGGTGTTGCCGGCTCCGCTGATTGCGCCGGCTCTGCCCGGTCAACCGTGAATGCGCCGCGAGCCGCGCAATTCATCGAGGTCCGGCTTCGCGGCCAGTTCATGCTTTTCGATGTCCTCGAGCGAGCGGTTGCGCGTTTCGATGCCAAGAAAGAACACGATCGACGCGCCGGCCACGAGCACCGCGGTCGTCATGCCGAACACGCCGGCAAAGCCGAACGCAGGATAGATGAAGCCGACCAGAATCGGCGCGCTGACCGAACCGATGCGCCCGAACGACGACGACGAGCCAACGCCCGTCGTGCGCACTGCCGTCGGAAAGATTTCGGGCGTGTATGCATAGACGCCCGCGAACGCGCCATTCATAAAGAACGACAGACACATGCCCGCGGCCATGATTTCGAACTCCGCCTGCGACAGCGCGAGGCAAACGGCGGCGAGCGCGCCGAGCAGCATATACGACGACACCACCGCCTTACGCCCGATCCGCTCGTTCAGAAACGCGGCCGAGAAATAGCCGGGAATCTGCGACGCGTAGATCGCAATCGAATAGCCGAAGCTTTGCGTAATCGTGAAGCCCTGCTTCACGAGCAGGCTCGGAATCCACGCGAAGAACGAGTAGTACGCGAATGCGACGGAGAACCACATCGCCCAGCTGATCGCGGTCACGCCCGCGAGCCGCGTCGACCAGAGCGCGGCGATATTGCGCCAGGCGCCGCCGCGCACGTTGCGCCGCGGCGACGGCGGACCGTCGAGCACGACCCGGCGCACCGGTGCGAGCGTCATTCCGCGCTTGATGAAACGGTCTTCGACGCTCGTCACGATTTCGTCGGCTTCGCGCAGGCGCCCGCAGCTTTCGAGCCAGCGCGGCGACTCGGGCAGCGAGCGCCGCCACCACAGCAGCATCACGACCGGCACCGCGGTCAGCATCGCAACATAGCGCCAGCCGTCGGCGAAATTGCGGACGATCGAAAAGCCGAGCACCGACGACGTCAGATAGCCGAACGACATGAAGCCGACGAGCGCGCCGCAAAACACGCCGCGATAGCGGCGCGGCACGAATTCGGCGAGAAACGGCGCGATCACGACCGCCTCGGCGCCCGAGCCGAAGCCCGCGATCATCCGCAGCACGAAGAACGCGTGCCAGTCGCCGACAAGACCGCTGGCGAACGACGCGACGCAATAGATCGACAGCGCGCTCATCATGATGCGGCGCCGTCCGATTACGTCCGCGGTCACACCGGACACGAACGCGCCGAAGAAATAGCCGATATACGTGCTGCTCGCGACGAGCCCGGTCTGTGCGCTGCTCAAATGCCAGAGCTTGCCGACGATCGGCAGCAGAAATGCCAGCGACGACGAGTCGAGGCCGTCGAACAGATAGCCGAGCCCGCCGATCATCAACAGTTTTCGATGAAAGCCCGATAACGGCAAGCGTTCGAGTCGAGCCGCAACGGTAGACATGAACTTCCCCCTGAAAACGCAACGCCTGAGTCACATGACGCGCGCGAGGCGTCCGATCCTCGCATCCCGCCGTGACCCGCGAACGTCACGACGGACCATGACGACGCACGCAACATCCGCGCACCATCGTGCAAAAACCAGCGCAAAAACCGGCGCAGCCGCCTCCGATAAAACCCACGCTCGCATGCTCAGCGCCCAATCGCATATGCCTGCATCTGCCGCGGCGTCGCCGCGCCGCGCATCAGGCCATCGCGCAGGCTCACCGCGCACACGCGCCCCAGCGCCCACGGGTCTGCAACGGTGAGGTCGTGCCCCCGCGCTTGCAGTTCGGCGAGCGTACGCGCCGGAAAACGCGCTTCGGCGGACATCTTGCCGAGCTGCATCGCGCGCGGATAGAACGATCCCGGAAAATGCGCGGTCTGAAACGACGGCGCATCGATCGCGGCCTGCAGGTCCATGCCCGCATGCACATGCCGCAAGAACAGTTGCAGCGACCACTGGTCCTGCTGGTCGCCGCCCGGCGAACCGAACGCCGCATACGGCGCGCCGTCGCGCGTGACGAGCGTCGGCGATAGCGTCGTGCGCGGCCGGCGGCCCGGGCCGAGCGACGACGGCAGGCCCGCTTCCATCCAGAACATCTGCGCGCGCGTCGTCACGTTGAAGCCGAGACCCGGCACCGCGGGCGACGCCTGCAGCCAGCCGCCCGACGGCGTTGCCGACACCATGTTGCCCCAGCGGTCCACGACATCGAGGTGCACGGTATCGCCGCGCAATTCCGGCAGCGGCGCGAACGTCGGCTCACCCTGGCCGAAGCCGCCCGGCTGTTGACGCCCCGCATTCGCGATGATTTTTTGCGCGCGCAGCAGGCTGTCGCCGCGAATCTTGCCGTGTGAGTCAGCGAGTTCGCCGGGCCGGAATTCGAACGAGGCGCGCGCGGGATCGACGAGCTTGCGGCGCGCATCGTTATAGCGGTCCGACAGCAGCGTATCGAGCGGTACATCGGCATGCAAAGGATCGCCATAAAACACTTCACGGTCCGCGAACGCGAGCTTTGCGCATTCGATGACCGTATGCACGAAGTCGGGCCCAAGCGGGTCGAGGCTCGCGAGATCGAAACCCTTCAATAGCGCGAGCTGCTGCAGGAACACCGGCCCTTGACCCCAAGGGCCGGTCTTGTGCACCGTGAAGCCCGCATAGTCGTACGACACCGGATCTTCGTACGACGGCGTCCAGCGCGCGAGGTCGTCACCGGTCAACAGGCCGCGATTGCGCTGGCCAGACGTATCGAGCACGGCGGTTGTGCGGAAGTAACGATCGATGGCGTCCGCGACGAAGCCCGCATAGAACGCGTGCCGCGCGCGTTCGCATTGCGCGGCGCGATCGCCGCTGCCTGCTTCTTCGAGAATGCGCCGATAGGTCGCGGCGATCGACGGATTGCTGAACAACTGGTTCGGCCGCGGCGCTTCGCCATCGCGCAACCACTGCTGCGCCGACGTCGTCCATTCGCTCGTGAAGAAATCCCGAATCGCGAGAATCGACGCCGCCATGCGCGGCACCACCGGATAGCCGTGCTGCGCGTAACCGATCGCATAGCCGAGCACATCGGAAAGCGGCAACTCGCCGTAATCGCGCAGCAGCGTCATCCATGCGCCGAACGCACCGGGCACGACCGCCGGCAGCAAGCCGGTGCCGGGCACCACTTCGAGGCCCATGCCACGCATCCGCTCGATCGTCATCGTGGCCGGGCTCACGCCCTGACCGCACAGCACGCGGACGCGCTTTTCGCGCGCGCTGTAGAACACCACGGGCAACTCGCCGCCGGGCCCATTCAGATGCGGCTCCACGATCTGCAGCACGAAACCCGCCGCCGCGGCCGCATCGAATGCGTTGCCGCCCCTTTCGAGCACTGCCATCGCGGACGCAGTGGCCAGCCAATGCGTGGACGCGGCCATGCCGAAGGTGCCGATCAGCTCGGGACGGGTCGTGAATGCCATTGAATCGATCTCGCGATGAGCGCTTTGCAAGGGCTGCAGGCGGAACCAATGACGATTGGTTCGGCGAACAATTCATTCCTCGGCGGCACTTGCATTCTGCTTTTATCTAATGATTTACAGCCAATATATCCGAGTCAAGAAAAACATTGAAAACGCTTCCACTGGTGCTAACATCGAACCAATTAACAAATGGTTCGGGGTCAAACCATGACTGAAATTTCGGTGCTGGATCGCATCGCGAGCTATATCGCGCAGCACGAGCTGCGCGACGGGGACTTGCTCCCCGCGGAACGCAAGCTCGCCGAAGATCTATCGGTCAGCCGGCGCGAATTGCGCAACGCACTCGCATCGCTCGAAGCGGCGGGGCGCATCTGGCGCGGCGTCGGCCGCGGCACGTATCTCGGCGCGCGTCCGCTCAGGTTTGCGCAGACATTGAATGGCCTCTCCGTCGGCACGAGCCCGTCGGACGTCGCGGAAATGCGGCTCATGATCGAACCCGCACTCGTTGCGCTTGCGACGATGAAGGCAAGCCCTGCCGATCTCGCGGAACTCGAAAAAGTCGCAAGGAAAAACGCGTCGACGAAGGACGATTACGAATGGCAACAGTGGGACCACCGCTTCCATCTGCTGCTTGCACAGGCGACGCGCAATCCCGCGATCATCGCGCTGCTCGAAGCGATCAACGGCGTGCGCGTAAAACCCGCGCTGCGCGAAAAAACCGCCGATCAGGAAACGCGAAAACATTTCGCGGAACAACATCAGGCGATCGTGACCGCGATGATCGCGCGCGACAGCGAACTCGCCGAACAGCGGATGCGCGAGCATCTGTCGAGCGTGCAGGTGAGGGTCACGGCGCGCGAGAAGAACCGGGGCGCTGCTGCCGCGCCCGAATCCGCCGCAGCCACGCCCGCCGAAGCCACACCGGCCGCGCCCTCCCGGCGCGGCCGGTCCGCTTCATCGCGGCGCAGCGCCGGCTAATGCCCCCGGGTACGGCTAATACCGCGCGATATCCCCTGATGCCGCCTGATACCGCGTTAGTGCCAGCCGCGATCGTGATGTTCGCGCCACTCATGCTCGCGCCATTCACGACGACGCCATTCGCGCTCGCGCCACTCACGGCGCTCACGCCAGTCGGGACCATATCCGCCATAGCCAACCACGACCGGCGCCGGTGCGACGACCACCGGCGGCGGCGGCGCTTCATAGACAGGCGCCACAGGAATGCCGAGTCCGACCGCCACATCGACGTGCGCCGACGCCGCCGTCGACACGCCCAATGCCGCAAAACCGAGAACCATCGCGCCAAGCACCTTCTTGTTCATTTTGTGACTCCTTGCACGTGGAGTGCATGACTGTGAACCCGATTCGCAGTGTAGAAGTCGATGTTTGACACAGGTGCTACATCGCTCGCACATTCGTAACAGGAAGTTAGCGATCCGTTAGTGAAGCGTTAGCGACCGGTTCAGTGCGAGCCTCCCTGTACATGCGCAACATGACGTGCCATCAACGATGCGGCGCCGAGATATTTCGACGGATCGGTCAATGTGCGCAGTTGCGCATCGTCGAAGCGCTCGCGGATCGATGCGTTGTTCGACAGCACGTCGTAGAGCGTGCGGCTCTCTTCGATCGCGACGCGGCACGCGTCATACACCACGTCGTGCGCATGCTGACGGCCGAGCGCAGGCGCGAGCCCCATCATCACCGCTTCGGCGACGATCAGACCGCCTGTCAGATCGAGGTTTTTGCGCATCCTCGCCGCGTCGACATGGAGGCCGCGCAGCATGAAGTTCGCCTGATGCAGCGCGCTCGATACGAGCAAGAAGCTTTCCGGCACCGCACTCCATTCGAGATGCCACGGGCCGGTCGCACGTTCGAAGTCGTGCATCATGCCGTCGAGCATCAGCGCGGCGCGCTCGCGCAGCATCTTCGCGGCGGCGAACATCAGTTCGCTCGAAATCGGATTGCGCTTCTGCGGCATCGTCGAGCTTGCGCCGCGGCCCGGCACGAACGGCTCCGCGACTTCGCCGAATTCCGAGGCGGCCATCATCATGACGTCGACGCTGACCTTGCCGAGCGAGCCGCCGATGCTCGCGAGCAACGACACGAGTTCGCAGAGGCCGTCGCGCGCGACATGCCATGTGATCTCCGGGTTACGCAGGCCGAGTTCCTGCGCGAACAGACGCCGCGTCTCGAGCGCGCGCACCGGGTCCCCGAGCGACGCGAGCGTGCCGGCCGCGCCGCCGAACTGCGCCATCAGCACGCGTGCCTTCGCCTGCTGCAGACGCTCCGCATGCCGATTCAGCGACGACAGCCACACGGCCGCGCGGAACCCGAACGTGACCGGCAGCGCATGCTGCAGATGCGTGCGGCCGGCCGTGACCGTGTCGGCATATTGGGCAGCGAGGCCGCGCAGCGCGTCGCGCACTTCGTCGAGCTGCCGCTCGACGATCGCGACACCGCGCATGCATTGCAGCATCGTCGCGGTATCCATGATGTCCTGTGTCGTCGCGCCCCAATGCACATAGCGGCCCGCTTCGCCGCACATCTCGCTCAACTGTTTGACGAGCGGCAGGATCGGATAGCCGACGATCTCCGTTTCGTGCCGCAACTGCTCCAGATCGAGCTTCGCGAAGTCGGCGCGTTCGGTGATTTCGCGCGCGGCCTGCCCGGGAATCAGGCCGGCCTTCGCCTGGGCGCGCGCAAGCGCGGTCTCGGCGTCGACGCAGCGCGCGAGATAGGCGGTGTCGGAAAACACGTCGCGCATCTCGGGCGTGCCGAACATGTCGCGAAACAGCGCGGAGTCGAAAACAGTGGTTGCCATTGTCGTCAGGTTCCTTGAATCCTTAATGCTTCATTGCCTCGGCTTCATTGCCTCGGCTTCATTGCGTCGGCTTCATTGCCTCGGCTTCATTGCGTCGGCTTCATTGCGTCGGCTTCATCAGGCCGCATCGGCTCGCATCACGCAGCGAGACGTGCGAGCCACGGGCGCAGCCCGTCTTTTTCTTCGAGTCCGAATCCCGCCGCTTGCGTCGGACGCACGAGCCCGCCGCCGACGCCGCAGCCGGCCGCATAGCCGCCGAACGGCTGGAACACGCCCGGATACGCTTCGCAGCCGCCGAGTTCGAGGCCCACCGCGATATGCAGGTTGATCAGATGTCCGCCATGCGGATAGGCCTGCGCGCGATCGAAGCCATGGCTTTCGATCAGCTCGATCATGCGGGCGTATTCAGTGAGCCCGTAGGCGAGGCCCGCGTCCATCTGGAACACGTCGAGGCCCGCACGCATGCCGCCGAAGCGCGTCAGATTCTTCACGTCGGGCAGCGAGAACAGGTTCTCGCCGGTCGCGATACGGCCCGCGTAGGCCTCGGCGACCTGCCGGTTCAGATCGAAGTCGAGCGGGTCGCCGATCTCCTCGTACCAGCGCAGGTCGTACCGTGCGATCGCGTTGGCGTAGGCAAGCGCCGTGTCGAGATCGAAGCGGCCATTCGCATCGACGGCGAGCCGCTGACCGGCGCCCGCCACGCCGAGCGCCGCTTCGATGCGCGCAAGATCCTGCTCGAGGCTCGCGCCGCCGATCTTCATCTTGAACGCGTCGAAGCCCTGCTCGCGATACGCGTTGAATTCGTCGGCAAGGCGCTGCGTGCTGTCTTGCGCGTAGTAATAGCCGCCCGCCGCGTACACGTCGACGCCTTCGGTCTTGCCGCGCCGCCCGTAACGGCGCGCGATCGTCACATGCGCGGGTTCGTCGAAGAGCTTCGCGTTCAGGTCCCAGACGGCGAGCTCGAGCGCTCCTGCAGCCGCCGCGCGGTCGCCATGGCCTCCGGGCTTCTCGTTGCGCAGGATCGTTTGCAGCACTTTGTGCGGGTCGAAGCATGCGCCGCTTGCGTCGAGCAGGCTTTCCGGCGGCGCGGCAAGCAGCCGGGGAATCATGCGGTCGCGCAGAATGCCGCCTTGCGCGAAGCGCCCGATCGAATCGAACGCATAGCCGATGACCGGCTTGCCGTTGCGAATCACATCGGTATGCAGCGCGACGAGCGACACGTCGTGCTCCGCAAAACTGACGAGCGCATTCGCGACATTGCCTTCGAGCGGAACCGAGATTTCCCTGACCGCAGTGATACGCATAACCCTTCCTTGAACGAACGAACCAGAATCCGATGATCAGATGACCTTGCCCGGCCGCGTGCCGAACACGCGCTGGTACTCGTCGCGTGCGGCATTCGGATCGAACTCGCCCGACGACTTCGCAATCACGAGCGTCGCGACGCTATTGCCTATCGAGTTGCAGATCGCGACCGCCTGCGACGTGAAGCGGTTGATGCCGAACAGAATCGGCAGTGCTTCGATCGGCAGCATGCCCGACGCGGTGACGGTCGCCGCGAACACGATGAACGTGCCGCCGGAAACCGTTGCCGCGCCCTTCGACGTGACGAGCATCAGCAAAAGCAGCCCGAGCTGCTGATGCAGGCTGAGCGGCACGCCATACGCGTTCGCGACGAACATCACGCACAGCGACATATAAACGGCCGTGCCGTCGAGGTTGAACGCATAGCCGGTCGGCAGCACGAGTCCCGTGGACTGCCGCGAGCAGCCAAGCCGCTCGAGCTTTTCGAACAGACGCGGCAAGGCGCTTTCCGACGACGCGGTGGCGAACAGCAGAAAGATTTCGTCCTTGAAGTAGCGCAGAAAGCGGAACACATTGAAGCCGTAGAGCCGCAACACGACGCCAAGCACCACGACCACGAAGAACGCCAGCGACAGATACATCACGACCAGCAGATAGCCGAGCGAAATCACCGCATTCATGCCGCTGCTGCCGATCGCGAATGCAATCGAGCCGAATGCGCCGAGCGGCGCGAACTTCATG
The DNA here is from genome assembly GCF_031119615.1 of Paraburkholderia sp. SARCC-3016. NCBI lineage: Bacteria > Pseudomonadati > Pseudomonadota > Betaproteobacteria > Burkholderiales > Burkholderiaceae > Paraburkholderia > Paraburkholderia sp. SARCC-3016. The sequence goes on along the minus strand of NZ_JAVHZD010000030.1, from coordinate 59,111 downwards.
ATCACGTCGACGAACTTGAAGAACACTTCGGACATGCGCGTCAATGCATGTTCGACGCTGCCGCGCGTGTCGTGCCCGAGCATCAGCACGGCGGCGCCGAAGCCGATCGAAATCACGAGCACCTGCAGCAGCGAGCCGTTCGCGAATGCGCCGACGAAGTTGTCGGGAAAGAGCGTCAGCATGAAATGCTCGAGCGACACGGGCGCGGCCTTGCCGTACTGCGCGTGAGCGGCCGCCGCGTCGGCCGCGTTCTGCGTCAGATGCATGCCGGCGCCGACGCCGGACAGATTCGCCACGACCATGCTGAACGCGAGCGCGATGGTCGAGACGATCTCGAAGTAGATCAGCGCGCGCAGTCCGATGCGGCCGACGTTCTTCAGGTCGCCCGCCGCGGCGATGCCGAGCACGACGTTCAGGAACACGAGCGGCGCGACGATCATCTTGATCAGGCGCAGAAAGATGTCGCCAAGAATCTTCATATCGACCGCGAGCTTCGGCGCGATAAAGCCGAGCGCAATGCCGGCGACGATGCCTACGACAATCTGCACGCCGAGCCGCGCATAGACCGGCTGCTTCCTGCGCGCTGTCGCGCTTTGTGCTTCGGGGCTGCGCGCATTCGCGGTGTCCGTATGAAATGCCATGTCGTCTCCGTTTGCCATGCCGTTCGTGGTGTTGCCTGCTACGCGTTTGCCGCGCGTTTGCCGCGCTTTTGCGTGCGCGCTTCGCCCGTTTGCCTGCAATACCACCGCACGCGCCGGACCGCTCGACGACGCATTGCTGCGGATCACGTCGAAAATAAGTCCGTACATTTAAAATAAGTCCGGACTATATTGTCAGCATGTGGGATGGGTCAACCTCGGGTTTACCTGTATGCTTCGCGGTCACGAAACGCCGCCCCCCACCTGACTTGGCAGCGCGCCGCACGCGGGCTAGCATTAGCGCGCCCGGCGCCCCCGCCCCCCGCCCGCGCGCCGGGCAGGTGCTGCGAACCCGGCTTCAACCGATAAGGACCGTTGTCATGAAACCCCGATATGCCGAACTGGCGGAGCAACTGATTGAGGCGATCGGCAACGGCACGTTCGAAGTCGGCGCGGCGCTGCCGAGCGAACTCGATCTTTCCGCGCAATTCGGCGTGAGCCGCGCGACCGTGCGCTCTGCGCTCGAAAGGGTCCAGCAGCTCGGACTCATCTCGCGGCGCAAGCGCGCGGGCATTCGCGTCGAAGCAAGCAAGCCGCGCGTCGCGTACGAGCAGTCGTTATCGAGCGTCGAGGATCTGACCCAGTTCGCGGTGGTCACCGAGCGGCACGTGCAGGCTATCGGCGAAGTGTCGGCGAGCCCGACGCTCGCCGCTCAGCTAGGCGTCGAAACGGGCTCGCGGTGGCTGCGCGTCGAACTGCTGCGCGTCGATCCCGCGAAGCCCGACGAGCCGATCTGCTGGACCGACGTCTATCTCGAGCCGACGGTCGGCGCCGGCATCCGGCGCGAGTTGCGCAAGAGTTCGGGTTTGGTCTGCGCGATGGTCGAAGAACGCTTCGGGCGCAGCGTGCGCGAAGTGCGCCAGGAGATTCGCGCGGTCGGCGTGCCCGCGCGGCTTGCGAAGGCGCTTGCGGTCGAAGCGGACGGTCATGCGCTTGAAATCACGCGGCACTATGTCGACCAGCATGGCGCCGTGTTCGAGGTCACGGTCAGCGTGTTCCCGGCAAACCGGTTCACCTACGCGCTGCAGTTGCGGCGGCAAGGCTGACCAGGGCTGATCGAAGGCCGCCGCAAACGGTTCATGCTGCGCCGCTTTTACGCGGCGCGCCTATGCGGCGGCATTGAACTGCTCGCCGACAAACGCAAGATGCTGCGCCATCGCCTGCGCGGCGCCGTCGGGCGCATGCGCGCAGATCGCCTGATAGATGCTCTCATGTTGCGCAAGCCGCGCCATCGAGCGCTCTTTCGCGTGCGGCAGATCGAGCATCGCCGCATACGTATTGCGCGTTATGTGATCGCGCAACTGGTCGACGACCGTCGTATAGAAACGCGTCAGCATGAAGTTGTGCGCCATCGCCGCTAGCGTCAGATGAAAATTCGCGTCGCCGCGCGCTTCGGCTTCGACGTCGCCGGCCGAGACCGCGCGCGTCATGTCGTGCAGCACGGTGGCGAGACGCCGGCGTTCGTCGGCGCTGGCGCGCTCCGCCGCGAAGCGCGCAACACAGCATTCGAAAATCGCACGGAATTCGAGCGTCTCGCGGCGCTGCGGCGAGCCTTCGCCGCTGCGCTGCAGCCATAGCGAATCGGGCATGGCCTGCGGGGCGGCGCTGACGAACACGCCGGCGCCGCGCCGCGTTTCGAGCGTGCCGCGCGCGACGAGCCTTGCGACGGCTTCGCGAACGGTCGAGCGCGAGGTGCCGAACGATTCGGCCATTGCGCGCTCGGACGGCAGCCGCGTGCCCGGCCTCAGTTCCGGGTCGAGCAACCGGCTTTCAATTTGCCTGATGACATGACCCAGCGCGCTGTTTCGCTCGCTGTGCTGTCCCATCTGATGTCTCCTCGGGCGATGTGGTCCGACCAATTTGCGGCTGCAGGAACGGCTTCGCATACTGCATGCACCCCACATGATGCACGACGCGGCGAACGCGTGCACGAACGAACCCATATCTGGAGATATCAACATGGCCGATGTCATTGCCGCTTCTGCGGTCATCAAACTGCACGCCGACGACGATGTCGCGATCGCGCGGCAAGCGATTCCGAGCGGTACGACCCTCGACGAACTGAACGGGCTCACCGTGCTCGCCGACATTCCCGAGGCACACAAGGTAGCGATCCGCGCGGTCGCGCAGGGCAGCCCCGTGCGCCGCTACGGTCAGATCATCGGCTTCGCGACGCAGCCGATCGCGCCCGGCGAACACGTGCACGTGCACAACGTCGCGATGGGCGATTTCGAACGCGACTACGCGTTCAGCAGCGAAGTGAAGCCCGTGCAAAACGCGGCCGAACCGCTGACTTTCATGGGCATCAAGCGCGCCGACGGCCGCGTGGCGACGCGCAACTACATCGGCATCGTCAGCACGGTGAACTGCTCGGCGAGCGTGACGAAAATGGCCGCGCAGCATTTCTCGCAGCCCGGCGCGCTCGACGCGTACCCGAACGTCGACGGCATCGTGCCGCTGTCGCACAGCTTCGGCTGCTGCATCGACCACAACGGCGAAGGCATCCAGCAATTGCGCCGCACGATCGGCGGCTATGCGCGCCACGCGAATTTCGCGGGCATCGTCGTGGTCGGTCTCGGCTGCGAAGCGAATCAGATGGGCGCGCTGTTCGTCGCCGAAGGCGTGGCGCCGGGCCCGATGGTCGTGCCGTTCGTCATGCAGGAACTCGGCGGCACGCAGAAAACCGTCGAGGCCGTGATTGCGGCGATCGAGAAGATGCTGCCGGTTGCGAACGACGTGAAGCGCGAGCCTGCGCCGGTCTCGCACCTGTGCGTCGCGCTGCAATGCGGCGGCTCCGACGGTCACTCGGGCATTACCGCGAACCCGGCGCTCGGCGCGGCCGTCGACCTGCTCGTCAAGCACGGCGGCACCGCGATCCTGACCGAAACGCCGGAAATCTACGGCGCCGAACACCTGCTGACGCGCCGGGCGGTCTCGCGTGAAGTCGGCGAAAAAGTGGTCGAACGGATCCGCTGGTGGGAAGGCTATGCGGAGCGCGAAAAGGGCAGCATCGACAACAACCCGACGCCCGGCAACAAGGCCGGCGGCCTGACGACGATTCTCGAGAAGTCGCTCGGCGCCGTCGCGAAAAGCGGTTCGACGCCGCTCGTCGATGTCTACAAGTACGCGGAGCCGATCGACAAGCACGGTCTCGTGTTTATGGATGCGCCCGGCTACGACCCGATGGGGGCGACGGGCCAGATCGCGAGCGGCGCGAACCTCGTGGTGTTCACGACGGGCCGCGGTTCGTGCTTCGGCGCGAAGCCCGCGCCGTCGATCAAGGTCGCGACTAACTCGAAGATGTACCACCGCATGCGCGACGACATGGACATCAACTGCGGCGAGATCATGGACGGCACCGCGACCGTCGAGCAGAAGGGCGAGGAGATTTTCCGCGCGATCGTGCGCGTCGCTTCGGGCGAGCAGTCGAAGAGCGAAGCGCTCGGGATCGGCAACGAAGAGTTCGTGCCCTGGATGATCGGCGCGCAGATGTGATTGCACGCAGTGCGTAGTTGAACGCTACGTTCGATGGGACGCATCAGGTGATGCATCGCGTAACGTAGTCGCGCAAAGCGGCGGCCCTGGGGCCGCCGCTTTGCTTTTGTCTTGCCGATTCGACACGATCGATGAATTCGACAGGTGCGCCGAACATTTCTATCAGCGCATCTTCATCAATTTCTAATCCACGATCTAATTTTTTATTTCCGGCTTGTCTCGATTAAATAACTGAATCCATCTTTTTATATATCCGAAAGCATCGAGCGGATTTCAAAAAAAATAACTGTCATTCATAATGAATATCCGACTGGCATTCTCGCCGCTTGCCTCCCCCTGCAGCATTCAAAGCTGCTCTCCAGTTCGGTATTCGAAATAAAAGGATCGGTTTAAATGACACGCAACCTGCTCGCCGGCGCGATCGTCGGCGCGACCCTGCTTCTATGCGGCTGCGGCGGGTCCGACTCTTCGGGCGATTCATCGGCGTCGGGAAATACGCCTCCCGCAGCGCCGCCCACCACCTCCACGACCAGCGCGCAGGACACAATCGCAACCGCGACGCCGATCAAGCATATCGTCATTATTTACCAGGAAAACAATTCGTTCGATCACTATTTCGGCACTTATCCGGTTGCGGGCAATCCGACCAATCCGGCCGAATTGCCGTTCTTTGCCGCGAAGAATACGCCGACGGACATCAATAACCTGCTGGAAACAGGCGCGGGCTTCAACATCAAGACCAGCCCGTTGCTGACGGCGAATCCGAATTCGCTCAATACGCAAAACGGCACGGGCGCGACCAATCCGTTCCGTCTGGACCGCACGCAGGTGCTGACCGCCGACCAGAGCCACGGCTACAAGAACGAGCAGAGTGCATTCGATGCACTCGCCAATCCGCTCGCGCCGGCCATGGACCTGTTTCCCAAATTCACGGGTAAGGGCGTCACGCTTTCGACCGGCAGCGGACCGTTCTTCACGACCGGCCTCGTGATGGGCTACTTCGATGGAAACACGGTGACCGCGCTGTGGAACTACGCGCAAAGCTTCGCGATGAGCGACAACTTTTACGGCACGACCTTCGGATCGTCGACGCAGGGCGCGATCAACCTCGTGTCCGGACAAACGAACGGCGTCGTGACGACTGCATCGACCGGCGCCGCCATGGATGACGGCACGGGCACCGGCACCTTCACGCTGATGAGCGACGTCTTCCCGACCGGCGACGCCTGCTCACCGACCGGCACGACAGGCTCGATGACGAGTAAAAACATCGGCGACCTGCTGAACGCGGCCGGTGTGACGTGGGGCTGGTTCCAGGGCGGCTTCGATCTGACGCAGACGAACCCGAACGGCACGACCGGCTGCCTGCGCTCGAGCTTCTCGGAAGTGGTCGGCGGCTATATTCCCGACTACGACGCCGAACACAATCCGTTCCAGTACTACGCGTCGACGCGCAACCCGCAGCACACGCGGCCGTCGTCGGTGATGGCGATCGGCACGAACAACGACGGCGGCGCCAATCACCAGTACGACACGAGCGACTTCTTCGCGGCCGTCACGGCAGGCAACTTCCCGTCGGTCAGCTTCCTGAAGGCGCCGTCGTGGCAAAGCGGCCACTCCTCAACGTCCGATCCGCTGAGCGAACAGATCTTCCTCGTCAACACCGTGAACTTCCTCGAACAGCAGCCGGACTGGAAGAACACCGCGGTGTTCATCACCTACGACGACTCGGACGGCTGGTACGACCACATGTCGCATGTGATCAATCCGTCGACGTCGGGTGACGACGCGTTGAGCGGCACTGGCTCGTGCCTGACGACGGTCGCGGGCGGCGCGACGACGCCGCTGCCGGGCGTCAGCGGCCTGCCCGCGAACGGGCGCTGCGGCTATGGCCCGCGCCTGCCGCTGATCGCGATCTCGCCGTTCGCGAAGCAGAACTTCGTCGATCACACCGTGACCGACCAGACGTCGCTGATTCATTTCATCGAAGACAACTGGCTCGACGGACAACGGATCGGTCAGGGCTCGTTCGACGCGCTATCGGGGCCGCTCACGAACCTGTTCAATTTCTCGCTGAACACGCCGTCGCTGGTTCTCGATCCGAACTCCGGCGCGTTGCCCGGCGCGCAGGCCGCGCTCGAGGGCAACTAGGGCGGAGCCAGCCGGACGAGCGCGGCTGAATGCGGTTGCGGCGCGCGGGCGCCGGGCGCGAAGCCAGGCGCCCGCGCGCTCACCTGCTTGCGAGTAACGAGCGCGGCCGATGCCGCCGGAGCAACCTGTTTGGCAAAAGACATGAAGGTATTGGGTTCGAGGTCCGACTTCAGACTATGCGCGACGATCGCGGTCGTAACGGCCGCCGCTTTTGGCGCGCTCGCATGGTTCAGTCATGGCAAGCAATGCTTCGGCGCCTGGCGATGGCCGGACGTCGAACTCTCGCGCGGCGGCTTGCATGCGGACTTCAATGCGGGTTCGAGCCCAGCTTCAGGCACAGACTCAGGCGCGTCCGGCTCCGGCACATACGGCCCTCGTGCCGCCATCCCACGCGCGTTGCCGGCGCCGCCGCTCGCCGCCGCGAGACCGCTCGCGATCACCGACCCGGCCGCTCACCCCCATCGGCCGCTCTCGGCAATGGCGCAGCTCGGCAAGGACATCTTCTTCGATCGAAGCCTGTCCGGATCGGGCCGCATCTCGTGCGCGTCATGCCATAGCCCCGACCATGCGTACGGTCCGCCCGATGGCCGCCCCGCGCAATTCGGCGGCATCGCGATGAACCTCGAAGGCGCGCGTGCGGTGCCGTCGCTGCGCTATCTCGATCACAACCCGACGTTTACGATCGGCGCGCCGAACATCATGCCCGACACCGACTCGCCCGCCGTGTCGCCCGCCGCAGTCAGCGGCGCTGTCGCGGCAATCGCGAAAAGCGGCGCGCCGCAAACCGCCCCGGGCGCGCCGCCGGCACCGGTCCCGCAAGGCGGCTTCGACTGGGACGGCCGCGCAAACTCGCTGCAGGAGCAGGCCGTCGGCCCGCTTCTCGATCCGCACGAAATGGCGAACCGCAATCTCGACGTGGTGACGGACAAGCTGCGCCACGCGGGTTACGCGAAGCGCTTCATCGATCTGTTCGGCCCCAACGTGATGAACAACCCCGGGCAGTTAATCGGCGAGGCGCTGTTCGCGCTCGGCCGCTATCAGGCCGAAGACGTGTCTTTCCATCCGTACGACAGCAAATACGACTGGTATCTCGCGGGCAAGGCGCAGTTGAGCGCGCAGGAAATGCATGGCCTCAAGCTGTTCGAGGACCCGGCCAAAGGCAACTGCGCCGCGTGCCATATCGACAGGCCGTCGCGCGACGGCATCTTTCCCGCCGCGTTCACCGACTACCAGTTCGAAGCGCTCGGCGTGCCACGCAACCGCGCGCTCGCGCAGAATCGCGATCCGCATCACTTCGACCTCGGACTTTGCGGCCCGGCGCGCGCCGACTACCGGAACCAGAAGAACTACTGCGGCCTCTTCAAGACGCCGACGCTGCGCAACGTCGCGACGCGTCGTGTGTTCTTTCACAACGGCGTGTTTCATACGCTCACCGACGTGCTGCACTGGTACGTCGAACGCGACACGGACCCGCGCAAGTGGTATCCGGCAGAGCGCTACGGCGCGGTGCACAAGTACGACGATCTGCCGCCGCAATACCGCGCGAATATCGATGTCGTCGATGCGCCGCTCGATCGCAAACCGGGACAGGCGCCCGCGTTGAACGATGCGGAAATCGCCGATGTGATCGCGTTTTTGAATACGTTGACCGACGGCTACCGGCCGGACGGCCCGGTGGGCGCAAAAGCGGGTGAGCAAGCGGACCCGCCACCGGCCGCCGCCGCGTCAAGGGCGCGCACCGCCGCATCGCAATGAGCAACCCGATCGCACGCAGCCACGCATCGGGCGAAAACGCACCAGGCGGCGCAAGCGACATCGTGATTGTCGATGCGGACCTGCGCGTCTGCGAAATACTGTGGGCGCTGTTGCAAAACGCGGGCTACCGGCCCTGCGTCGCGCCCACCGCACACGACGCAGCCGCGCTGATCGCATCGCGCGTGCCGCTTGCGCTGATCGTCGACTGGTCGCTGCCCGACCGCTCGGGGTTGTCGTTTCTGCTCGATGTGCGGGCGGAGCCGCGCACCGAACGGCTGCCCGCGATCATGCTGAGCGCGCGCGACGACGTGGACGACTGCATTCGCGCGCTCGACGCCGGCGCCGACGACTTCATGCGCAAGCCGTTCTCGCCGCGCGAACTGCTGTCGCGCTTGCGCGTGCTGCTGCGGCCCATACCGCGCGCGCAAACGTCCACGCGAATCTCGGTGAAGGGCCTGACGCTCGATCTTGCCGCGATGCGCGTCGAGAGCGACGCGGACTGCCGCGAATCGGCATTGCCGCTGAGCCCGTTCGAATGCCAGTTGCTGCACTTCTTCCTGACTCACGGCCACCGCGTCTACAGCCGCAGGGAAATCATCGGTGAACTGCACGGCGCGCAGGCCGCCCATCACGACGACCGCCGCGTCGACCATCATGTGTTCCACTTGCGCAAGGCGCTGCGCGCGCTCGGCCACGATGCGGTGATCGAAACCGTGCGCGGCCGCGGCTATCGATTGACGGACCGCATCGAGCCGCAGGCCGCGCAAGCGGCGCTGCATGTCGCCGCCCCCGCCACCGCGCTCGCCTCAACGGCCCCGGTCGCAACCGCCGCTGCCGCTACGAAGCCGGCCAGCGCGGCGCGCTGACGGCGCCCTCTTTGCGCGTGCCGTCCGGCACCGAGAAGCGGAATGTGCCTTTGCCCGCTTCCTTCGCGTCGTACAGCGCGACGTCCGCTCGCTTGAGCAGCTGTTCGATCGATTCGCCGTGCGCAGCGAACGCAATGCCGATACTCGTGCCGATGCTGATCGCCTCGCCCGTCGACAGCACGTAGGGCTTGGCGATCTCGCGGATGATGCGCGGCGCGAGTGCTTCGCTCGCCGCGCACGTGCTGTTTTCGACGACGACCGCGAATTCGTCGCCGCCCAGACGCGCGACGAATTCGCCGGTCCACAACAAGTCCTTCAGGCGGCCGGCGACCGTCGTCAGCACTTCATCGCCGGCATGATGGCCGAGCCGGTCGTTGACCTGCTTGAAGCCGTCCAGATCGAGATACATGAGCGCGACTTCGGGCTCGCGGCCGCTCAACTGCCTCGCGAGAATCCTTTCGAGCCGCTCGTACAGATCGCGCCGGTTCGGCAGGCCGGTCAACGGATCGTGCCGCGCGAGATGCAGGATTTTCGCTTCGGACTGGCGGCGCTCCGTGACGTCTTCGATGATGATCACCGCGCTGCCGTCGGGCACCGGATTGCGCGTCATTTCGAGCTGGCGCCCGTCGCCGAGTTCGAGATCGAGCGGCCGGCGCTCGCCCGAGAGCCACGCGGTGCAGCGCTCGACCAGTTGCTGGCGCAAGGTTTCGCCGAACTTCGCGACGCCCACATACCCGATGAATTCGGGCAGCGGCACGTTAAGGCGCAGCATCTCGACGGTCGCGCCGAACAGTTCCGCCGCACGCCGGTTCGCGACGATCACGCGGCCGTTGCCGTCGATCGTGCACAGTCCGTGCGGCATATGCGTCAGCGCCGCATCGAAGCGGGCCGCGAGTTCGGCGTGCCGCTGCTCGGCGGTCATCAGCGCGACGAGGCCTTCGTAGTGGCGTCGCACGACCGACACCATCGCGACGAGATAGGCGAACAGCGGCGGCACGAGAATCCACGACGCGCTGCGCGGCGCGAGCAGCGCGCCGACGCCGATCGGAATCGTGCCGCAGAAGATCTGCATGATCGCGAGACGCGGCAACGCGGCGTTGCGCGACGCGATGCCGCCGAGAATGCCGGCCGTCACCATGATCGCGAGCGACGCGAGCTGCATGTCGCCCGAGATGATCGACGCCATCGTGCCGAGACCGAAGGTCAGACACGCGAGCAGCGATACCGGCGCATAGCGCGCGGCCGACCGTTCCGGATGAAGCGGACTCACGCGGTTGCGCGCGACATAGCGGTGCGCGATGAGCATGCGCGCGGCGAGAAGCACGATCTCGGCCGCGAGCCACAGCGGCGCCCACGCATGATGCAAGCGAAAGCACGCCACCACGGCGACGAACGCGCTCGAGAGTCCCGACATCAGAAGCGGGCGCGTGTTCTCGAATAGCGTAGACAGCAGCGACGCGCGTATCGACGCTGTTACCTGACCGTTGCCCGATGCCGGTGTATCGAGAAGAAAATTGAACATAGACGGCCTGGCTGGCATGAAGTGACCGCGCTGTCCCTGCATCCGCTGCCTGCAGTGGGTCGAACGTCCCGATCGATGCGGTTAAAACGCGACGCCGATCTTTTCGTTTACGGCGCGACGAACGACTTCCTTGATAGCTGCGCACAGCATGAACGAGTCGAAGCAGCAAACCCGCAACGCATGCGGGCTCTGGCGATTCGTCAGGGGATTGTATCGGGAACTGTCACGACGGGACCCGGAATCCGGCAAACCGTCGCCATGCGACGCGCGCATGTTGCATGTATGCCCGGAAAACGATTGCGCAAACGAATGCGCGGCGCACGCCTCGCGCAGCGACGCACGCAACGACTACGCAACGATCCGCACAGATGCGGCGCCAGGCTCACTTGAACGCGACTGCCGCGCCACCTATCGTGTAGAGGTCGTGTAAAGGGCGTGTAGAGAGTCTTCTTCAGGAGCGAGCCATGTATGCCGATGCAGTCGATGTGAGCTTCGATAGCGCGCACTTGTTTCTGCGGCTGTCGGACGGACGGGATATCGAGTTTCCGCTGCGCTGGTTTCCGGTGCTGGAAGCTGCGACTTCCGACGAGCGCGAGCACTTCGCGATTTCACTGGACCGGCAGCAGTTGTACTGGCCTGAACTCGACGAAGATATGAGCGTGCCGGCCTTGCTGCTGTCGTTGCCGGACACGCGACACTGATCGAGTACGCTTGAATGACCCCGAGCGCGCGCGAGTGCCCTCGAGTGCGCGTGAGCGCAAACTGTGCGCTCGAACCGTCAGCCCGGTTTCGGCTCGCCCTTCAGATGGCGCCGGGCGACTCTCCAGTTCGTCGGCGAATGGCGCGCGTCGCGTTTTGCGCATGCGCGCTCGGCGCGGTGCAGCACTTTCAGAAGCCTGGCATACCGTAATGGCTTGCGCAAAAAACTGAAGACGCGAATGCGCGGCGGCAATGCGCCGTTGAAAGCGAGGATGACCGGCACGGAAGCAAGTACAGGGTCTTTGCGCATTTCGCGCACGAGCGCGGGACCGGAAAGTCCAGGTGTGCGCGTATCGGAGATCAGGACATCGGGACGGCTCGCGCGCGCGAGATCGAGCGCGTCGCTGCCGTTGGTTGCCGTGCGGACCACATAGCCCTCCGCAGCGATCAGCAGGCCGAGGGTACTCAGCACGCTCGCATCGGCATCGACAATAAGGATGTCTGCCATATTGCCCTCCGTCCTCTTTTCCGATTTTAGCAAGCGCCATTCCAATCGCGACAGTTTTTATGCGTCGCTGCGCGGCATCGCGTACAGCCTGATTGAAAAAACGCGGCAGTTTATTTTTGCTGCCATGCACAATGCCGTACTCGCATGCGCGGCGCGTGGCAGGCTCGCTTCATGCTCTTCTATCGCTGGCGACGCCTTGTCGTCTCAAAGGAGGGTTCATCATGAATAAGGATCAGGTGAAGGGCACTGTTGAGAAGGTAAAGGGCAAGGCCAACGAGGCAATCGGCCGCGCGACGGACAATCCGGCCCGGGAGTTGAAGGGCGACGTTCAACAGGAGGTCGGTCAGACCCGCAAGGACGTCGGCGACATGAAGGAAGCCGTCAAGGATTCCCAGAAGCGCAAGCACTAAAGCAAGTTGGTTCAGGCTGACGGGCCGGAACACGGCCCGGAGGCCACGGGGGCGCCTTTACATGGGCGCCCTCGGTCGTTCTCGTCCGCTCTCGCCCGCGTCTTTGCCGCGACTTTGCCCGCGTTTACCGGCCCGCCCCAACAGCCTTGTCATTTTTTTGTAATGACCGGGTAACGGCTCGGTCCGAGGCCCTTCCCTACACTGGCATCACGTTTCACCCCTTTTCAGTAACGTGATCCGGCGCATAGCGACCAGCCATGCGTATACCTTCGTTCAGCCCGGTCGCTGTCGGCGCAGCCGACCTGCCGCGCGTGCAAGCGGAGTTCGAAGCGCACGCACAGATGCCGGCCTCGGCCGCCGTTTTCACCGCGCAGAGCCCCGATCCGGCATGGAAGAACACGCCGGTCTGGTATATGGTCGCGAAGGCGGACAACATCATCAACCCGGACCTCGAGCGGATGGATGCGGCAGCGCGCCTGCGCACACCGTTGAAATCTCCGGCACGACGCGCGCCGGCACAAGCTCAAGATTCACGCGGAAACATCGACGGTAGACGAAATGCGAATTCTGGTCATCGAAGACGAAGCAAAAACCGGCGACTATCTGCAGAACGGGCTCACCGAAGCCGGGTATGTGGTCGACGTGGCGAACAACGGCATCGACGGCCTGCACCTCGCGCAGGAAATGCGCTACGACCTGATCCTGCTCGACGTGATGATGCCGGAGATGGACGGCTGGACCGTCATGAAGAAGCTCGGCGCACGCACCGACACACCGGTGCTGTTCCTCAGCGCGCGCGGCACGCTCGAAGACCGGTTGAAGGGCCTCGATCTCGGCGCCGACGATTACCTCGTCAAGCCGTTTTCGTTTGCCGAACTGCTCGCGCGCATCCGCATCATCTTGCGGCGCGGGCAGCCGCAAAAGCAGGAAGAGTTGCTGACGCTCGGCGACCTGCGCGTCGATGTGCCGAAGCGCCGCGTCGAGCGCAACGGCACGCGCATCTCGCTCACCAACAAGGAATTCAATCTGCTGCAATTCTTCATGCAGAACCAGGGGCAGGTGCTGTCGCGCGCGCTGATCGCCTCGCGCGTGTGGGACATGAACTTCGACAGCGATACCAACGTCGTCGACGTCGCCGTGCGCCGGCTTCGGCAAAAGATCGACGAGCCGTTCGAGCGGCGCCTCATTCATACGGTGCACGGGGTCGGCTATCGCTGCGAGGACGAATCGTGAAACGCATCTCGCTGACCACACGGCTCGCGCTGCTGTTTGCGCTGATTGCGTTCGGCGCGATGGCGATCGTCGGTTTCGTGCTGTACCGGCAACTCGAAGCGCAACTCGTGGTGCGCGACGACGGCGCGCTCGTCACGCGTGTCGACCAGATCCGCACGCTGATGCACGACGTCGACGTACGCGATCTGATCCGCGAAAAGCCGCAGCTCTTCGCGAATATGCTCGGCAATACCGAGTCGCTGCTCGTCGTGCGCATGCAGGACGGCACGCCGCTCATCACGGTCAATCCGGGTCACGCGGCCGTGCCCGATGTCAAGCCGGTGCCGGCCGGCGCCGCACTGTCGCTGTCGGCCGTGCACCACACGACGCAGGACGACGGCACGCCGTTCATCTATGTCGCGGCCGCCGCGCAGGGCGCGGCCGGGCAGCGCGATCTGCAGATCATCTCGGGGCGGCTCATGGCCGAGCGCACGAAAATGCTGGCCGACTATCGCGATCAGATTCTGCTCTTCGCGTCGCTCGCGGCGCTGCTGGCCGCGCTGCTCGCGTACGGCTTCGCGCGCCGCGGCATGAATCCGCTGCGGCGCCTCGCAACTCAGACCGCCTCGATCGGCATGGGCAATCTGTCGACACGCATCGAACAGCGCGACGCGCCGCCCGAACTCGACGCGCTGATCGGTGCGTTCAACGCAATGCTCGACCGGCTCGAACGCGGTTTCACGCAGTTGAAGCAGGTGTCCGCCGATATGGCGCACGACCTGCGCACGCCGATCGGCAACCTGCTCGGGCAAACCGAAGTGGGATTGAGCCAGACGCGCGACATCGCCTACTACCAGCGGCTGCTCGGCTCGAACTTCGAGGAACTGCAACGGATGTCGAAGATGATCGACAACATGCTGTTCCTCGCACGCGCCGAACATGCCGATCATGCAATCGAACGCAAGGCGCTGCCGGTCACCGAAGAGTTCACGCGCATCGTCGAATACTTCGAAGACCTTGCCGACGACCGCGGCGTGCGCATCGAATCGCACGGGAACGGCACGGTGTTCGCCGATCCGCTGCTGCTGCGGCGCGCGCTCGGCAATCTGCTCGCCAACGCGGTTCGCTACGCGGAGCCCGGCTCGGCGATTTCAATGACGGCCGAAGCACGCGGGGACGGCGTCGCGCTACACGTGGAGAACCGCGGCCCGACAATTCCACCGCATCATCTCGAGCGGCTCTTCGACCGGTTTTATCGCGCCGACGCATCGCGGCAGCGGTCTTCGGAATCGAGCGGGCTGGGACTTTCGATCGTGCGCAGCATCATGCAATTGCATGGCGGCAGCTGGCTCGCTCGGAGCGAGGCGGGCGTGACGCGGTTTACGCTGGTATTTCCGCCGCCAACCCATGCCGTAGCCGACCACGCAGGCAGCGACGCGGCGACGGACCCGCGCACCGCACCGCCGTCCACCCCGCCCTCCCAATCGCCGGCAGGCTGATTTCACGAAGCTTTCCGTCGCCACCGCGCCGCACGTCTGGCGCCCGTCACCGTATCTTGCACCGGCGAATTTGGCGGTCTATGGTGGCGCCGGACCTCTCGCGCGCTCAACTCCCACGCAATGCTGCACGGCATCACGGGTGTCGGCGCAAACCCTCATTGTCACGCTGGTCCAAGGCAGATAACTCTACTCGTCAGTTTAACCAGGGCCTCGGACGTCGACGGGCTGATTCAGGAGCTGCGATGCGATACGTGTTTTCTACCTCCGCAGTCGCGGCGCCCGATCGTTTCGATTACTGGCGAGACGTCGTGTGCAGCCATTGCATTCCGGCGGCGAGCGACTCCCCGCATCGAAACCAGTTTGACGCCGACATCGTCGGACGGTCGATCGGCGCGCTGCACGTCGCGAAGATGAGCGGCCCCGAGCATCAATGGGTGCGGGATTTCAACAACATTCGAACCGGACCGGAAACGAACCTTTGGCTTTCGTATCTCGAGCATGGCGTCGCCTACCTCGAACAGAACGGCCGAAGAGTGGTGCAGCAAGCGGGTGACGTTTTGCTCTACGACGCCGCGCGTCCGTTCAGCTATACGATCGCGCCGGAATCGTTCTTCATCCTGCGGATTCCGCGGGACCTCCTGCTTCGTCGCACGGCCCGCGCGGAACACGTGGTCGCTACGTCGCTTGGACCCGGCACCGGCTTTCGGGCCGTGCTCGGCGCCATGGTCAAGGAAGCGTGCGAATCGAAAGAGCTGAATCAGTCCGCTCATGCCGAGTCGCGCGTGGCGAGCGCGATCCTCGATCTCGTCAGCGCAATCATCGAAATCCATCAAGGCGACGTGCCCGCCGCGTCTTCTCAAGCAGCGCTGTACCACAAGGCAATCGCATTCATCGAGGAGAACATCGAATACGTCGGCCTCGACGTGGACCACATCGCGACTTCGATGCATGTGTCGACGCGTACGTTAGCGCGTGCTTTCGCGGGACAGGCGACCACCCCGATGAAATCGATCTGGCAGAAGCGGCTGGAGGCCAGCTATTGCGCGCTGCGCGGAGGGACGGTCAAGAACGTCACGGAAGCTGCGATGACCTACGGATTCTGCGACGTTTCTCACTTCAGCCGCTCGTTTAAAAAGAGCTACGGTGTGACGCCGCAAAGCGTCCTGTTCCGGACGCAAAGGCCCGCTTCAGTGTCGACCGACGACGAGTAGCCGTGGTTCGAGCGGCAGCACAACCGCTGCGCCGCGCATCCGAAGATGCGATGCGCAGCGCGGTCGTCGCCATGCTCTCACCGCAGGTCGGGACGTCGAGTGTGGAAATCGGTCGCGCACTGAAACGCGTGACCCACTGAAAACAGGTGCGACTCAGTGAAAGGCGCGCCGATAATCTGCATGCCGACCGGCAGCCCGCCGGAATCGAACCCGCACGGAACGTTGAGCGAAGGTAGACCCGTCAGGCTCGCCACGCCCGTAAATTGCATGATGGCGGAAAGCATGTCTTCTTCCACGCCGTTTTCGATGACAACCGACGTTTCACCGAGCGCCGTCGCGGTAAACGGCAGCGTCGGACAAATGAAGACGTCCACGCGCTTGAAGGCTTCGAGGAATTCGTTGCGCAGCACGGACCGGTACCGCTGCGCCTGCAGATAATGAGTGGCAAGCAGCATCTCGCCAACCTCGAGCAAGGTGCGAACGTCCTCGCCAAAATCGCCGGGCCTTTCGCGCAGCGACTTCTGGTGATACGTGCTGGGCTCGGCCGATTCGATCGTCAGTTGCGCGGAGATGTTGCCTTCGATGTGCTTGACGTCGACTTCAACGAGATGAGCGCCTAGTTCTTCGAATGTCTTCAGCGCCTGCTCGACCGCACGTTTCACGTCGGACTGGATGTGACTGAAGAAATAGCGGGGGACGATACCGATGCGCAGCCCTCTGACACCCACGCTCATTCTCGATAAGTAATCGTCGACCGGTACCGAAGCCGTGGCGGGGTCGGTCGGATCAGCACCGGCAATCGCGTTGAAAACCAGCGCGCAATCCTCCACGGTCCGCGTCATGGGCCCTGCCGTATCCATCGTCCAGGCAAGAGGCACGATTCCGGAATTGCTGACGCGTCCATACGTGGGCCGCAGCCCCACCACGCCGTTGATCGCCGAAGGAAGGCGGATCGACCCGCCTGTGTCGGTGCCGAGCGCGCCATAGCAAAGACCGGCGGCAACGGCGGCGCCCGACCCGCCGCTCGATCCGGCCGGAAACCTGGCTGTGTCCCATGGATTGCGCACGCGTCCGTAGTGCGGATTCGCGGAGGTGCCGCCCCAGGCGAACTCGTGCATGTTCGTCTTGCCAACGAATACGGCGCCGGCCTGTTTGAGCTTCGCAATGACAGTGGCGTCCTTGTCAGGGTGCCAGTTTTCAAGAATCTTGCTTCCGGCCGTCGTGCGCTCGCCGCGAATTCCGATGTTGTCCTTGATGCCCAAAGGAATGCCGTGCAGCGGACCGAGGTCGTAACCGGCCGACAACATCAGCTCCGCGGCAGCCGCCGCCTTTTTTGCCGATTCTTCGTTGACGGAAATGAAAGCGCGCAGCGTACTGTTGTGCTGCCCGATTGCCTGAAGCGACGATTCGAGAAGTTCGGCTGGACTCACCTCGCCACGACGGATGAGCTTCGCGGCGGCCGCGATGGACAACCCCGGCAGTTCACTCGCCATGTGGCACCTCGCCGTGGTTGACCGTCTGCAGAATGCCCGTAATCGGCGTCACATGCGCGAACTCCGGCGCACTCATTTTTGCCGACAACGCGTTGGCGTCCTTCAACCAGACACCAAGAATCTGGCTGATGGCGGCGGTCCGGCTCCCGTCGAGAGGCAAATCCGACGCTTGCGCAATTGTCTTGACCAGTTGATCCACACTCGAATTGGACACTGCGTTCTCCTTCATTGGCGACGAGACGAGCGTAGCGCGCGTCAATTCCCCGCGCTTGTGCATGCGTGCCATGCGCGTGGAACAGCAGGGTCAACGCGCGGCATCAGCAATGACCCTGGTGTGGCGGATGGGGACTATTGCGTTGTCTTGGATATGCAAGCGGGCTACACGACGCCCTGTTAATTTCGCAGCATCACTTCCGTCGGTGCCCGCTTTCGCTCGCACTTGCGCATTCATGCGACTTCGCCGGGCGAGGTTGACAAGCCGGCGATAGCAAACCGTTCAACAAACCAGCGGAGCTTCCATGAGTCGAATACTTTCCTGGCTGGCAGTTATTTGCCTGCTGTCCCTCGCGCAAACTCCAGCGACAGCGGCGGACAAGGAGCCCATCACGGTCGGAAGCATTCTCGATGAAACGGGAGGGCTCAACGTCTATGGCAAATCGATGGCGGACGCCACGAAGCTTGCCATTCAGTCCATCAACGAATCGGGCGGCGTGCTCGGCCGCCCCCTGAAGCTCGTCATGTACGACGCGCAGTCCGATAACGCCAAATACACGACCTACGCGAATCAGCTTGTTCTTCGCGATAAGGTATCGGTCATCATGGGCGGCATCACGAGCGCGTCGCGGGAAGCGATCCGGCCTGTTGCAGACCGCTACAAAACGCTCTACTTCTACAACGAGCAATATGAAGGCGGCGTGTGCGACAAGAATGCTTACCTGACGGGCATCGTGCCTTCCCAGCAGATCGCGCCGCTGGTCGACTGGGCCATCAGGAACGGCAAGAAAAAGTTCTACGTTCTGGCGGCTGACTACAACTACGGTCATATCTCCGCCGAATGGGTCAAGCAGTACGTCACGAAGGCCGGCGGCACCGTGATCGGAACCGACTTTATCCCGCTCGACGTGAGCGAGTTCGGTTCGGTCATCTCGAAGCTTCAGGAGGCGAAGCCCGACGTCGTCTTTTCGCTGCTCGTGGGCGGCAATCACATCGCCTTCTATCGACAGTTCGCAGCGGCGGGATTGCCCAGCCGCATGCAGATCGTCTCCGCGACGTTCGGCCTCGGAAACGAGCAGGTCGTTCTCAGCCCTAAGGAAGCGAGCGGCATCGTCGTCGCGTTTCCGTACTTCCAGGAACTCGGCGGCGCGGACAACGACACGTTTCGCGCGACCTGGAAGAAGGCGTACGGCGATCACTACCCGTACATCACGGACAGCGCGGTCGCGGTGTGGAACGGCTGGCATTTGTGGGCCATGGCCGTCGCAAAGGCGGGCAGTACGGACCGCGACAAGGTCGTCGGCGCGCTCGAGAGCGGCATCGCGTTCGACAGCCCTTCGGGCAAGGTGTCGATGGACGCCGGCACGCACCATCTCGTGCAGAACGTGCATATCGCCCGTGCAAACGAAACTCACGGCTTCACGGTAATCGGCGAGCAACAGGCGGTCGCCCCGAGCTACGAGCGCAGCGTATGCGACCTGAAAGCCCGTCCCAGCACGGCCCGCCAGTTCACGCCTTCCGCCGGCGCGAATTAAATGACTGAACGCCTCGGACGAACCTGAAGATGGAAGCCTCAACCTTGGGCTGGATAGTCAATATGGCTGTGTCCGTCGGACTCAGCATCGCGATTCTCGTGCTGGTCTCCCTAGGTCTATCCGTGCTGTTCGGGATGATGGGAATCATCAATCTGGCCCACGGCGAGTTCCTGATGTTCGGCGCTTTTGCGACGCTGGCAGGTGTCAGGAGCGGTCTCCCGCTGCCGCTTGCGATGATCCTCGCGACTGCGGTCGTCGCCGCGTACGGATGGGTCGTGGAACGCGTGCTGATCCGCCACCTGTACGGGCGCCTCGCGGACAGCATGCTTGCGACGTGGGGTCTGAGCCTGATCATGTCTCAGGTCGCGGTCTACGTATTCGGTCCGACGACGCAAGGCATTCCGACTCCCGGCGGCAGCCTCCGGGTAGGCGGATACTCGGTCTCCGTTTATTCGATCGTGCTTGTTGTTGCGGCTGTCGCGCTGCTTGCGATCGTCTATGCGGTCTTCACGCGAACGAAGTATGGCGTGATGGCGCGAGCAGCGGTTCAGCGGCCACAGATGGCTTCGGCCATCGGCATCGACCCGCGGCGTATCAACGCATTGACTTTCATGTTCGGCGCCGGCCTCGCCGGTGCCGCCGGCGCGCTGCTGGCGCCCATGGTCGGCGTGATGCCGACCATGGGCGAGGCTTACATCGCCCGCGCTTTCATGACCGTGGTCGTGGGTGGTTCCGGGGTTCTCACGGGCGCGGCGGCAGCGTCGGTGCTGCTGGGCGGCATCGAGAACGTCATTTCGTATCTCTCGACTCCCTTCTTCGGGCAAGCGGCTTTGCTCATCCTGGCTATTTGCCTGGTACGCGTGATGCCAACCGGCATCTCCGGTCGCTTGCGACGCAAGCTCTGAGCGGACGCCGACCCATGAAACTATTGAACGGCAATTTGAGGCTACGGCTCGTCGCGTGTGCCGCAGTCGCGGTGATTTGCCTCGTTCTCGGCGTGGTCATGCCCGAGTTCGCGGTCATGCAGGCGACAAGCTGGGTGCTTTATGGCCTGCTCGCGGTCAGCCTGACACTCGTTTGGGGCCATGGCGGAATATTCAGCTTCGGGCAAGGCGCGTTCTTCGGCATCGGCGCGTACGCTTACAGCCTTGCTGCCATCAACTTCCTGCCCGTCACGAACGAGACTTTCTGCGCGGTGGCGGTCGCCATCGTGGCCGCGGCAGCCGTGGCGGCTATCGTCGGTTACTTCATCTTCTATGGCAACGTCGGCGACGTCTACGTCGGCATCATCACGTTGGCGATGACGCTCGTTTTCTTCACCGTGCTGTCGAGCACGGCCGACCCCAAGTACCACATCGGCGCAGCGCAACTCGGAGGCTATAACGGCATCTCGGCGGTCCCTCCGCTCACACTGCCGTTCGGCGACGGCGGAACGGCGCTGACGGTGGTGCAGTCGTATGCGCTCGTTGTCGTGGTGTGCGCGTTGATCGTCGCGCTGCTTTACGTGCTTCTGAGGCGCCCCTTTGGCCGGGTTCTTACCGCGTTGTGCCAGAACGAGTTGCGTACCCAGCTGCTCGCCTACGACGTTCGTCTGCGAAAGCTGATCGTGTTCACCGCGGGCGGAGCAATCGCCGGCGTTGCCGGCGCGCTGTACGCGTCATGGGCCATGTTCATCAGCCCGGGCGTGTTCGGACTATCGCTTGCCGCTCAGGTCGTGATCTGGGTGCTCGTCGGCGGCCGCGTTTCGTTTGCGGGAGCGTTCGTCGGCGCGCTGCTGGTGCAGTCGGCATCGTTCGCATTGGGCGGCGGCGCCGGAGACGCGACGCCGATCGTGCTCGGCGCCGTGCTGATCGCAGTGGTTCTGTTTTTGCCGATGGGTGTCGTTCCCACCCTCGCGAATGACTTCGCGTCGAGACATGAAAAAAAGCTTGCTCGAAAAACGAGCCTCGCCGCGCAAGCCGAATCGCGCGAGCCGCGGCTCGGCGAATTGCCGTTCCTGAGCGGATCGCGCGGCGCCGCGCTTACCGCGAACGGACTCGAGAAGCGCTTCGGTGGCGTAAAAGCGGTACAGGAAGCGACCATCGAGTTCGGGCAGCGCGGCGTTCATTGCCTGATCGGGCCAAACGGCGCCGGCAAAAGCACCTTCTTCAATCTGCTTGTCGGTCGTTTTCCGCCCAGTCGCGGCGCAATCGAGCTCGAAGGCCGCCCCATCACTCACATGAAGTCGCACGACAGAGTGCGCAGCGGGCTCGGCATCAAGCTTCAGGTGGCCAGCATTTTCAACGACCTGTCCGTACGCGAAAACCTCTGGCTGGCAGCGTTCGGACGTCTGAGGCATGCGAGGTCCGCAGACCGCCGGACTCAGGAGCTGATCGACTGGCTGGGACTCAACGAACGTGCTGACGACAGCGCCGGATTGCTGTCGCATGGTCAGAAGCAATGGCTGGAAATTGCCATGGTCGTCGCGACGGAACCGTCGGTTGTCCTGCTCGATGAACCGACAGCGGGCATGACGAGAGAAGAGACTTCACGCATGGCCGCGATGGTGCGCCTGCTGGGGCGTTCGGTCTCGGTCATCGTGGTCGAGCACGACATGGAATTCGTGCGCGCGCTCGATGTTCCCGTGACGGTGTTTCATCAGGGGCAGGTCTTTGCTTCGGGGTCGCTCGATGAATTGCGCCGTGACGAACGAATCCTGGACATATATCTGGGTCGACATGGACAAGAGCATGCTGCTTGAAATATCGAACCTCCACGCCGGCTATGGGAAAACTTCGGTTCTGCACGGTTTGGACCTGAAGTTGGAACCGGGACAGATGGTTTCCATTCTCGGCCGCAACGGCGTCGGCAAGACTACCCTCCTGCGCGCGATAGCGGGTGCAATTGCAGTGCAGCAGGGTGACATATCGTTCGACGGGAGTTCGCTGAAAGACATGGAGATGCATCGGCGCGCGCGTAAAGGCATCGCCTACGTGCCGCAGGGCCGCGACATCTTTCCTTCGCTGTCCGTTATCGACAACCTGAAGGCCGCGGCCTTTGGCACGAAGCGGCCGGACTGGCGCGAGGCCATCGACGGCTTGTTCGCCTGGTTTCCCATGCTTCGCGAGAAAGCCGATGCGCGCGGCGACTCGCTCAGCGGCGGACAACAACAGATCCTCGCCCTCGCGCGGGCGCTGATCACGCGCCCTTCGCTGCTGCTGCTCGACGAGCCCTCCGAAGGCATACAACCGTCGATCGTCGACCAGATAGCCGAGACGGTGCGCGACATCAACCGGCGGGACGGCATTGCCGTCATCGTCGTCGAGCAGAATCTCGAATTCGTCTCGCGGATGGGCGCGCATTGTCGACTCGTCGACAAAGGGCGTATCGTATTCGAATGCGAGCCTGAACGAATCATGAACGACGCCGACTTGCAACGACAGTATCTAGGAGTGTGAATATGTTGCGCGGAAGCCCCAGCTACGAAGACGAGATTCGTCATTTCCGTTGGGAGATCCCGGAGCGCTACAACATAGGCGTCGACGTCTGCGACAAGTGGGCCGACGTGGAGCCGCAGCGAATCGCCCTCGTTCACGAACACAGAGACGCAAGCGTCGTGCACGTGACTTTCGGGGAACTGCGCCGGCGCAGTAATCAGGCGGCGAACTGCCTGAAAGCGCGTGGCGTGGCGAGAGGAAGCCGCGTCGCGATCCTCCTTGCACAGTCTCCACACACTGCCATCGCGCACATTGCGGCTTTCAAGGTCGGCGCCATCTCGGTCCCGCTGTTCTCGCTGTTTGGAGAGGAGGCGCTCGAATATCGGCTGAAAGACAGCGGCGCAAGCGTGCTTGTAACGGATGCCGCTGGCGTGAAAAAGATCGCGGCCATCCGGGACCGGCTACCCGATTTACGGTCGATACTCGTTACCGAGCCAGTTGAAGACTCGATTATCGAAATCGAGGATTTCGACTCGGCGCTCGATGCCGAGCCGGACTTCTATGAACCGGTCGCGACACTCGCGGAAGACCCGGCCACCATCATCTATACGTCGGGCACCACCGGCAAGCCAAAGGGCGCGTTACATGCGCATCGCGTGTTGCTGGGCCATCTTCCCGGCGTGGAGATGTCACACGGCGGCACGGTGAGCCGGGGCGACATCTTCTGGACCCCCGCCGATTGGGCGTGGATTGGCGGTCTGCTGGATTTGCTGCTGCCGGCGCTTCATCACGGGGCCACCGTTGTGTCACACCGGTTCGAGAAGTTCAATGCCGCGGCGGCATTCGACTTGATGAGCCGTCACCGGGTCACGCATGTGTTTTTGCCGCCGACCGCGCTCAAGATGCTGCGCGTGGAGAAATCGCCGCGCGAGCGATGGGACTTGCGGCTTCGGTCGATCGCGAGCGGCGGGGAATCGTTGGGTGCCGAACTGCTCAACTGGGGGAAGACAGCGCTCAACGCGACCATCAACGAGTTTTACGGCCAGACCGAATGCAACATGGTTGTGTCGTCCTGCGGCAACTGGTTCGAGCCTCGTCCCGGAGCGATCGGACGCGCCGCGCCGGGCCACGACGTGCAGATCGTGGACGACCACGGCGCCGTGGTTCCGGTTGATCAGATCGGCAATATCGCGATCCGGCCGCCCGATCCGGTCATGTTTCTCGGCTATTGGAACAACCCGTCGGCCACCGCCGGTAAATTCGCGGGAGACTTCCTGCTGACGGGGGACCTGGGCCGCATGGACGCGGATGGATTCATCAACTACGTCGGCCGCAACGACGACGTCATTACGAGCGCCGGCTACCGTATCGGGCCGGGGCCTATCGAGGACTGTCTGCTTGGGCACCCGGCCGTGCGACTCGTGGCTGTGGTCGGGGTGCCGGATGCGGAACGCACGGAGATCGTGAAAGCGTTTGTCGTGCTTGCGGACGGGTTCTCGGCTAATGATGCGCTGACGAGGGAACTGCAGGACCATGTGCGCACGCGTCTCGCGGCGCATGAGTATCCACGGGTTATTGAATATAGGCAGTCGCTTCCGATGACTTCGACTGGGAAGCTGATTCGGCGGGAGTTGCGGAACGGGTGAGGGAGTGGCGTGTTTTTGTTCTTCTCCCAAGCCCCCACGCCCCCCTCACTCCACCGTCACCGACTTCGCCAGATTCCTCGGCTTATCCACATCGGTCCCGCGCGCACACGCCGTGTGATACGCAAGCAACTGCAGCGGCACGACGTGCAGAATCGGCGAAAGCACGCCGTAGTGTTCAGGCATCCGGATCACATGCAGTCCTTCGGCATTGACGATGCGCGTATCCGAATCGGCGAATACATAAAGCTGGCCGCCGCGCGCGCGCACTTCCTGAATGTTCGACTTGAGCTTTTCGAGCAGCGCATCGTTCGGCGCAACCGTCACGACCGGCATCGCTTCGGTCACGAGCGCAAGCGGCCCGTGCTTCAGCTCACCAGCCGGGTAAGCCTCCGCGTGGATATACGAGATTTCCTTCAGCTTCAGCGCGCCCTCGAGCGCGATCGGATAGTGGAGCCCGCGGCCGAGAAACAGCGCATTTTCCTTGCGCGAAAACTCTTCCGACCACGCGATGATCTGCGGCTCGAGCGCGAGCACGCTGTTCAACGCAGCCGGCAGGTGACGCAGTTGCTTGACATAGCTGCTTTCCTGCGACGCATCGAGATGTCCGCGCAGCTTGCCCAACGCCACCGCGAGCACAAACAGCGCGACGAGCTGCGTCGTGAACGCCTTCGTCGACGCGACGCCGATCTCGCGCCCCGCATGCGTGAGAAACGCGAATTCGGTCTGTCGCACCATCGCGCTCGTGCCGACGTTGCAGATCGCAAGCGTATGGTGGTGGCCAAGCGACTGCGCGTGCTTGAGCGCCGCAAGCGTATCGGCCGTTTCGCCCGACTGCGAGATCACCACGACCAGGGCGTTCGGATTCGGCACCGAGTCGCGATAGCGGTACTCGCTCGCAATCTCGACCTGCGTCGGAATCTTGGCGATCGATTCGAGCCAGTATTTCGCAGTAAGCCCTGAGTAATAGCTCGTGCCGCAAGCGAGAATCAGCAGGCTGTCGATCTTTTTGAACACCTGCGGCGCGTTCTCGCCGAACAGCGACGCCTCGATCGAATCGGCCACTGGAATCGTGTCGCTGATCGCGCGCGGCTGCTCGAAAATTTCCTTCTGCATGAAGTGGCGATACGGGCCGAGCTCGACCGCGCCGCCATATGCCGCGACTTGCCGCGCCTCGCGCTGCGCCGCCTGGCCGTCGCGATCGGCAATGCGCACGCCGTCCAGACGCAGCTCGCAGACGTCGCCTTCTTCGAGGAAGATGAAACGATCGGTGCTGCCCGAAAGCGCAAGCGCGTCGGACGCGAGGAAGTTTTCGCCTTCGCCGAGACCGACGACGAGCGGCGAACCTTGCCGTGCGCCGACCACCGTATGCGGCTGATCCTTGTGCAGCACCGCGATCGCATACGCGCCGTGCAGTTGCTGCACCGTTTCGCGAACCGCCGCGAACAGGTCGCCGCGATACAGGCTGTGGATCAGATGCGCGATCACTTCGGTGTCGGTCTGCGAGACGAACTCGTAACCCTTGCCGCGCAGCATCTCGCGCAGCGTCTCGTAGTTTTCGATGATGCCGTTGTGCACGATCGCGAGCGTGTCGCGCGAGAAGATCGGGTGCGCATTGTCCGTGACCGGCGCGCCATGCGTCGCCCAGCGCGTATGCGCAATACCCGTTTCGCCGCCGAGCTTCGTGTCGCGCACCTGATCGTCGAGATCGGCGACGCGCGCGACGCTGCGCGCACGGCGCGGTTCGCCATTCGCCAGCACGGCGACACCGCATGAATCGTAGCCGCGGTACTCGAGCCGTCGCAGCCCTTCGATCAGAACCGGGACGATGTTTCGTTGCGCAACCGCGCCGACAATGCCGCACATAGCGATGATCCTTTTTGCAGAGTTGGGTTGCCGAGTTCAGCGGCGCAGCGTGCTGAACGCTGCGCCGTCAGCGAAAGGCACCAGCCGACGCATTTCGCGCGACGCATCGCTTCGATACGCCGCCTTCGGGTCAGCTTTTCTTTTTGGTCGGGCGCACGTACCCGCGCTTGCCCGTTTGCGTCTTGTCGTTGAGCACGAGAACGCCTTCCTCGACGTCCTTCCACACCGTCGTGCCGGCCGCGATCGTCGCGCCGCGGCCGACCCGCACCGGCGCCACGAGTTGCGTATCGGAGCCGACGAACACGTCGTCTTCGATCACGGTGCGCAGCTTGTTCGCGCCATCGTAATTACAGGTGATCGTGCCGGCGCCGATATTGACGCGCGTGCCGACATCGGAATCGCCGACATAGCTCAGATGATTCGCCTTCGAACCGCGGCCGATCGCCGCGTTCTTCACTTCGACGAAGTTGCCGATGTGCACTTCGTCAGCAAGCGCCGCGCCGGGCCGCAGCCGCGCATAGGGTCCTACGACCGCGTGCGCGCCGATTTCCGCGCCTTCGATATGCGTGAACGCGTCGACACGCGTGCCCGCGCCGATCGTCGCGTTGCGGATCACGCAGTTCGGGCCGATCGATACGTTGTCCGCCAGCGTCACCCGTCCTTCGAATACGCAGTTGACGTCGATCGACACGTCGCGCCCGCAGTCGAGCGAACCGCGCACATCGAGGCGCGCCGGATCCGTCAGCGTGACGCCCGCGACCAGCAGCGCATCGGCCACGTTGCGCTGATGAATGCGCTCGAGCTCCGCGAGTTGCTGCTTGCTGTTGACGCCGAGCGTCTCCCATTCTTCGTCGGGCTGCGCGGTGACGATTTCGAGGCCTGCTTCGATCGCGAGTTCGACGACGTCGGTCAGATAGAACTCGCCTTGCGAGTTGTCGTTCTTCAGCGCGCCGAGCCACGCTTGCAAACGCGCGGTGGGCATCACGACGATGCCCGTGTTGATCTCGCGGATTTTCTGCTGCTCGGGCGTCGCGTCTTTCTGTTCGACAATGCGCTCGACCTTGCCCGCCGCGTTGCGCACCATGCGGCCGTAGCCTTGCGGATCGTCGAGCGTAACCGTCAGGACACCGTAGCCGTTTTGCCCGGCGCCTTCGCACAGGCGCTGCAGCGTGCTTGCGCGCGTGAGCGGCACATCGCCGTACAGCACGAGCGTCGGCACCGACGGATCGAGCAGCGGCAGCGCCTGCTGCACGGCATGGCCCGTGCCGAGCTGCTGCTCCTGCACGGCGAACTGCACGTCGGGCGCCGCGACCGCCTCGCGCACCGACTCGCCGCCATGACCGATCACGACGACGAGTCGCGTCGGATTCAGCGTGCGCGCCGTGCTGATGACATGCGAGAGAAGCGGCCGACCGGCCAGTGGATGAAGCACTTTCGGCAGCGCGGAACGCATGCGCTTGCCCATGCCTGCCGCCAGAATCACGATGTTCATGTCGTGGGCGTTGGTCGAGTTTGAGGTGCGCAATTCTAACATGCTGCCTCGCGGCAAAAGCGCGGCTGACAACGGCAAAACAGTGCTTTTATGTGGGCCTTCCGACCACGAACGACGTGTGCAAACACGCGGTTTCGATGCGTTCGCAAGCACACGTCAGCGCCTTTCCGATGCGAAAACAGATATCGCAAACGTTAAACAGGTGATCCCGCTTATCGCCACGCATATCGCCGAACACGTCAATGCACGCGTTCTCGCGGAACTCCATTGAGCAGGCGGGAATAACCGTTCGCTCCGAGCGTTCTTTCGGGTTGTACCCGCGCCCGCTGCCGCCCCTCCCACCCGATTGACCGAACCCCGACGGAGAGATTCCCTTGCAAGCGCCATCGCATAGCACGCTCACTTTCCCGACCCGCTCCGTCTCGCGCCCCGCCCCATTATTCAACCCGCCGATGCCTCAGTTGCCGGCCAAACCGGTATCGGCCGCGGGCTTCGTTCATGCAATGCGCAACGACGGCCTTCGGCTCTGGACCCGCGATGCCTACGAGGCCGATTACGTCGAAGAACGCCTGTTCCATCAGAAGCGCGTGCTCCTCAACAAGCCCGAAATGATTCATCGCGTGCTGGTGGAAAACCACGGCAATTACCCACGCACCGACTATGCGGTTCGATTGATTCGCCCGATCGGACGCTATAGCGTCATGCTCGCGACCGGCGAGCAATGGAAGCATCAGCGCCGCACGATTACGCCGACGCTCGCGCCGAAGATGCTGCCCGTGCTGGCGCGCCATGTCGCCGCGTGCACCGAAGACGAGGTGCACGCGCTGGCCGCGCTCGACGGCGCGCCCGTCGATCTGCTGCCGGTCATGCGCGTGCTTGCGCTGAAGATTGCCGCGCGTTCGATGTTCTCGCTCGAAATCCACGAATTCGGGCCGGCCGTGCGCGCCGCCGTGCAGGAGTTCATGCTGCGTCACACGCGTGCGAGCCTCGCCGAACTCGTGCTGCCGTACTGGGTGCCGACGCCGCGCGACATTCCGCGCAACGGCTTTCGGCGGCGCTGGCACGCGCTCGTCGAGCGCATCATCGACGCACGCGAACGCCAGCCCGCCGCCGACGGCCCGCGCGATCTGTTCGATGCGCTGCTGGCCGCGCGCGATCCGGAGACGGGCGCCGCCTTCAGCCGCGTCGAACTCGCCGACCAGGTCGGCACGATGATCGTCGCGGGCCACGAGCCGAGCGGTCTCACGCTGCTCTGGGCGCTGTATCTGCTGGCGAACGCGCCCGACGCGCAGGCCGCGCTCGCCGACGAGGTACGCGACGTCGATCTGAGCCCCGAGCGTGCCGGCGACGTGCTCAAAGCGCTGCCTTACACGCGCGCGGTGATCGACGAGACTTTGCGCATCTATCCACCCGCATGGGTGATCCTGCGCCACTGCGTCGCGCCCGATGCGTTCGAAGGCCTAACCGTCACACGCGGCACGCAGATGATGATCAGCCCGTGGGTGCTTCATCACCATCGCGGCTTCTGGCAGAACCCCGACACATTCGATCCGACGCGCTTTCTACCGGGTGCGCCGGCTCCGCAGCGCTTCACGTATCTGCCGTTCGGCACCGGGCCGCGCGTGTGCGTCGGCGCGCAGTTCACGCTCGCGGAAACGACGCTCGCGCTCGCGCGTCTCGTGCAGGCATTCGACGCGCAGCTCGCAAGCGGCGAGCCGGTGCGGCCGATCGGCCGCGCGACGACGCTGCCCGACCGGCCCGTCATGTTCCGGATGAAGGCGCGCAAGCGCTGAGCGTTGAGCGGCGAGCGCGGCACAGCGTCGCCGTCGCACGGCGTGCCGCAGGCGCCCACCGGCGCCGTCCGGCACGCGGCCGGCGCGGTTTTGCGCGACGCCCGTGGCGCCGGGCCGCCGCGCGTTTGGTTGTATCATCGTGCCTTGATCCCACGAACCGCCGCGCAATTTGCCTTTCTTACCGCAGGCGGCGCGCCATTCGATTTCCGTATCAGCCCCGCCATGAAAGCGTCAAACAACTTTTTCCGCCTCGAAACCCGTCTGCAGTCGCAAGTCGGCAAGGCTATTCACGACTTCAACATGATCGAGGAGGGCGACAGAATCCTCGCATGCATGAGCGGCGGAAAAGATTCGTACACGATGCTTTCCGTGCTGATGGCGCTGCAAAAGCGCGCCCCGGTCAAGTTCGAGATCATCGCGATGAATCTCGACCAGAAGCACCCCGGTTTCCCTGAAGAAGTGCTGCCGCGCTACCTCGAATCGGTCGGCGTCGACTACCGCATCGTCGAAGCGGACACGCATTCGATCGTCAAGGAGAAGGTGCCCGAGGGCAAGACCACGTGTTCGCTGTGTTCACGGCTGCGCCGCGGCGTCATCTATCGCACCGCGAAGGAACTGGGCGCGAACAAGATCGCGCTCGGCCACCACCGCGACGACATTGTCGAAACGTTTTTCCTGAACCTGTTCTTCGGCGGCAAGATGAAAGCGATGCCGCCGAAGCTCGCCACCGACGACGGCGCGCACGTCGTGATCCGGCCGCTCGCGTACTGCAAGGAAAGCGATATCGCGAGCTACGCGCGCGACATGGAATACCCGATCATCCCGTGCGACCTGTGCGGTTCGCAGGAAAACCTGCAGCGCAAGAAGGTGAAGGACATGCTGCGCCAGTGGGAGCGCGAAACGCCGGGCCGCGTCGACAACGTGTTCCGCGCGCTCTCGGATGTCGTGCCCTCGCATCTGATGGACACGAACCTGTTCGACTTCCGCGGGCTAGCCACGGGTCTCGCGAAGGTCGACGAGGAGTCGCTGTTCGGCGATTCGTCCTACACGCAGGCGGCACTCGTCTTCTCGCATTCGAGCGAAAACCGCATCGAGTTCGTCCGTCCGTCGGAGCGCGCGGCAAGCGCCTGACCCGGCATTCGAACCGGCGCCTGATTGCTGCTTTCAAGCGGCTTTTAAACTTCTTTCAATCTGCTTGAAAGCGCCTGTGGTGCGCATGCGAGGCGTGTTCGTTCCGGTCACGGATACGAACCGCGTCCGCCTATATTCAACTTGTGTCATCTCGATGACAGATTTCCGGCCCACCCGTCCTCGCGTAATCGTCTGTCTCTTCGCGCAGCTGTTCCTTGCATCGCATGCAAATTTTGAACAGCCATTCGTACTTTGCTGGTCCGCGGCATGACCCTACGACGCATTTCGCGGGTTTGGCTTGCGCCTGATGGAACCATTGTTATTGTTGATCGGCGGCATTGAAAAAAATCGGTTCACTTTGCTGTATTCACTGAATACAGTAACAGGCGATGCACTCGCGCCGTCCTGACTGCTTTCAGTCCACCATCGAATAGCCAGGCCTTCTCTGCCCCACCCGGGCAACCTTGACGCGAGCATATACCGGCGCGAACGCTCTTACCCTGATCAGGTCGCGCCGCTTCTAGTCGCTCGATAGCGTCAAAGGATTTGCAACATGGGAAGCGGCCGAACGATTACGGCATTGCAGGCATTACTGCCCGAGTTATGGAAATTCGCATTGCGTCTTGCCTCGACACCGGAAGACGCGGAGAAACTGCTCGACAACGTGTGTCGCGGCGTACACGACGGCACGTGCGACTGCGCGCCCTATATGTCGTTGCGCGTCAACCTGATGTCGACGATGCTGCGGCGCTGGCAACAGAAAGCGCGCCGCCCGGAAGCCTGCGCGGCGCGCGCCGTGCCACGCATCGAGGCGAATTCGGAAACGAACCGCCGCCTGCTGCAGGTCGTCGCGATGCTGCCCGACGAACAGCGCATTGCGATCATCCTGATCGAAGCGGAGCGCCTGACGCCGGGCGAGGCGGCGTGGGCCTGGGGCCTCACGACCGACGAACTCGAGCGGCGCCTCGTGCGCGCGCACGCCGCCGTCAGGAAAGCCCTCGACAACGGCGCGCAGCCGTCGCGCGCCAGTCTGCCCGCGCGCAGAACCGCGAGCGCTCATGCGCAAGCCGAAGCCGCCGTCACGCGTCCTTGATGCGGAATACCTCGACGCCGACCGCGTCGCAGTCCGGATAGACATCGGGCTTTTCCGTCGACACGCGCGCCGCACGCACGTGCGGATGCGCGAGCATGATCTTCACGAGGTCGTCGCACAGCGTTTCCTGCAGATGGATGTGCCCCTGCTCGACGCGGCGTGCAATCGTCGCGCGCATGAAATCGTAGTCGACCACTTCGCGCAGTTTGTCTTCGAGCGGCGTCGACAGCGCGAGCGGCACGAACAGATCGACGTTGATCACGACGCGTTGCTCGCCACGCTTTTCGAAATCGTGCACACCGATGTTGATAAAGACCTCGTAGTTGCGCAGGAAAAGCCGGCGGCAATCGGCGAGATTCGGATGAAAGAAGGCGTGCATGGTCGTCCCCGATCTGATGGGTAAGCGTGCGGCAAGCACGCTGG
This sequence comes from Paraburkholderia sp. SARCC-3016, assembly GCF_031119615.1. NCBI lineage: Bacteria > Pseudomonadati > Pseudomonadota > Betaproteobacteria > Burkholderiales > Burkholderiaceae > Paraburkholderia > Paraburkholderia sp. SARCC-3016. Next base: position 26,987 of record NZ_JAVHZD010000030.1, on the reverse strand, counting down.
ATAAGCGCCGCACAGGGCGCTGGGCTCGTTAGCTGCCGGCCAGGAACATCACGTCGCGCGGCAGCGGAACGAGATGCTGGCCGCCGTCGACGACGAGCGTCGTGCCCGTCACGCCCGCGGCATCGGCCAGATACAGCGCGGCGGCAACGAGGTCTTCCGGACGCGACGCGCGGCCAAGCGGCGTCATCCGGTGCGCGGCCGCGAAGCTCGCCGGCGTCTGCTCCGCGGACTGCAGCGTCAGGCCCGGCGAGAGCCCGACGACCCTCAGCTTCGGCGCGAGCGCCTGCGCGAGCGCGACGGTCGCGGCTTCGAGCGCCGCTTTCGACAGCGTGTACGACAGGTAGTCCGGATTCATGTTCTGCAGCTTCTGGTCGAGCAGATTGATCACCACACTGCGCTGCGTTTCGTCTTCCCGCGCGATCTCGGGCGTCGCGTCGTGCAGCATGCGCGCGAGCACGAGCGGCGCGCCGACGTTGATCGACATCATATGCAGCAGCTTGTCGTACGCGACGTCGCGTGCCGTGTCTTCGTCGAAGCGCGAGGCGTTGTTGACGATGCATACGGGACGTCCGAGCGCCGCCGTGCAATCGGGGATCAGGCGCGCGACTTCCGGTTCGTTCGCCAGATCCGCATGCAAGGCGATCGTGCGGCGGCCCAGCGCTTCGATTTCGGCGACCAGTTCACCGGCTTCCGCACGCGATGCGCCGTAGTGCACGGCCACATCCCAACCGTGCGCGGCGAAGCCCAGCGCCAGCGCGCGCCCGATGCGCCGCGCGGCGCCGGTGATCAGCACGACACGCGCCGGCGGCGCCGCGTGGCGAGGGCCAGCCTCGCCGCTGCCGGCTTCCCCGGCTGACGAATGGACGGAACGGTCGCTCATTTACAATGCGGGAATGAATCCGAAGCCTCACGAACCCGATAGTTTACCCGCTCCCGACGCCGCAGCGCTCGCCCAATCGACCGCGCTCGTCGAGCTGATTCGCGCCGACATCGACGCGGCCGGCGGCTGGCTGCCGTTCGACCGCTACATGGACCGCGCGCTTTATGCGCCGCGTCTCGGCTACTACAGCGGCGGCGCAATCAAATTCGGCCGGCGCGCCGAAGACGGCAGCGACTTCGTCACCGCGCCCGAGTTGTCGCCGCTGTTTGCGGCGACGCTCGCGCGGCCCGTCGCCGAGGCGCTCGAAGCAAGCGGCACGCGCGACGTGATCGAATTCGGCGCGGGCACGGGGCGGCTCGCGGCCGGTCTGCTCAATGCGCTCGACGCGCTCGGCGCGCCGCCCGATACCTACTCGATCGTCGATCTGTCCGGCGAATTGCGCGAGCGCCAGCAGACGATGCTCGAAGCACAGGCGCCCGCGCTTGCCGCGCGCGTGCGGTGGCTCGACGCATTGCCCGATGAATTTGCCGGCGTCGTGATCGGCAACGAAGTGCTCGACGCGATGCCGGTGCGCCTTTTCGCGCACGCAAACGGCCAGTGGCGCGAACGCGGCGTGGTCTGCCGCGACCACACATTCGCCTTCGAAGACCGCGCGCTGCAGTCCACCCACGATGCCGCCTTCCTCGACGAAATCGAAGCCGACGGCGACTATGTGACCGAAACGCACGAAGCGGCCTGCGCGTTCACGCGCACGATCTGCCGGATGCTCGCGCGCGGCGCCGCGTTCTTTATCGACTACGGTTTTCCGCGCCACGAGTACTACCATGCGCAGCGCGCACAGGGCACGCTGATGTGCCACTATCGGCATCGCGCGCATGGCGATCCGTTTCTGTATCCGGGCTTGCAGGACATCACCGCGCATGTCGAATTCAGCGGCATCGCGGAAGCGGGCACCGATACGGGCGCCGATCTGCTCGGCTATACGTCGCAGGCGCGCTTTCTGATGAACGCGGGCATTACCGAAGCGCTCTCGGAACTGGACCCGTCCGATGCCGCGCGCTTCCTGCCCGCCGCGAACGCGGTGCAGAAACTGTTATCGGAAGCTGAGATGGGCGAACTCTTCAAGGTGATCGCGTTCTCGCGCGGCATCGACGACACGCTCGATGCATTTGCGAGCGGCGACCGCTCTCATACGCTCTGACAGGCTCTGACACGCTCCGACCCAAGGACCCACACGATGATCCGCTGGCTGCTCACTACGTTCGTCGCCGTTGCGGTGCTGTCGGCATGCTGGCCGTGGCTGCGCAAGATCGGCATCGGGCGCATGCCCGGCGACGTCACGTTGCGGATCTTTGGGCGCGAGTACCCGTTTCCGTTCATGTCGACGCTCGTGCTGTCGATGCTGTTGTCGTTGATTGCGCGGTGGCTTTAGGCGACGCCTTCGTCGCGCGATGGGACTTCAGTCGCCGTCTTTCTCCGGGGTTTTCTCCGGATCCTTCTCGCCAATCGCCTGCGCGACCGCTCGCACGCGCGCCCGATGCACCGCATCCTTGATTGCCGTGGGCTTATTCGCGCGTATATCGCCAAGCGCACCGGCAATCGCGCCCGCATCGACGCCGCGCGCCGCCACCAGCGCCTCGCGCAGCCGGTCGGCCTGCGGGTAATCGCGCGTCTCGAAACCGAGCCGCCCGCGCGCGTCGGCCTCGCACGCCTGCAGCGCCTCTGCAAAACGCGCAGGCTTGCGCAACGCGTCGCTGCGCTCGAAGAGGCGCACCAGCGCGGCCGCCCCCATCTCCATCACACGATGGATATTGCCGTGCTCGCGTGCGACGAGCACCGCGAGATCGCGGCACTCGTTCGGCACGCGCAGCCGTTCGCATAGCGGCTTCAACAGATCGACGCTGCGGCCTTCGTGACCGATATGGCGCGGCAGCACATGGTCGGGCGTCGTCGCCTTGCCAAGATCGTGCGTCAGCGCCGCGAACCGCACGGGCAACGAGTACCCGCGCTTTGCCGCATAGTCGACGACCATCATCACGTGCACGCCGGTGTCGACTTCAGGATGATAGTCGGCACGCTGCGGCACGCCGTACAGCGCGTCGATTTCGGGCAGCACGCGCGCGAGCGCGCCGCCTGTGCGCAACAGGTCGAACATCCGCGACGGCCTGTTCTCCATCAACCCGCGCGAGACTTCCTGCCAGACGCGCTCGGGCACGAGCGCATCGACTTCGCCGGCCTCGACCATCTTGCGAATCAGCTCGAGCGTTTCGGGCGCGAGCGTGAAATCGGCGAAGCGCGCGGCGAAGCGCGCGACGCGCAGAATGCGCACCGGGTCTTCGACAAATGCATGACCGACATGGCGAAACACGCGCGCCTTCAGATCCGCCTGCCCGTTGAACGGATCGACGACCGGCCCCGTCAGTTCGCCGTCCGGGCTCACCTCCTGTGCCATCGCGTTGACCGTCAGGTCGCGGCGCTCGAGGTCTTCTTCGAGCGTGACGTCCGGCGAATAGAAGAACTGGAAGCCGTGATAGCCGGCCGCGGTCTTGCGCTCGGTCCGCGCAAGCGCGTACTCCTCGTGCGTGACCGGATGCAGAAACACCGGAAAGTCCTTGCCGACCGGTCTGTAGCCTTGCGCGGCCATCTGCTCGGGCGTCGCGCCGACCACCACATAATCGCGGTCCTGCACGGGCAGGCCGAGCAGCTTGTCGCGAATCGCGCCGCCGACTGCATAGATTTTCATGCAGGAGTTTCGTAGTAATCGATCGTGTGCGTCTCGCGCATCGCGTCGGCAATCCAGGCCTGCACGGCGGGTGCATCGGTCAGACGCCGCGCGTAGGCGGCGGCCGCTTCGGACAACGCCGGCCGCCATGTGTTGAAGCGCATCACGACGGGCGCATACATCGCATCGGCAATGGTGAACTCGCCGAACAGGAACGGGCCGCCGTACTGGTCGAGACACGCGCTCCACAACGCCTCGATGCGCGCGATGTCGGCAAGCGCGCCGGGCGTCGCGCCCTTGCCTGGAAACGACGCGTGGATGTTCATCCACATGTTCGTGCGCAGCTCGGCGAAGCCCGCGTGCATTTCCGCGCTGACGCTGCGCGCATGCGCGCGCGCGGCCGCATCCCGCGGCCACATCGGCACGTCGGGGAAATGCTCGGCGAGCGTCTCGAGAATCGCAACGGATTCCCATACCGATGCGCCGTTGTCCATGACGAGGCACGGCACTTTGCCCGACGGCGAATGTTCGAGAATCGACGCGCGCGTGTCCGGCTCTCCGAGCCGGACCGCGACTTCTTCGAACGGAATGCCGAAATGCTTCATCAGCACCCACGGGCGCATCGACCACGACGAATAGTTCTTGTCACCAATCACGAGTTTCATGCGTTGTCCCCGGAAAAAGGCCGGTTAAGTTATGGGTTGGCGCTTCTCAGGCGCTTCTCAGGCGCTTCTCAGGCTCGCCTCGAACATCATCACCGCCATCAACGTCCCGCGTTCGCGCGAAACGTATTGAAGCGCGAACGCAGCGACGCGCCTGTCAGATACACGGGCGCAATGGTCTCGATGCTCGCCGGTTCGATGTCGAGCTCCGGCGCGAGCGGCCCCGTCAGCACGCTGTCGACTTTCATCGAATCGAGATTGTCGCGCGAAATGACAGGTTCGCCGGGCGCCATTTCGAAGGTCAGCGCCTGCAGCCGCGCGAAAGCATCGGGCAGCCGGACAATGCGCGCCTGCCTGCCGATCACCGTGCCGCAATATTCGACGAGCTGCTCGAGCGTATAGACAGCCGGTCCGCCGAGTTCGTAGACGCGGCCGTTGGCGGCGTCGAGATCGAGCACATTGACGATCGCCTTCGCGACGTCGCCGACGAACACCGGCTGGAACTTCGCATCGGGCATCGCGAGCGGAATGACCGGAAACACACGCTGCAAAAACGCAAACTTGTTTAGAAACGCGTCCTCGGGACCGAACACGACCGACGGTCGGAAGATGGTCGTCGCGAGCATCGACGACGCGCGCACCGCTTTTTCGCCATCGCCTTTCGAACGCATATACATGCTCGGTCCGTTTGGATCGGAGCCCAGCGCGCTCATCTGAATCAGCCGGTGCACGCCCTTGCCTTCGCAGGCGGCCACGATTTTCGTCGGCAGTTCGACATGGAGCTTTGCGAACTCCGGGCCGTACGGATGACCGCGATGCCCGTGCAGCGTGCCGACCAGATTGATCACCGCATCGGCATTCTCGACGAAGCGCGCGAGTTGCACGGGATCGAACACATCGACTTCGAGCACGTCGATCGGCAACAGCGTTAGATGTCGCGCGTTATAGCGTCGGCGTGTCGCAAGGCGCACCGTCTTGCCGAGCTCGACGAGCGCGTTGATGAGATGGCTGCCGATAAAACCGGAACCGCCGATCACCGCAATGGTTTGATGTCGCATTTCCGACCTCCAGTTGTCCTGCAAGCTGGTGGCTCGCATTCAGCAGGGAAGCCGCGGCAATGGCTGAAACTGAAGCCGCGCCGTGCGCATGCACGGCATGCGGCGCGGCGGATACGGCGCTGTTACGGTGCGATGTAACCCAAACGCGCCTTCAGCGATTGCGGACGGCCTTCGAACAACGCCGCATAGTAGACCGTGTTGGACAACACGTTCTTCACATAGTCGCGGGTTTCCTGAAAGGGAATCGCTTCCGCGAAAATCGCCCCTTCGACAGGGTGCTGCAGCGACTGACGCCAGTTGCGCGGGCGGCCGGGACCCGCATTGTAGCCGGCGGTGGCGAGCACGGCCGACCCGTCGAATTGATTGTAGATCATCGACAGATAGTTCGTGCCGAGCAGGATATTGGTGTTGAGGTCGTTCATCTGCTCGCGAGAAATCGGGCCGAGGCCGATCTTCCTTGCCACCAGCTGAGCGGTACCGGGCATCAATTGCATGAGCCCGCTTGCGCCGACTTCGGAGCGTGCGTTCAGGATAAAACGCGACTCCTGGCGAATCAGCCCGTAAGCCCACTCGACATCGAGCCCGTTCGACTGCGCGTCGCGCTCGACGATATCGCGGAACGGCGACAGGTAACGCAGCGAGAAGTCGTGCTCGGTCTTCGTGCGGTCCGCGGTATTCACCGTGCGATCGTAAAGCTCGATGCGGCGCGCGTACTCGGCCGCTGCCAGCAGTTGCACGTCGCTCATCGTGCGCAGCGGCCAGTTCCATTCGCGGTTGCCTTCGAGCCGCAGATTCAGCTGGTAGAAACGTTGCGCCAGCGCAAAGCCAGGCGTGTTTGCCGCTTGCTGCACTTCGGCGTCCGTGACCGTCGTTTTCGGCGGCACCGTGATCTTGCGGCCCAGTTCTTCGCTTGCGAGCTGCCCGTAGAAGTTGAAGCCCGAGGCGATCTGCGCGAATTCGTCGTTCGCCTGCGCCGTGTCGCCGGCCTCCTTCAGCGCGCGCGCATGCCAGTACACCCACGACGGCTGGCTGCGCAGCGCGGCAGGCATCTGCTCGATCGACCAGCGCACCATCGTCCAGTCGCCGGCGAGCAGCGCCGAGCGCGTGCGCCATTCGTAAGCAGGATTCGACAGCGGCGCGTTCGCCGACAGCCGGTACCAGTCCACCGCGCCCGGCATCTGCTTCAAGGCCGCCTGATACGCGATCGTGCCCCAGCCGATCGCGCGCTCCGGCGTGGTCAGCGACTGTGCGATCGAGGTGAACGTGGCTGCCGTCATGGCCGGATCGTTGCGCGCCATTCGCGTGATCGCGAGCAGCGCGAGCTGATGCGACTGCGGATCGGCGCCGACGCCGCGCGCGATCAGAAGCGGCGGCGTGGTGGCGGCCTGATTGAAGAGGTCCGGGTCGGGCCGCTGGTTGCCGAGCGCATCGACGAGCTTCGCGCCGGTATTCGTCTGGTTCTGCTCGTACGCGAGGCGGATCTGCTGCCAGACGTCATCGCTCGTGAACTGCTGGTTGATCGCGAGCGCGGTGATCAGATCGACGCAGCCGTCGCCGTAGTAGCGCGGCTCGACGAGCAGCGCGCGCGCCGCGTCGGCGACATTCTCGCCGTGCGCCGCACGCGATTCGAGCGCGTAGCACTTCACCTGCGTATCGTCGTTGAGCACGAAGCGCGCGTATTGTTCGTCGAAGTTGCGCCAGTCGTGGCGGGCACCGAGCACCGTCAGGTAGTCGTTGCGCATGCGGTCCGCAATCGCCTGGCCGTCGTACTTCTGCAGGAAGGCGAGCACCGGCGCATCGGGTGCATCGATGCGCGCATGTCCCGACGAATCGAACAGTTGCGGCTTCAGCTGGAAGTACTCGAGATACGACGGCGCCGGATAATCCGGAATCATCGCGGCCAGTTGCGCGGCGCGCACCGGATCGTTATTGCGCGCGGCTTCGCGCAACTGGACGAAGATCTGGTCGTCGTTGGTAAGCTGGGAAAGCGGGATGGGCTTCACGGCGGACGCCGTGCTGCATGCGACGAGGGCCGCCGCGGCAAGTGCTAGACCGACCGCGCGATATACTCGGAAAAGGCGTGTGGACATCGTTGTTTCTGGAGCGCGAATTGAACGAAAGGATAGCATGCAACCCTGACGCCAAATCATCGAAAAAGGGACTGCGGCGCATGTTGTTCGAAGCTCGGCTGCATGCGAGCCGCGACCCGGGCGTGAACGCCGCGTTGAACCGGCGCCTTCTCGAAATGTTGCAGAAGCATGCGCCGCGGCGCGTCGGCTTCTATTGGCCGCTCGAAAGCGAGTTCGATGCGCGCGCCGCGATCGCAACATGGCTTGCGCTCGATGCCGCGCGCGAAGCGTGTGTTCCGGTCGTCATGCAACGCGATGCGCCGCTCGCGTTTCACGCGTGGACGCCCGCTATGCCGATGGAAATCGGCGCGCATCGCATTCCCGTGCCTGCCACGGTGCGCGAGGTCATGCCCGATCTGGTCTTCGTGCCGTGTGTTGGCTTCGACGAGCATGGTTACCGGCTCGGCTACGGCGGCGGCTATTACGATCGCACGCTCGCCGGATGGCGCGTGGCCGGCGCGGCTCCGCTCGCGATCGGCATCGCGTACGAAGCGTGCAAGACGAACGCGCTGCCGCGCGAGCCGCACGATCTGCCGCTCGACGCGATCATCACCGATGCCGCTTGCTACCCGCGGCTACCCGCGCGGCAATGACAACGGCAGTGACGAACAACGGCACTGACAATCGCGATGGCGACGGGCGGACGCCCGCCGTGGCGTGCAGCTGAAAACGTCCCTGCTCCCAAGCGGGTACAGCTTCCCGCTACAGCGAAGCGGCCGCGCGCGCGGCCGTATCGTAGAGGCCGGACGCGTTGCGCATCAGTTGCGCGGCTTCGCCGATCTGCTGGTTCGTGAGACCGCTTTCGCGCAGCGTTGAAATAAGACAGCTTTCACGCACCTCGCGATACCTGACGCAGAGTTCGCGCCCGGCGTCGGTCGCCGAGAAGAACACTTCCTTGCCGCTCTTTTCGCTATGCACATAGCCTCGCGCCACGAGTTTCTTCAGCGCGTAGGTCGCAACGTGCGTGTCTTCGATATTGAGCACGAAGCAGATGTCCGCGAGTTTCTTGCGGCGTTCGCGATGACTCACATGGTGCAGCAGCGACACCTCGATCGCGGTCATGTCCTTTTCGCCCGCCGCCGACATGCAGCGAACCATCCACCGGTTGAAGGCGTTGCTCGCCATGATCAGCGCGTATTCGAGTTCTGAAAGTTCCGCGCTTTCGTCAGAAACGAGATGCTCCGACGAGACTATCTTGGTGGGATGACGCGCCATGAATAGGGTCCCGGAATGCGGCAGGAAGGGTCCCAAGTGTACGACGCACGGATTGGGGTGAAAGCCTGGCGAAAACGCTTATGGAGAAGTTATTGAGAATTTAATGAGAATATACGCGAGCCGATCCCGATGAAAAACGCGTCGGGACTGGAGATTGCGTATCCGCACATCGACCCTTCGACGCGACCCATGAGCCCATCGACGCGCCCCACTTCCCGTCACCCCCGCATCTATGCGTTCGGCGATACGGCACTCGTCTGCGAGTCGCCGCCGCCCGCCACGCTCGACTGTCAGCAACGCGTCTGGGCCGCTGCAGAGGCCGCGCGCACGTGGCCGCACGTGCTCGAAGTCGTGCCCGGCATGAACAACCTGACGCTCGTGTTCGATCCGCTCGCGGCCGATCGCAAGGGCCTCGCCGAACAGTTGCGCGCCGCCTGGGACGCAGCCGGCGATCGGTCGACGCCCGGTCGCGAAATCGAAATACCGGTTCGATACGGCGGCACGTGCGGACCCGATCTCGACGCAGTCGCCGCGCATACGGGCCTTTCCGCGCAAGAGGTCGTGGAGCGCCACGCGCAGGCCGAATACGTCGTGTTCTTTCTAGGCTTCCAGCCGGGCTTCGCGTATCTCGGCGGACTCGATCAGGCGCTGCACACGCCGCGCCGCGCCGAGCCGCGCGTTGAAGTGCCCGCGGGCTCGGTCGGCATCGGCGGATCGCAGACCGGTATCTATCCGGCCGCGTCGCCAGGCGGCTGGCAGTTGATCGGCCGCACGACGGTGCCGCTATTCGACCCGGCCCGCACGCCGCCCACTTTGCTGCAACCGGGCGACCGCGTGCGCTTTACGGTCGCGGAGCAACACGGATGGCCGGAACGACGGACATGATCGACGTGATCCGCGCGGGTCGTTTGACCTCGGTACAGGACCTCGGCCGCCACGGCTACCGGCATCTCGGCATCGCGATGGGCGGCGCGCTCGACCGGCTCGCGCTCGAAGTCGGCAACCGGCTCGTCGGCAACCGGCCCGATGCGGCCGGCCTCGAAATCACATTCGGCCCGACCGTGTTGCGCTTTCCGCGTGCGACGCGCGTGGCGATCACGGGCGGCGAATTCGGCGCGACGCTCGACGGCACGCCCGTTTATTCGTGGTGGAGCGTGCCCGTGCAGGCGGGCCAGCTGCTCGCGCTCAATGCGGCGAAGCGAGGAATGCGCTGCTATGTGTGCGTCGCGGGCGGCATCGATGTGGTGCCGGTGCTCGGTTCGCGCAGCACCGATCTCGGCGCGTGCTTCGGCGGCCTCGGCGGCCGCGCGCTGCGCGACGGCGACAGGCTGCCGATCGGGGTCGCCGCGGGCGCTCCACGAGAAGTAACGGCCAACGGAACGACCGGCGTAAGGACCGGTGAAACAACCGGTGAGACAACCGGCGCGCCGGCCACCCGTCCGCGCGGCTTGAGCCTCGATGCGCCTGCATTCGGCGTGAAGTCGCCGGCGTGGTGCAAGTTCGTCCTCGTCGACGAGCCGGTGCGGCGCGGCCGTCACGCGTCGGGCGCCGCATCGGAGATGCCGGTCCGCGTGCTGCCCGGGCCCGACTACGACCGCTTCAGCGACGCCGCGCACCGCGCGTTCTGGTCCGACGAATGGCGCGTGACGCCGAACAGCAACCGGATGGGCTATCGGCTTGCCGGCAGCGCGCTCGAGCGCAACGAAACGATCGATCTCCTGTCCCACGCTGTCATGCCGGGCACGATACAGGTGCCGCCGAATGGCCAGCCGATCGTCCTGATGAGCGATGCGCAGACCACGGGCGGCTACCCGAAGATCGGCTCGGTGATCTACGCTGATCTGTGGAAGCTCGCGCAGATCCGGCTCAACGGCGCCGTGCGGTTCGTCCCGACGACGCCGCATGAAGCGCGCGTTGCGCTGCTCGAAGAACGGCAGTATCTACAGCAGATCGATGCCGCGATCGCGCTGCATGAAGAACGTCGTGCGCGCGAGATGCCGGTCCCTGAGCCTTGATGGCCGAGCGGGCGAAGCAGCGGCAAACAGCAGGAAGTCACGCGGCGCGTCGCCAGGGCGCATCGCGTGAATGAAGAGTTGAGGAACATCATGGAAATCGATCTGAACGCCGATCTCGGCGAAGGCTGCGGCTCCGACGAAGCATTGCTCGATCTCGTCAGTTCGGCAAATATCGCGTGCGGCTGGCATGCGGGCGGCGCCAATGCGATGCGCGACTGCGTGCGCTGGGCCGTGCAGAAGGGCGTGTCGATCGGCGCGCATCCGAGCTTCAACGATCCGGAAAATTTCGGCCGCAAGGAGATGGACCTGCCGACCGGCGACATCTACGCGGGCGTGCTGTATCAGCTCGGCGCGCTGTCCGCGATCGCGCAGGCCGAAGGCGGACGCATCGCGCATGTGAAGCCGCATGGCGCGCTCTATAACCAGGCGGCGCGCGACGCGCGCATCGCCGACGCGATCGCGTGCGCCGTGCACGATTTCGATCCGTCGGTCGCCGTATTCGGGCTCGCGAATAGCGGCCTCGTCACGGCCGCGCGCGAGGCGGGGCTCGTCGCGATCGAGGAAGTGTTTGCCGACCGCGGCTACCGTTCCGACGGGTCGCTCGTGCCGCGCAAGGAACCGGGCGCGCTGCTCGACGACGAAGACGCCGTGCTCGAACGCACGCTGACGATGGTGCGCGAGCGACGCGTGCAGGCTGTCGATGGCCGGTGGGTGCCGATCAACGCGCAGACGATCTGCCTGCACGGCGACGGACCACATGCGCTCGCGTTCGCGCGGCGCATTCGCGGCGCGCTCGAAGGCGCGGGAATCGGCGTGCATGCGGCGGCGGGCGCGCGAGCCTGAAAGCACGCGCCTGCGTTCCGTTCGCGCTTTCCTGTCGTATCCGTGTCGTATCCCTGTCTCGTTTCTGCGCGTTTTCGAGATAAGCGATCACGCCGTGCAAGCCGCAAAACAGGCGTGTCGCCGCTATTTAGGATACGTCTGATGCAACTTGGCGCACCCCGGACCTAAGCTTGTGGGCATCCGAAATCCACAGTCCGGCGCGTGCACGCTGCAACGCGCGCCGGCGTTCCGCCGAGATCCGCGATGTCCAATTCCGCCACGCCTGTTCGTGCCGACGGCACGTCTGCTTCGTCTTCTTCGTCTGCTTCTTCGTCGGCTCAGCCCGATCGGGTCGGCCGATCCGCTGCTCAACCCGCTGCTCAAACCTACCCCACTGCTCTCGCATTCGCGCTCGAGGCCCATCGCGGGGGCCGTTTCGACGAAGCCCAGGCGCTCTATCGCGAAACGCTCGCAAGCATACCTGAGCATCCCGAGGCGCTGCATTACTACGGCGTACTGCAACATCAGCTTGGCGAACATCCGGCCGCGGCCACGCTGCTCGATCGCGCGTTGGCGCTCGATGCCTCGAATGCCGAATGCTGGAGCAATCGCGGGCTCGTCGCGGCGGCGTGCGGCCAGCATGCGTTCTCGCTGCAGTGCTATCGCAACGCGCTGCTGCTGAAGCCGGACTTCGCCGACGCGCATAACAACCTCGCGGTCGCGTTGCAGGCGCAAGGCGCGCTCGAAGAAGCGATCGCGCACTATCGCCACGCGCTCGCGATCGACGCGACACTGGTCGACGTCCACGTGAATCTTGGCTCGTCGTTGAACAAGCTCGGCCGTCATGAAGACGCCTACGCGCAATATCAGATCGCGCTGTCGCTCGATCCGAATTCGGCGCAGGCGCACTTCAACGCGGGCAACGCGCAGCAGGCGCGCGGCGAATTCGCCGCGGCCGCCGCTCACTTCCGGCATGCAATCGCTGCGAAACCGGATTTCGCCGACGCACATGTGAATCTCGGCACCGCGCTCGGCAAACTCGGCGAATACCGCGACGCGGAACAACACTACCGGCAGGGCGTCGCGCTGAACGGTAACGCGACGAACCTTGTCTGTCTCGGCGCCTCGCTCGGCGCCCAGGGCCGCCACGACGAAGAAGAGCAGTTCTATCGCGCGGCGCTCGCGCTCGAACCCGGGCAGCCCGACGCGCATCAGAATCTCGCCTGGCTCTATCTGAAGCGCGGCGACTACGGCCGCGGCTGGGCCGAATACGCACGACGCTGGCGCGCAAGCGACTATGAAGCGATCGCCGTCGAAGGCATTCCCGAATGGCACGGCGAGCCGATCGCCGGCAAGCGCATTCTGCTCGTGCGCGAGCAGGGTTTCGGCGACCAGTTCCAGTTCTTGCGTTACGCGCGCGTGCTCGCGGAACGCGGCGCGATCGTCGACGTCTGCGTGCGCGCGCCGTTGCTCGCCATCGCGCAACGCGTGCCCGGCGTGCGCCGCGCGTGGACCGGCACGCCGGGCGGCGACTACGACTTCTGGATCTCGCTGATGAGCGTGCCGTCGGTCGTCGGCACCGAAGTGCACACCATCCCGGCCGCGGTGCCGTACCTGTTTGCCGATGCCGCGAAAATCGCGCACTGGCGCGAGCGTCTGCATGAAGCCGTCGGTGCGCAGCCGAAAATCGGCCTCGTCTGGGCGGGCAGTCCGACCTTCGGCAACGACCGTTATCGTTCGATGCCGCTTGCGGCGCTCGCACCGCTGACCGAACTGACCGGGGTGGCGTGGCTCAACCTGCAAAAAGGCGCGGCGCACGCGCAACTGGCCGCGCTGCCCGAAGCGATCCGCCCGCTCGACTTCACGGCGGACCTGACTGACTTCTCGGACACCGCCGCACTGATCGCCAACCTCGATCTCGTGATTACCGTCGATACCGCCGTCGCGCATCTGACCGGCGCGCTGGGCAAGCCGCTGTGGGTCATGCTGCCCGCCAACTCGGACTGGCGCTGGCTCGAGCACCGCAGCGACTCGCCGTGGTATCCGACTGCGCGGCTGTTTCGGCAAACGACGCTCGGCGACTGGGCGCCGGTGGTGGAAAGCATGCGCGACGCGCTGGTGCGCGGCGAATGATCAGCTCGGCTCGACCACGAAGCCGCGCTGCCGCAACAACTGCAGCACGCCATTGCGGCCGCCGAGGTGCAGCGCACCGATGGCGACGAACACGGGCCTGTTCGGCGCGGAAATCGCGATCATCCGCGTGACGAAGCGGCGATTGCGTTCATAAAGAATCTTGTTGTCGATCGAGGCCGACACGCGCTTGTCGCGCGCGAGCTTCTCCGACTTGGCGGCCTCCCATGCGGCAAGCGCGTCGGCATCGCCGACGCGCCACAGCCGATGCAGCGCCTTCACGTCGTTCACGTTCTCCGCCGGCGTCTGCACGAGATCCTGCGCGAGCATTTCGCGCTGCTGCGCGAGATTGAGGCTCGTAAAGGCGCGCATCTGCTCGGCCAGCGTCTCGAGCCCGACGATCCGGCCGCGTTGCCGCAAATAGACATTCTGCAACTGGGCCTCGGTACCGTACTCGGTCTGCAGCCCGGCGCTCAGCGAATCGTAGGTCTCGACGAGCAGCGAAGCGAGCCACGGCAAGTCGGATCGTAGCCATGTCGTTCTGTGAGCCAAGGAGTTGGTAGAATGTTTTGTCTTCCTAAGACCGCTTGGCCTCCGACTTACAGCTTCGGCAGGCATGGATACCGGCAGATGCCGTACTTCGACACATCGTCCTGTGAAACGAGCAGATCGTCCGGAGACAGTTCGAGCGCAAGCGTCGGCGAGGCGGCGAGCGCGGCGAGAATCGGCCGCCGGAACGGCTGCCCGGGCGGATAGTCGACCGGATCGCCGACGTGCAACGTGCCGAGAATATAGATGGTCGTCGCGCCGCGCGTCGCGACATAGAACGGCATGCGGGCCGGCTCGGGGCGAACCGGGCCGCCCGTGGTCGTGCCCGAGGACGCCGGCGCCGGCGGCGGCGACGCACTGGTAGACGGCGCACCGACGCGCGGCGGCGCGGCCGGCGGATGCGGCAGCGGCAAGGTCGGCCGCGCCGTCCCCTGCGCGGCCGTGTTCGCCGGCGCCTCGCCGGCCGCGTACGCCGACGCGACCGGCGCCCACGCCGCGAGCCACGGCGGCATCGGCGCGGACCCGGCCACCGCCGCAAACGCGGCGGCCACCAGCATCAGACCGCAACATAGCGCGATGAACATGCGCGGCGCCCTGCGCAGCCAACGTAACGCATGCAACCCACGCAGCAGGTGCGCCCGGTGCCGCACGCCATCGACGCAGCGGCGCACCGCGCAGCGCGCCGCCGCCGTTTCAGGCATCCGCGTCCCCCACCTCCTCGGCGCGGTGACACGAAACCTGACGGCCATCCACTTCACGCAGCTTCGGTTCCTCCTGACGGCACCGGTCGATCGCATACGGGCAACGCTGATGGAAAGTACATCCCGACGGCGGATTCAGCGGCGACGGCATTTCGCCTTGCAGCCGGATCCGGATCCGCCGGTCCGCTTCGAAGATCGACGGCGTCGCAGACATCAGCGCCCGCGTGTACGGATGACGCGGCCTCTCGAAGATCGTCTTATTGTCGCCGAGTTCGGCGATGCCGCCGAAATACATCACCATCACGTCGTCGGCGATGTGCTCAACCACGGCCAGATTGTGCGAGATGAAGACGTAGCTGGTCTTAAACTCATCTTGCAGATCCATAAACAAATTAAGAATCTGCGCCTGGATCGAGACGTCGAGTGCGGACACCGGTTCGTCGGCGACGACGATCTGCGGATCGAGGATCATCGCCCGCGCAATCGCCACCCGCTGACGCTGCCCGCCCGAGAACATATGCGGGTAACGCTTCGCGTGTTCGGGCCGCAGCCCGACGATGCGCATCATGTGCGCGATGCGTTCGGCGCGCTCGTTCGCGGTAAGCGGCGTGTTGATCGCGAGCGGCTCGCCAAGCGTCTGCTCGACGGTCTTGCGCGGGTTCAGCGACGCAAACGGATTCTGGAACACCATCTGCACGCGCCGGCGCAGCGCCGCGATCTTCGCGTGATCGGCGCCGGCCACATCTTCGCCGTCGATCAGGAGGCGTCCCGCAGTCGGCGATTCGATCATCGTCAACTGGCGCGCGAGCGTCGATTTGCCGCAGCCGGATTCGCCGACGACTGCGAGCGTGCGCCCGCGCGTCAGCGCAAACGACACGCCGTTCAACGCCTTCACCGTGCCGTGGCCGAACATGCCGCGCTTCACGTCGTAGTGCTTTGCCAGTTGCTCGGCGACGAGCACGTGGTCGCCGCCGGCCGCGGCGCCCGAATGGCCCGTTTCAGGAACTGCGTTCATCGTGCGCCTCCCGGTCGAATCGCATCGGTAGCCAGGTTCAGCGGCTTGATGCAGCGCGCGCGAACCGTATTGTCGTGATTGGGCAAGCCGCCGAGCGGCGGCCGCGCTTTCCTGCAATCGTCGACGACGTACTTGCAGCGCGGCGCGAAGAGGCAGCCCTTCGGCCGGTCATCGCGGCCCGGCACGAGGCCCGGCAGCGCCGCCAGCCGCACGGCGCCGACGTTATGCTCGGGAATCGCCGCCAGCAGCGCTTCGGTGTACGGATGATGAGGCGCCGCGAAGATATCGGGCACGCGGTTCGTCTCGATGATCTCGCCCGCGTACATCACGGCCACGCGTTGCGCGACTTCCGAGACCACGGCCAGGTCGTGCGAAATCAGCACGAGCGCCATGCCGCGCTCTTTCTGCAACTGCACGAGCAGTTGCATGATCTGCGCCTGGATCGTCACGTCGAGCGCGGTAGTCGGTTCGTCGGCGATCAGCAGTTTCGGATTGCATGCGACGGCCATCGCGATCATCACGCGCTGGTTCATGCCGCCCGACATCTGGTGCGGAAACGAACCGATGCGGTTCTTCGCATCGGGAATGCCGACCTGGTCGAGCAGTTCGAGCGCGCGGCGGTTCAGCGCGTCGCCGCGCAGCCCTTCGTGCAGCTTCAGCACTTCCTTGATCTGATAGCCGACCGTGTAGCTCGGGTTCAGGCTCGTCAGCGCGTCCTGAAACACCATCGCGATGTCTTTGCCGATAATTTTGCGGCGTTCTTTCGGCGGGGCGGTCAGCAGGTTCTTGCCGTCGAAGGTGATTTCGTCGGCCGTCACCTTGCCCGGCGCGTCGATCAGGCCCATCAGCGCCATCATCGTCACGCTCTTGCCCGAGCCCGATTCTCCGACCACGCCGACCACTTCCCCGGGCGCGACATTGAGATTGACGCGGTCGACCGCGGCGAGGCCGCCGAAGTCGACGGCGAGATTGCGGATGGTCAATAAATCGCTCATGTCAGGCCATCCGTTTCAGTTTGGGATCGAGCGCGTCGCGCAGCCCGTCGCCGAGCAGGTTGATTGCGAGCACCGAGATCAGAATCGAAAGACCGGGCATCGTGACGATCCACCATGCGCTGTCGATATAGTCGCGCGCGGAGGCGAGCATCGCGCCCCACTCGGCCGACGGCGGCTGTACGCCGAGACCGAGGAAGCCGAGCGCGGCCGCATCGAGAATCGCCGACGAAAAGCCGAGCGTGGCCTGCACGATCAGCGGCGCGGTGCAGTTCGGCAGCACTTGCGAGAACATGAGCCGCAGCGTGCCGGCCCCCGCGACGCGCGACGCCATCACATATTCCTTGTGCAGTTCGCCGAGCGCCGAGGCGCGCGTCAAACGCACGTAGCCCGGCAGCGCGACGATCGCAATCGCGAACATCGTGTTGAACAGGCCCGGGCCGATGATCGCGACCACGGCAACTGCAAGCAGCAGCGACGGCAACGCGAGCAGCACGTCCATCACGCGCATGATCGGCGTGTCGGCCCACTTGTCGAAGAACGCGGCGATCAGGCCGAGCACGATGCCGGGAATCAGCGCGAGCACGACCGACACGCAACCGATCCAGAACGACAGCCGCGCGCCGTACATGAGCCGCGAGAGAATGTCGCGGCCCGCTTCGTCGGTGCCGAGAATGAACTTCCAGTTGCCGCCGTCGAGCCACGCGGGCGGAATCTTCACAAAATCGCGGTATTGCTCGATCGGACTATGCGGAGCGATCAGCGGCGCGAAAATCGCGATGAACACCATCACGAGCACGACGATGCCGGCGCCGACCGCGCCGCGATTGCGCGAGAAGTTGGCCCAGAATTCGCGGGCGGCGAGCGCGCGGCCGCTCGGCGGCGTCACCGCCTGCGGGACTGCATTTTGAAGGTCTGCCATCTTGCTTTTACCTCGTATGGCGAATGCGCGGATTCAACACGCCGTACAGCAGATCGACGACGAGGTTCACCACGATAACGAGCGTGGCGATCATCAGAATCCCGCCCTGCACGACCGGATAGTCGCGCCGGCTGATCGCATCGATCAGCCACTTGCCGATGCCGGGCCACGAGAACAGCGTTTCGGTCAGCACCGCGCCGGCGAGCAGCGTGCCGACCTGCAGGCCGATCACGGTGACGACCGGAATCAGCGCGTTACGCAATGCGTGCACGACGACCACGCGCACCGGCGATAAACCCTTCGCGCGCGCGGTACGGATGTAATCTTCGCGCAGCACTTCGAGCATCGACGAGCGCGTCATGCGCGCGACCACCGCAAGCGGAATCGTGCCGAGCACGATCGCGGGCAGAATCAGATGGCTGACCGCCGAGCGGAACGAGCCCTCGTCGGTGCCCGGCAGCAGCGAGTCGATCAGCAGGAAACCCGTTACGTGCGGAATGTCGTATTCGACCGCGATGCGGCCCGACACGGGCGTCCATCCGAGCTTCGACGAAAACACCATGATGAGGATCAAGCCCCACCAGAAGATCGGCATCGAGTAACCGGCCAGCGCGGTGCCCATCACGCCATGATCGACGGCGGTGCCGCGCTTGAGCGCGGCGAACACGCCGGCCGGCAAACCGACCACGAGCGCGAACAGCATCGCGCAGATCGACAGTTCGACCGTCGCTGGAAAGCGCGCCAGAAACTCGTCCATCACGCTTGTGTTCGTGATGATCGAGGTACCGAGATTGCCGGACAGCGCGCGTCCGACGTAGTGCAGATATTGAAGCGGCAACGGCTCGTCGAGCCCGAGGCGGTGAAGCGCCGCCGCATGCAGCGCCGGGTCGACGCCGCGCTCGCCCATCATCACTTCGATCGGGTCGCCTGGAATCAGGTGGATGAGCGCGAACGCAAGGATCGTAATTCCGATGAAAGTCGGTATCACCATCCCGATGCGGCGCAAAACGAATCGGAACATGGATCGTCCCTATGGTATGGATGGGGAAAAATGCAACCGGCGACAAGGGCTCGTGACCCCGTCGCCGGACAGTTTCGACCAGTCTTCTTAACCGTGCGAAAAACTTACCGCGGGGCGCGAGGCATATCGCCCGCCGCCGCGTGCCACGACGTGCCGCCTTACTGCATGCCGACGCCGTCGAAACGCAGGTAACCGAGCGATTCGATGCGCATGTCGGTGACCTTCTTGCTCATCGGCTGATAGACAGTCGAGTGTGCGATCGGCGAGAACGGCAGTTGTTCCGCAAAGATCTGCTGCGCCTGCACATAAAACTTCGTGCGCGCGTCCTGACCGTTGGTTTCGCGGCCCTTCTTCACGAGGTCGTCGAAAGGCTTGTAACACCATTTCGAGAAGTTATTGCCATTCACTGCGTCGCAGCCGAGCAGCGTGCCGAGC
The DNA here is from genome assembly GCF_031119615.1 of Paraburkholderia sp. SARCC-3016. Lineage (NCBI taxonomy): Bacteria > Pseudomonadati > Pseudomonadota > Betaproteobacteria > Burkholderiales > Burkholderiaceae > Paraburkholderia > Paraburkholderia sp. SARCC-3016. The sequence continues at coordinate 7,719 of NZ_JAVHZD010000030.1, read as the reverse complement.
CAGTTGTCCGGATCGCCGTTGTCGCCGGTCCAGCCGATCAGCATCGTATCGTCTTCGCCCGCGTGCGCGCGCTTGATGTACTCGCCCCACTCGTACGTGACGATCTTCGCCTTCACGCCGATCTTCGCCCAGTCGGCCTGAATCATCTCGGCCATCAGCTTGCCGTTCGGGTTGTACGGACGCTGCACCGGCATGGCCCAGAGCGTGATCTCGAAGCCGTTCGGGAAACCGGCCTTCGCGAGCAACGCCTTCGCCTTGTCCGGATCGTACGAAGCTGCCTTCAGCGATTTGTCGTACGACCATTGCGTCGGCGGCATCGGGTTCGTCGCGAGCTGGCCCGCGCCCTGATACACGGAATCGACGATCGCTTTCTTGTTGATCGCCATGTCGAGCGCTTCGCGCACTTCGAGCTTGTCGAGCGGCTTGTGCGTGACGTTATACGCAAGGTAGCCAAGGTTGAAGCCCGCTTGCGACGGCATCGCGATGTTGTTGTCGGCCTTCAGCGGCGCGATATCGGCAGGACGCGGGTAGCTCATCACCTGACATTCGCCGGCCTTCAGCTTCTGCACGCGCACGCCCGCATCGGGCGTGATCGAGAAGATCAGCTTCGAGACCTTGACCGTGTTCGGCTTCCAGTAATCAGGATTGCCGTCGAAGCGGATCGTCGCATCCTTCGTGTAGCTCTTGAAGATGAACGGGCCCGTGCCGACCGGCTTCTGGTTGATGTCGGCGGCCTTGCCTTCCTTCAACAGCTGGTCCGCGTATTCAGCCGACAGGATCGACGCGTATTCCATTGCGAGATTCTGGATGAACGGCGCGTTCACTTCGGCGAGCGTGAATTTCACCGTGTACGGGTCGACCTTTTCGACCTTCGTGATCAGCTTGTCGAGACCCATGTCGCTAAAGTACGGGAACTGCACCGGGTAGGCCTTGCGGAACGGCTGATTCGGATCGAGCATGCGCTGGAACGTGAAGATCACGTCGTCCGCGTTGAACTCGCGCGTCGGCTTGAAAAACGAAGTGGTCTGGAATTTGACGCCGTGACGCAGATGGAACGTATACGTTTTGCCGTCCGGCGACACGTCCCACTTTTCGGCGAGGCCCGGTTCGACCTTCGTGCCGCCGCGTTCGAATTCGACAAGACGGTTATAAACGGTGAACGTATTGGCGGTGAAGTCCACGCCCGTCGTGTATTGCGCTGGATCGAAACCCGCGGGGCTGCCTTCTGAGCAGTAGACGAGGGTTTTATTCGGGATGTCGGCGGCATTCGCCAGTTGCGTGCCCGCCATCGTCACCGCTGCGGCCGCGCTTAGCATTGTGAGCCGGAGCGCGCGCAACAGTCTGTTTTGGTTCATGTTTCCTCCAGATTTGTAACCGGTCAAAACCAGCGTAGCGCGATATTACTGAGCTTTACCGGCCCTCACAAGCGGACAAAATCCGGTGGCGCAAACGTTCAAACATGTATATGGGAATCGGGCGCGGGCGCCCTCGATTGGCCCGATCAACCGCCTTGTGCGGCAGAACGTCTTGCGCAAGATCGCGCAAGACGTTTTCGATCGCAGCATGAGCTATGCGCGGCGGGTTATAACCGGCGCGCAAGTCGTGACCGTGCGTCCTGGCCGTGCGTCCTGGCCGTGTGCCCTGGCCGTGAATCCGGCCTACAGACCGAGCCGCTCGCAGATCGTCCTGGTCGACGCAGCGGCGTTGAGCGTATAGAAATGCAGGCCCGGCACACCCGCATCGACGAGCCGCTGACACAGCCCCGTTACGACGTCGAGTCCGAACGCGCGAATCGCTTCGCGGTCGTCGCCGAAACTCTCGAGCCGCCGCGCGATCCAGCGCGGCACTTCGGCGCCGCACATTTCCGAAAAGCGCATCAGCTGCGAGTAGTTTGTGATCGGCATGATGCCGGGCACGATCGGCACATCGACGCCGAGCTTGCGCGCATCGTCGACGAACTGGAAGTACGCGTCCGCATTGAAGAAGTACTGCGTGATCGCGGAGTCCGCGCCGGCCTTCACCTTGCGCGCGAAATTCTCGAGATCGTGCCGCGGCGTGCGCGACTGCGGATGGTATTCCGGATACGCGGCGACTTCGATATGAAACCAGTCGCCGGACTCGGCGCGGATAAAGCTGACGAGCTCCGACGCATAGCGCAGTTCGCCGACCGCGCCCATGCCCGACGGCAGGTCGCCGCGCAACGCGACGATATGGCGAATGCCATGCGAGCGGTACTCGCCGAGAATGCGCCGCAGGTCGTCTTTCGACGAGCCGATGCACGACAGATGCGGCGCCGCTTCGAGACCGCCCTTCGACATGTCGAGGACGGTATCGAGCGTGCCTTGCTGCGTCGAGCCGCCCGCGCCGAATGTGACCGACACAAACTTCGGCTTGAGCGCAAGCAGTTGCTCGCGTGTCGCGCGCAGCTTCTCGACGCCTTCCTGCGTTTTAGGCGGGAAGAATTCGAATGAAAGTTCCATAGGGTTCATGGTCCGGATCAGAATCCGATAGGCAATGGCAGCATGCCCGCCGCGCGCCGCAAGTTGCGCCTCGCGCGGCGACGGCTAGCCGAAACTGCGATTGCCGAAAATAAGCGCGGACAGCAGCCACGAAACGATGCTGTACAGAATCGAGCCGAAGAACGCCGACCAGAAACCCGACACTTCGAAGCCCTTCAGCAGCGACGCGCACAGCCAGAAACACAGTGCGTTGACGACGAGAATGAAGAGTCCGAGCGTGAGTATCGTGACCGGCAACGTCAGCAGGATCAGCACCGGCCGCAACACCGTGTTGATGAGCCCGAGCACGAGCGCGACGATCAGCGCCGTGCCGAAGCTGCGGATGTGGATCGACGGCACGAGGTACGTGATGATCAACAATGCGAGCGCATTGATCAGCCAGGTCAACAGCACGGTCATCGAAGGCTCCTTATGTTCACATTGTGCTCACGGTCCGCATTGAACACGAATGCGCGCGGTGCATGCCATGCATCTGGCGCACCGCGCGCAATCGGCAACGTGCCTAGTAACGGTAGTGGTTCGGCTTGAACGGACCGTTCCTGTCGACGCCGATATAGCTCGCCTGATCCGTCGACAGCACGGTCAGGTTCGCACCGATACGCGCGAGGTGCAGGCGCGCGACCTTCTCGTCGAGCTGCTTCGGCAGCACGTAGACCTTGTTCTCGTACTTGTTGCCTTGCGTGAACAGTTCGATCTGCGCGAGCGTCTGGTTCGTGAACGAGTTCGACATCACGAACGACGGGTGGCCCGTGGCGCAGCCGAGGTTGACGAGGCGGCCTTCGGCCAGCAGGATCACGCGCTTGCCGTCCGGGAAAATGATGTGGTCGACTTGCGGCTTGATGTTTTCCCACTGGTACTGGCGCGTCGAAGCGACATCGATTTCCGAATCGAAGTGGCCGATGTTGCAGACGATCGCGTTGTGGCGCATCGCCTTCATGTGATCGTGGTTGATCACATGGTAGTTGCCGGTGGCCGTCACGAAAATGTCGGCCTTGTCGGCCGCGTATTCCATCGTCACGACGCGGTAGCCTTCCATCGCCGCCTGCAACGCGCAGATCGGATCGATTTCGGTCACCCACACGGTCGCGCCGAGGCCGCGCAGCGATTGCGCGCAACCCTTGCCCACGTCGCCGTAACCGGCAACCACGGCGATCTTGCCCGCGATCATCACGTCGGTGGCGCGCTTGATGCCGTCCACGAGCGACTCGCGGCAGCCGTACAGGTTGTCGAATTTCGACTTCGTCACCGAGTCGTTCACGTTGATCGCGGGGAACGGCAGACGGCCTTCCTTCTCCATCTGGTACAGACGATGCACGCCGGTCGTGGTTTCTTCGGTCACGCCCTTGATGTGCGCGAGGCGCTTCGAATACCAGGTCGCGTCCACGTCGAGATGCTGCGCGATCGACTTGAACAGCGCGGTTTCTTCTTCGTTGGTCGGCTTGGCGATCACCGAGCGATCCTTCTCGGCCTTCGAGCCGAGAATGAGCAGCAGCGTTGCATCGCCGCCGTCATCGAGGATCATGTTCGCGAACTGACCGTTCGGCCATTCGAAGATGCGGTGCGTGAATTGCCAGTATTCGTCGAGCGATTCGCCCTTGAATGCGAACACCGGCGTGCCGCTTTCGGCGATCGCGGCAGCGGCGTGGTCCTGCGTCGAGAAGATGTTGCACGATGCCCAGCGCACGTCGGCGCCGAGCGCCTTCAGCGTCTCGATCAGCACGCCGGTCTGGATCGTCATGTGCAGCGAGCCCGCGATGCGCGCGCCCTTCAACGGTTGCTGCGTCTTGTACTCGTCGCGGATCTGCACGAGGCCCGGCATCTCCGTTTCGGCGATGTTCAGTTCCTTGCGGCCCCAGCCTGCGAGCGCGAGGTCTGCGACGACGAAATCTTTCGAGTCTTTGGAATCGTAAACTGCGGCGTTCATCACGCCCTCCTTTCTAAGAAAATTAGAAGATTGACGTGAGCGCCGTTCGATACGAAGAGCAAGCGCTTGATGCAGTTACTCTTCGAATTGACCACCTTCGAGCCTGGCGGGCGGGAACCCGTCGCAACGCTCCTCGAAGGCGAGCGCAGATTGTAGCAAATCAGGATGGCGCGTGCGACCCGCATTTACCGTGATGGGGCCCGATGAACGCGCGCTGTAACGCGCCTCGCGGCCGCATGTTCGAAGCGTTCGCGCCGCGCGCTGCCTCACGCGTTACCGCTCATGCATCACTCGCATGCATCGCCCTTAAACAGGCAGCATGCCGAGCAATGGCGCAAGCAGCACCATCACGACGCCGGCGATCATCATCGTGAGACTCGCGACGACACCTTCCTCGCTGCCGAGCTCGCGCGCCTTCGCGGTGCCGACGCCGTGCGCGGCCGCACCGAACAGTGCGCCGCGCGCGAGGCGCGAGCGCAGCGGCAGCAGCGCGAGCACGAGCTCGCCGAAGATCATGCCGCACACGCCCGTCGCGATCACGAACAGCGCGGTCAGGTCTTTCGGCGCGTGAATCTTGTCGCTGACCGCGAGCGCGAACGGTGTCGAGATGGAACGCGTCATGAGGCTGCGCTGCAATTCGGGCGACAGGTGCAGCAGTTTCGCGAGCGCAAGCGAGCCGCCCACCGCGACGACGATGCCGACCACCACTCCCACCGCGAGCGAGATCCAGTGCCGCTTCATCAAGTCGCGATACTCGTAGATCGGCACGGCGAACGCGACGGTTGCGGGGCCGAGCAGCCACATGAGCCAGCGCGTGTCCTGGAAGTAAACGCGATACGGAATATGCGCGAGCGCGACGATCGCCACGAGCACGATCGGCACGGCGACAAGCGGCGTGAACCACATCGTCTTCACGCGCGCGTAGAGCATCTTCGACATGAAGTAGAGCGCGACTGTCAGCACGAGACACCCGGCAGCAATCGCGCGCGACGCATCGTCGGCGCGAAGGAACGTGAAAAGCGGGGACGTGAAGAATGCGGTCATGGCGAGGCCGTATCGTTAGCGTTTAACTCGACGCGCGAAGCGACCTTCAGCCGCGACCGGCGCGGCCCGCGACAACCGGCACGCGACGCAGCGCAAGCCGGCGCTCGAAACGCGATGCCTGCTCGACCGCGAACGCCACCGCGACCATCACCATCAGCGTGCCGCCCGCGACCACGAGCGCAAGCCGCCAGCCGTCCTCGCGAAACAGCCCGCCGTACTGGACCGCCGCGACGGCGGCTGGAATGAAGAACAGCAGCAGTTCCGACAGCAACCAGTCCGCGCCCGCTTTCACCCAGCGCGGCGCGATGCCGCCGCACAGCAACGCGGCGAGCAGCGCGAGCAGGCCGATCACGCCGCCCGGCACCGGCAACCCGATGCGCTTCACCGCAAAGTCGGCGACGAACCAGACGCCCGCGAGCGCGAGGCATTGCGCGACGATCCGTGCAATACGCACGACCGGCTCGAGGGCGGCCGAGCGCGCGCCCGCGGCGAACTTCGTGACTGAAACGCTCATGGCCACTCCCTGAAATCGCTTATGGTCAGGCGAGTATAGGGTTATCCCTGATATAAATATAATGACTTACACACATTGAAATCATTCCATAATGGAATCCTGCTGCGCTGAGCGGAATTGAACTGACACGGTGCCGCATCAGCCCGGACCGGCGCCGCGTCGGGGCGGCATTTACAACGGGAGCCTTATCGTGGAACTGCGCGCGCTTCGCTATTTCATCGAGGTCGTCCGGCAACAAAGCTTCACCGTCGCTGCCGGGCAGATGTACGTGACGCAGCCGACCATCAGCAAGATGGTGAAGGCGCTCGAAGACGAAATCGGCTCGCCGCTGCTGTTGCGCGACGGCCGCCAGATGGTGCTGACCGATGCCGGCCGGATCGTCTACCAACGCGGTCAGGACGTACTCGCCGCGCAGGCGCAGCTACAGAAAGAACTCGACGACCTCGGCACGCTCGGCCGCGGCACGCTGACCATCGGCATTCCGCCGATGGGCGGTGCACTCTTCACGCCGGCCATCGCCGCATTCCGCCAGCGCTATCCGAAGGTCGAGCTGAAGCTGATCGAGGAAGGCTCGCGCGCCGTCGAGGCGGCGCTGATCGACGGCGAACTCGAACTGGGCGGCGTGCTGCTGCCGGTCGATCCCGACAGGATCGACGCGCTGCCGATGACGCGTCAGCGCCTGTGGCTCGTCGCGCGCAAAGGCTCCCGCTGGGACGCGATGAAACAGGTGCCGCTCGCCGATCTCGCCGCCGAGCCGTTCGTGTTCTACGGCGAAAGTCTCGCGCTCAACGACGTCGTGCTGCACGCGTGCCGCGTCGCCGGCTTTGTACCGGGCATCGTGAGCCACAGCGAGCATTGGGACTTCATGGTTGCGCTGGTGCTGGCGGGCGTCGGCATCGCGTTGCTGCCGGCGCCGTACTGCCGCCGGCTCGATGCGGCGGAGTTCACGTGCCGGCCCGTCGTCGAGCCGGAAATTCTGTGGGAAATCGCGATCGGCTGGCGGCGCAACGGCTACCTGTCGCACGCCGCGCGCGCGTGGCTCGATGTTGCACGCGAGACGCTGCGCGGGCAGTCCGGCGACGACTTCATGCATGCGCCGGCGCTCGGGATCGTGATGAGCGGCGCGACGGCGATGCCGGCCGGAACCGCAAACGACGAGGCCGACGGCAGCGTCAGGAAATGATGCCGATACCCGCCATGTGCGCCGGGTATCGTAATGGTTAACCTTTCATTGGCGTTACAAAGCAGCCTACCTAGAATGCAGTGGCAGCTGAACGGACGATCGGGTCGCGGGCGATAGATACCTCGCTGTCCGGCGGCATCGTGCAGCGAAACAGGTTCTGGGGAGACAGCCGTGGCCACGTCCGACAGGAAAAGAAAGAGTGAACCGGCGCGCCGGAAATTTCTTCGGCGCGCGTCCGCTGGGGCGGCGGCCGGCGCCACAGGGGCGGTATCGCTGGGCTTTCCGGCAATCGTGAAAGCACAAGGCCCGACCGTGATGCGCTGGCAGAGCACGTGGCCGCAAAAAGACATCTTCCACGAGTACGCCGTCGACTTCGCCGGCAAGGTCAATACGATGACCGGCGGCGACCTGAAGATCGAGGTGTTGCCGGCCGGTGCCGTCGTCAAGGCGTTCGATCTGATCAAGTCGGAGGCCAAGCGGTCTTAGGAAGACAAAACATTCTACCAACTCCTTGGCTCACAGAACGACATGGCTA